>LR590468.1:631666-947500 GCA_901472505.1 Proteus vulgaris
CATCTTGAATAGCGTAATAAGGAATAGCATGAACTAAATCACGCAATGTCACACCTGGTTGCATTTTGCCTTTAAAACGCACTAGAACAGATTCTGGCATATCTAATGGCATTACCCCGGTAGCTGCAGCAAAAGCCACTAAACCAGAACCTGCTGGGAATGAGATACCAATAGGGAAACGAGTATGTGAGTCACCACCTGTACCGACGGTATCAGGTAACAACATACGGTTTAACCATGAGTGGATAATACCATCGCCTGGACGCAAAGAGACACCACCACGGTTCATAATAAAATCAGGTAAGGTATGATGCGTTGTAACATCCACAGGCTTTGGATACGCAGCGGTATGACAGAACGATTGCATCACTAAATCAGCAGAGAAACCTAGACAGGCAAGGGTCTTTTAACTCATCACGCGTCATTGGACCTGTTGTATCCTGAGAGCCCACAGACGTCATTTTCGGCTCACAATATTCACCTGGACGGATACCAGCACGACCGCAAGCACGACCGACCATTTTCTGCGCTAAAGAGAAACCACGGTTACTGTCTTCAATAGTTTAGCATGACGGAACAACGTACTTGCAGGTAAACCTAATGATTCACGGGCTTTAGTGGTTAAACCACGGCCGATAATCAGAGGAATACGACCACCCTGCACGAACTTCATCAATTAATACGTCTGTTTTCAATTCAAAGGTTTCCAGTAACTCATTCGTTTCATGGCTACGGATTTCACCTTTATATGGGTAAATATCAATGACATCACCCATATTTAATTTAGAAACATCAACTTCGATAGGTAATGCCCCAGCATCTTCCATAGTATTAAAGAAGATAGGCGCAATTTTACCTCCGAGCACAACCCCCCCTCCCCGTTTATTAGGAACGAATGGAATATCATCCCCCCATAAACCAAAGTACAGAGTTGGTTGCTGATTTACGAGAAGAGCCAGTCCCTACAACGTCACCGACATAAGCCAGCGGGAAACCTTTTTTATTTAATGCTTCAATTTGTTTGATAGGGCCAACGCTACCTGGTTGATCAGGTTCAATCCCTTCGCGCGCATTTTTTAACATCGCTAAAGCATGTAAAGGGATATCTGGACGAGACCAAGCATCAGGTGCGGGAGATAAGTCATCGGTATTGGTTTCACCAGTGACTTTAAATACGGTAACCGTAATTTTTTCTGCTAATTCTGGGCGCTCAGTAAAACCATTTTGCATCAGCCCAAGATTGCATAATTTGTTTAGCATACACATTGCCTGCTTTGGCTTTTTCTTCAACATCATAGAAGTTATCAAACATCAATAAGGTATGAGAAAGTGCTTTAGCTGCAATTGGAGCTAATTTATCGTTATCCAGAGATTCAATTAAAGCATGAATATTATAGCCACCTTGCATAGTACCTAATAATTCAACGGCTTTTTCTGGCGAGATAAGGGGTGATGTGGTTTCGCCTTTCGCGAGGGCAGTTAAAAAACCCGCCTTAACATAGGCAGCTTCATCAACTCCGGGTGGAACGCGGTTAACAATTAAATCAAGAAGGAATTCTTCTTCACCTTTAGGGGGATTTTTTAATAGCTCAACAAGTGCGGCTGTTTGTGTGGCATCGAGAGGTTTTGGAACGACACCTTCAGCTGCACGCTCTGCTACGTGCTTACGGTATTCTTCTAGCACGACTGTCTCCTCGCTTCTTTGTCATTTTGTATAACCCGGCTGTCTGCACCCTGTCTATAGGATGCCAGGTCAGAGGATCTTTTGCTCGCATAAAACATAAGTGGTTGTGAAATTATGCCCAGCTAAGGGGTATCAGCATAGCAAATCTTCAACACGATGTTAATTCGTTCACATAAAAGTAACATTAATCAAATTCAAATATCCACTTATTCAGATTAAAACACTTAAACAAAAATATATAAGACGCATTTTTACCCAATTTTTTAGATAAAATACTATAAAGAATCTATGAAAATGAATAGGAATATGCGATTTATGATAAATTTTACGCAAAGAGTGACAAAAGATGAATCATCCTATTACTCTGTCACCGTAATAGGCTTTTCTTATAGAAAATAGTGACCACCAATAAACCTAATCGTCTCTCACTTCAAAGAGGGATCTCATTTAAAGAGAAATAGGTAAGCCCTATTGAGTTAAAAGAATAAAAGAAAATATATTAATCAAACACATGGTTAATAACTGCTGCGATTATTGATGTTCCAATCGCGACCAATACTAAATCATTCCCTACTATTTTCCATTCATACCCTTGATAATAAGGTAACTGATTTAGCATATTACTTGGAATTGCTTTTTTCATGATCCCTGGAGGAAGCGGTTTTCCTCGAACTAAATTTTTAGCTATACCTGGGGGAAGAGACTGATAACCCACAATATTGTTTCTTATTGCTAGAGCCCTTGCGTCCTTATAGGTTAAAGAAACGGAAACAAGACCGTGACTATTAATTTTTATTTCTGACGAAAAACCGTCATTTTTATTAAAGTTTCTATCATTATCATTCTGATAATGACGTCCTTTTTGATGCCCATTTCCATTTCCATTTCCATGAGGAGGATTAGCGAAAGAGCCTAAAGAAAATACCATCGTAAAAAATAATAGAAACAAGCGGAACGAAATGTGTTTACGCATCATAGATATCATCCAAAAATGAAAGTCATAATGAAAATAGGAGAATTAGTGCGTAAGTACAATGTCTAATATTCCGATAATATTTCAACCTAACGCATATAGCGAAAAACAACCTCATCTTAAATAAAAAAGAGCTAAGTCCTACAAAGAACTCAGCCCTTATCATTTAACCTGTTTTTATTAACTGTTTTCAGTAAATAAGCAGCTTATTTTTTCTTTTTCGCTTTTGGATTTGGCAGGTCAGTGATACTACCTTCAAATACTTCCGCAGCCATACCAATTGATTCGTATAACGTTGGGTGAGCGTGGATAGTTAATGCGATATCTTCAGCATCACAACCCATTTCAATTGCCAGACCAATTTCACCTAACAGTTCACCACCGTTAGAACCAACAATTGCACCACCGATAACACGATTAGTTTCTTTGTCGAAAATTAGTTTAGTCATACCATCAGCACAATCTGATGCGATTGCACGACCTGATGCCGCCCATGGAAAGAAGCCACTTCATAGCTAACACCTTTCTCTTTCGCTTCTTTTTCTGTCATACCAACCCATGCAACTTCTGGTTCAGTATAAGCGATTGATGGGATAACTTTAGGGTCGAAGTAATGTTTTTTACCAGAGATAACTTCAGCTGCAACGTGACCTTCATGAACACCTTTGTGAGCCAGCATGGGTTGACCCACGATGTCTCCGATAGCAAAGATGTGAGGTACATTAGTACGCATTTGTTTATCAACATGGATAAAACCACGATCATCAACTTCAATGCCTGCTTTACCAGCGTCTAATAATTTACCGTTAGGTACACGACCGATAGCAACTAATACTGCATCGTAACGTTGTGGCTCTGCTGGGGCTTTTTTGCCTTCCATCGTTACGTAGATGCCATCTTCTTTTGCTTCAACCGCCGTCACTTTGGTTTCTAGCATCAGATTAAATTTCTTGCTGATACGTTTGGTAAATACTTTAACCACGTCTTTGTCAGCAGCAGGAATAACCTGATCAAACATTTCAACCACGTCAATCTGAGAACCCAGAGAGTGATAAACCGTTCCCATTTCCAGACCGATGATACCGCCACCCATAACCAGTAAACGTTCTGGTACGGTTTTCAGTTGCAGTGCATCTGTTGAATCCCATACTCGTGGGTCTTCATGTGGAATAAATGGTAATTCGATTGGACGTGAGCCGGCAGCAACGATTGCATTTTCAAAAGTGATGGTAGTTGTACCTTCACTACCTTCAACGGACAATGTGTGAGAACCAGTGAATCGTGCTTCACCATTAACAACAGTCACTTTACGGCCTTTAGCCATGCCCGCTAAGCCACCGGTTAATTGAGAAATAACTTTGTCTTTCCAGATGCGAATTTTGTCGATATCGGTTTTTGGCGCATCAAAAACAACACCATGTTCAGATAATGCTTTCGCTTCTTCGATAACTTTAGCAACGTGGAGTAACGCTTTAGAAGGGATACAACCCACGTTCAGGCAAACACCACCTAAAGTAGAGTGACGTTCAACTAAAACTGTTTCTAAACCTAAGTCAGCGCAACGAAACGCTGCGGAATAACCCGCAGGGCCTGCACCGAGAACCACTACCTGTGCTTTAATTTCAGTACTCATCGTGACCTCATTATTTATTTGTCCGGCGAGTCAGACGAAAATCCATATTTAACACCGAGACTTACATACCGCATGCAGTTTACAGAAATGTTAATAAACTGAAAAGCGCTCTAACATGACGGATCTCACAACCTAAGATGTATGACTGTAAAATCCATCATCGCAATCAGAGAAACCGGCGCTAAGCACCGGTTTAAATAATTACATTACCAAACGACGTAAATCGCTCATGTACTGATTAATCAGAGTGATGAATCGAGCACCGTCAGCACCATCGATCACACGGTGATCGAAAGATAATGACATTGGTAGAATCAAGCGTGGTACGAATTCTTTACCATTCCATACAGGTTTCATAGAAGAACGGGAAAGTCCCATAATCGCAACTTCTGGTGCGTTAACGATTGGTGCAAAACCGGTAGTACCAATACCACCAAGGCTAGAAATTGTGAAACATCCACCTTGCATATCCGCAGCTGTCAGTTTACCCGCACGTGCTTTCTTAGAGACTTCTGCTAACTCATAAGACAGTTCGATAATGCCTTTTTTGTTAACATCTTTGAAAACAGGAACAACTAAACCGTTAGGTGTATCTACAGCAATACCGATATTGATGTATTTTTTCAGGATCAGTTTCTGTCCATCTTCAGAGATAGAGCTGTTAAAGCGTGGCATATCTGCCAGTGCTTTTGCTGCTGCTTTCATCACGAAGACTAACGGCGTGATCTTAACATCCAGTTTTTTCTTCTCTGCTTCTTTATTTTGCTGTTTACGGAATTCTTCAACCTCAGTGATATCTGCTTCATCAAACAGATTTACGTGAGGGATCATTACCCAGTTACGGCTTAAGTTAGCACCAGAGATTTTCTGGATACGGCTTAATTCAACTTCTTCAATTTCACCAAATTTACTGAAGTCAACTTTCGGCCAAGGTAACATGCCTGGTAATCCGCCACCTGCATTTGCAGGTGCTGATTCAGCACGTTTAATTAACTCTTTCACATAAGACTGAACGTCTTCACGTAAGATACGACCTTTACGACCCGTACCTTTCACTTTCGCCAAATTAACACCGAATTCGCGCGCTAAGCGACGAATAACAGGTGTTGCATGAACGTAAGCATCATTTTCAACAAACTCTTCTTTCGCTACTGGAGCAGTCGCTTGTGCTTTAGCAGGTGCTGCTGGGGCAGAACTTGCTGGCGCAGGCGCAGCCGGTGCTTGAGTAGCAGGTGCTGCACCCACTACTTCAAAGGTCATGATCAGTGAGCCAGTTTTCACTTTGTCGCCCACTGCAATTTTGATCTCTTTAACCACACCTGCAAAAGGTGCTGGCACTTCCATAGAAGCTTTGTCGCCTTCAACGGTGATCAGCGATTGTTCTTCAGTGATGGAATCACCTACTTTTACCATCACTTCAGTAACTTCAACTTCATCGCCACCGATATCTGGAACATTCACGTCTTTTACCGCAGAGGCTGCGGGTGCAGATGCAGCTGGAGCTGGTGCTGCTTGAGCAACCGGCGCACTACCTGCAACTTCAAATACCATGATAAGAGAGCCTGTGCTCACTTTATCACCGGTTGCAATTTTGATTTCTTTCACCACACCAGCAAATGGAGCTGGAACTTCCATAGAAGCTTTATCGCCTTCTACAGTGATCAGTGATTGTTCTTCAGCAATGCTATCGCCTACTTTTACCATCACTTCGGTAACTTCAACTTCGTCACCGCCGATATCTGGAACGTGAACTTCTTTCAGTGCGGCTGTTGCCGGCGTAGCAGCTGGTGCTGGTGTAGCTGCTTGTGCTGGTGCTGCTTGCGTGGCACCTTCTGCTTCAAAAATCATGATAAGAGAACCTGTTTGGACTTTGTCGCCCACAGCAATCTTGATCTCTTTAACCACACCCGCTTGTGGTGATGGGACTTCCATAGAGGCTTTGTCGCCTTCTACAGTAATTAAGGACTGTTCTTCCTCAATACGGTCGCCCACTTTCACCATCACTTCGGTGACTTCAACTTCATCAGCACCGATATCTGGGACTTTAATTTCAATAGACATTCACTTTACCTCTTACGCCAGACGTGGGTTTACTTTTTCAGGGTTGATGTTGTATTTATTGATTGCTTCTTCAACAACCTTCACATCAATCTCACCACGTTTAGCTAATTCACCTAATGCAGCAACAATCACATAAGAAGTATCAACTTCGAAGTGGTGACGCAGGTTTTCACGGCTATCAGAACGACCGAAACCATCTGTACCTAATACGCGATAATCATCAGCTGGAACATAAGTACGAACTTGTTCAGCGAACAGTTTCATATAGTCAGTAGAGGCTACAGCTGGTGCATCATTCATAATTTGAGCGATGTAAGGTACACGTGGTGCTTCAGATGGGTGTAGCATGTTCCAACGTTCACAATCTTGACCATCACGAGCCAGTTCAGTGAATGAAGTTACGCTATAAACATCAGAACCAATACCGTATTCAGTAGACAAGATTTGTGCTGCTTCACGAACGTGGCGCAGAATAGAGCCTGAACCCAGTAACTGAACTTTACCTTTCGCGCCTTCCAGTGATTCCAGTTTGTAGATACCTTTACGGATACCTTCTTCAACACCGGCTGGCATTGCTGGCATATGGTAGTTTTCGTTGAGTGTAGTGATGTAGTAATAAACGTTTTCTTGTTTATCACCATACATACGCTCTAAACCGTCTTGCATGATAACAGCAACTTCATAAGCGAATGCCGGATCATAAGAGATACAGTTAGGAATAGTCAGCGATTGAATATGGCTATGACCATCTTCATGCTGTAAGCCTTCGCCGTTCAGTGTTGTACGACCTGACGTACCTCCGATTAAGAAACCACGCGCTTGTTGATCGCCTGCAGCCCAGCATAGGTCGCCAATACGTTGGAAACCAAACATTGAGTAGTAGATATAGAATGGGATCATTGGCAGATTGTTAGTGCTGTAAGATGTTGCAGCAGCTAACCAAGATGCGCCTGCACCTAGCTCATTGATACCTTCTTGCAGAATTTGACCTTTAACGTCTTCTTTATAGTAAGCAACTTGCTCACGATCTTGAGGCGTATATTGCTGACCATTCGGGCTGTAAATACCGATTTGACGGAACAGGCCTTCCATACCAAAAGTACGTGCTTCGTCGGCAATAATTGGCACTAAGCGATCTTTGATAGATTTATTTTTCAACATTACGTTCAGTGCGCGAACGAAAGCGATCGTTGTAGAAATCTCTTTAGATTGCTCTTCCAGTAATTGGCTGAAATCTTCCAGTGTCGGAATATCCAGTTTTTCTTCAAAACGTGGACGACGTGCTGGTAGGTAACCGCCTAAATCCTGACGACGTGCGTGCAGGTATTTATATTCTTCTGACTCTTTATCAAAAGTAATATAAGGCAGATCTTTGATCTGCTCATCAGCAACAGGAATATTGAAACGATCACGGAAATGGTGAACGCCATCCATGTTCATTTTTTTAACTTGGTGAGCGATGTTTTTACCTTCTGCCGTTTCACCCATACCATAACCTTTAATGGTTTGAGCTAAAATAACAGTTGGTTTGTTTTGAGTATCTTTTGCTTTTTGGAATGCGGCAAAGACTTTCTTCGGATCGTGCCCACCACGGTTTAATGCCCAGATCTCATCATCAGTCATATCTTTAACTAATGCGGCAGTTTCTGGGTAACGGTTGAAGAAGTGCTCACGAACATAAGCGCCATCACGAGATTTAAAGGTCTGGTAGTCACCATCCAGAGTTTCATTCATTAATTGAATGAGTTTACCTGAAGTGTCTTTACGCAGAAGCTCATCCCAACGATCGCCCCACATTACTTTGATAACGTTCCAGCCAGCACCTGCAAAGATACCTTCTAGTTCATTAACAATTTTGCCGTTACCTGTAACAGGGCCATCAAGACGCTGTAAGTTACAGTTAACAACGAAGCACAGGTTATCTAATTTTTCGCGAACTGCGATGGTGATTGCACCTTTAGATTCTGGCTCGTCCATTTCGCCATCGCCTAAGAACGCATAAACAGTTTGTTTAGTTGTGTCTTTTAAGCCACGGTGATTTAAATATTTCAAGAACTTAGCTTGATAAATCGCAGATAGAGGCCCCAGACCCATAGAAACTGTTGGGAACTGCCAGAATTCAGGCATTAATTTAGGATGTGGATAAGAAGATAAGCCTTTACCACCAATTTCTTGACGGAAGTTGTTTAATTGCTCTTCTGTTAAACGACCTTCTAAGAATGCACGTGCATAGATACCTGGGGAAATATGACCTTGGAAGTAAACCAAATCACCGCCATCAGTTTCATTTTTGCGCACGGAAGAAGTGATTAAAGCACACTTCATATAATGTTGCAGAAGATTGGAATGACGCCATGTGTCCGCCGAGTTCCAAATCTTTTTTGGATGCACGCAGAACCATCATTACTGCGTTCCAGCGAATAGCAGAACGAATACGACGCTCTAATTCCAGATTGCCAGGGTAAGCGGGTTCATCTTCAGCAGGAATGGTATTGATATAATCACTGTGTACAGAGCCACCTAAAGCAATATTAAGACCGCCATTACGGGCTTGTTTTAATACCTGATCAATCAGGAACTGTGCACGCTCAACACCTTCTTCACGGATGACCGAGTCGATCGCTTGTAACCAGTCGCGAGTTTCGATCGGATCCACGTCATTTTTCAGCATATCTGACATGGTGTATTCCTTATCTGTTATCTGTTTTTAATGGTTATGGGAGCCTATCTTCCCGTTATACCCATTTGATATGACGGGAAGATAGACCCTGCTGTTATTACCGCTATCCCTGAAAATGACAGGGAGATAGGTAGTACAGACTCAGCGGTCAGGATCTGTGCTACTAAAATAAATCAGGGTGTTGTTGGAGCCGGCGCAAAGAGCGCTCACGGCGAGTATGTTCACGACTCATGTCCAACAAAACATCTTCAATAAAGGCTAAGTGACGATGTGAAGCTTCACGCGCGACCTCTGGCTCTCTATTAATAATAGCCTGATAAATCTGACTACGATGCTCACTTACTGCCGTTAACATCTCTTTACGTGTGTAAAGAAACTCAAAATTCTGGCGGATATTTTGCTCAAGCATAGGCACCATGCATCGTAATAAATGCAATAAAACAACATTATGAGCCGCTTCAGTGACAATTAATTGATATTGCAATACGGCTTCAGACTCAGCGACTAAATCACCCTTTTCATGAGCCTGCAAAATACAATCATGACTTGCTTTGATACGAGCGAGATCTTCATCAGTACCGCGTAATGCCGCATAATAAGCAGCAATACCTTCAAGGGCATGACGCGTTTCTAAGAGATCAAATTGAGATTCGGGATGTCCGCTAAGCAGTTGAGCTAAAGGATCACTAAAACTTTGCCAGAGATTATGCTGAACAAAATGTTCCACCACCTTGGCGACGAAGTAAAAAACCTTTAGCTTCTAATTTTTGAATAGCTTCGCGCAATGAAGGGCGAGATACATCAAATTGTTTCGCCAGCTCACGCTCAGGTAAGAGTTTCTCTCCTGGACGCAGAGTGCCTTCTAAAATCAGATGCTCAAGCTGTTGCTCAATGACATCAGAAAGCTTAGGTTGGCGGATTTTTGTATAAGCCATATTGCTGGAAACCATTATTGGATAACTATTACCTTTGTGATTGAGTTGTCAATTGGTAATACCAATTTAATATAACGGATAATAAAGTAACAAAGTATTCACTAACTGTCCATACAGTTGTTGAGCGAAATCATAAAAACCTGCAAAATTTAACAAATTATTTTAAAAATTCATCAAAAGTGATAACTAGATCTCATTATCCAGAAACGTTAAAAAATATATTTTTTAACGTTTTTTAAACACATAAACAGTCAAACTGAAGCGTGACAGCAATTATTAAATGAATAAAAATGCAATATACTTACCTTTTCAACTCACTTTGGTGCTGTTGTTCTGTTAACAAACCTCGGAAATAATCCCAATCAAAATGAGGCCCTGGATCTGTTTTTCGATTTGGTGCAACATCACTATGCCCTGTTATGTTCTCTTTAATCGCAGGATAAAGAGCAATAAGCGATTGCGTTATCTTGACTAATTGCTGATATTGTTTTGTTGTAAAATCACAATTATCAGTGCCTTCCAGCTCTATACCAATAGAGAAATCATTGCATTTTTCTCTACCTTTATATAAAGAAACGCCTGCATGCCACGCTCTATCGGTAAAAGGCACATATTGCACAATTTCACCATCACGCCGAATAAGACAATGAGCTGACACCCTTAAATCGATTATCTCGCTAAAAAAAGGGTGGTCTTGCTCGGATAACGTATTGGTAAATAGCTTATCAATATAAGGCCCACCAAATTCGCCTGGTGGCAAACTGATATTATGAACAATCAGCAAAGAGGGAACTTCACCATCAGGCCTTTTATCATGATTCGGTGAAGGCACTTTTCTTGCATCAATAAGCCAACCTTGTTTAATTTTCACATCAACCCTCTTCTGCGGTGTTTTAGTTATTATCAATAATTTGTCTAAGTCATATTCATCACTAAATGCGAATTTACTCTCAATAATAAAGGCTAAATGTGTATATCTCCGTTTTCTTTTCGATATTTTACTCAAAGCTTATTTTATCTATTCGCAAATAAAGTCCTTTTTTTTCATACTTCTAGTATCTATTAATCAAGGAGAATGCTAGATGAACATACTTAATTATCACTCATCCGAAAATGGTTTCACCCTAATGGAACTCATGATCGTGATTGCCATTATTTCTATTTTAAGCTCTGTCGCGATCCCAGCTTATCAAGGTTATATCCAAAAAGCGGCTTTAACCGATATTTTGCAAACCCTCTCCCCTTATCGTTCTGCTGTTGAGTTATGTCGTTATGAAAACGAACCTCGGTATTGTAATTCTGACTCAACATTTATGCCGCCACAATTTCGAAGCCGATATCTTTCTGAAATAGCCGTATTAAATGGTGTCATTAATGCAACTGGCAAAGCACAACTTGAAGGCCTCTCCATTGTAATGTCTTTAGAAAAAAACGCGGATGATTATCTTCCTATATGGAAAACACAATGCTCGGCAAATAATCCTAAGTTACAAAAACAATGTACTGAAATATTCAAATCACATTAATACGTTGTCGATATTAGGGAGCATTCACATTGAATGTTCCTTACTCTAAACAACATAAGACAACACTAATAAAATAAATATAAAAGGTGAATAATGGATATCACACACTCAGCAACAGAATTTATTGAACATCTATTACGCCATAGCATTTTAATGCGTGTCTCTGATTTACATATTGAACCTCAACAATTCAATTTTAGAATTAGAGCCAGAATAGATAGCCATTTATATTTATTTTCTCCTCCTCCGAATGAGTTTTCGAAAGAAATAGTGACACGTTTAAAAATATTGGCTAACTTAAATATTGCAGAAAAACGCTTACCTCAAGATGGACAATTTAATTGGTTTTATCATGAAAAAGAATACTCTATACGAATAGCAACACTCCCCACACTTTATGGTGAAAAAGTTGTTTTACGGATTATCAATAATTTACAGCAACCCGAATTAAATCATTTAGGTTTTCAATCTTCTCACTTAGCTTTATTAAAAAAATATTTAAATTTACCGCAAGGAATGATCCTAGTTACAGGACCGACAGGAAGTGGAAAAACACTGACATTATATAGCTGCTTACACTATTTAAATAAAGATAACCGCAATATAAATAGTGTCGAAGATCCCATTGAATTACCGATAAATGGGGTTAATCAAATTCAAATTTGTGAAAAAGCCGGGATCTCATTTACCACAATATTACGCGCACTTTTACGTCAAGATCCGGATATTATAATGGTGGGCGAAATTCGCGATCCATCAACTGCTGAAATGGCAATAAAAACAGCACAAACAGGCCACCTTGTTTTATCCACTTTGCACACTAATTCCGCCAGCGTCACTTTAATGCGATTACACAATTTAGGCATTGCAAAAGATCTTATTCACTCTTGTATCAGTTTGATTATTTCACAGCGATTAGTGCGTTGTTTATGTCCACATTGTAAAACCTGCTTACCCAATAAGAAACAGATTAATATCAAGGAAGAAATTATTGAATTACCGAACTGGCAAGCAATAGGTTGTCAACAATGTTGCTCTGGCTATAAAGGCAGAACAGCAATCTATGACTGTTTTGAACCAACAAAACACACACATGCATCTCCCTATAATTTACTCTATTCAGGTCTTTTATTAATTAAACAAGGAATAACAACACTTGAGGAAGTTTATCAAACACTGGGAGATATTAAATGAGATTACAGAAAATTTATTGTTACGATGCATTAAACTATCAACATGAATGGTGCTCAGGAAACATTCTCGCATCATCAAGTAATGAAGCCTTTATTAAATTAACACAGCAACAAAAAACCCCCATAAGAATACGCTTATACAAAATCGTAATATTTCAAGAAAGTGATAAAAAATATCGTATTCAATTACTTGAACAACTCGCATTATTACTTCACTCCGGCTTAGCACTCCTGCCAGCTTTAACGCTATTAAAAAATGAGTGTCGTTATACTCATTGGCAATGTGTGTTAGACGATATTATTTTTAACTTAATGCAAGGTGGCACATTTTCAAAACAATTAAGCCGTTATCCTGTTTATTTCCCGCTTTCATTAGTACGTTTTATTTTTATTGGTGAAGAAAGCGGAAAACTAGATGAAGTCATTACACTTCAAATCGTACAATTAAAAAAGCGACAAGAGGTAATTAAAAAAATAAAAAAAGCGTTTAAATATCCATTTTTTTTACTCGTTATTTTATTTTCTATTACTAGTCTTATGTTGCTATATGTTTTACCTGAATATCAATCTTTATACGGCGCATTTAATACAGAACTTCCCACTTTAACATTAGCACTAATTGCTTTCTCACAATGGTTTTCTAACTATATTGTGATAATGGTCATTTTCTTTATTGGGCTAATGTTGTTTTATCATTTTATTCGCCATTATTCACCGCTCTTTTATTATTATGAACAAGCAACCTTTCTTCATCTACCTTATTTAGGTTCCCTATTAAAAAACCATCAACTCTATCTTATTTTTCAGATAATCAGTATTACACAACAAGCAGGGCTACCATTATTGCAAGGCTTAAAGATTATTATTGAGCAACTCACACATCCTATTTATAAACGCCTACTTTTACAAATGAGTGAGCATATTACACAAGGAAAGTCATTAAGTTCATTTATGAATAACAAGCCTTACTTCCCCCCTATTTGCTATCAATTTATCATTTGTGCAGAGAATTCAGGGCAGTTACTCTATTTTTGTCAGCAATTAAGTGATTGGTTTTATCAACAACTTGACGAGCAGTTAAATACAATCAGTACATGGTTAGAACCGCTACTAATGGCGATAATTGCATTGATTGTTGGTACATTAATCATAGCAATGTATCTTCCTATATTACAGTTAGGTGATACTATACAATGAATCACAAATTTTATGAGTAATATGCTATTGTGAGTTTTCTCGCTAAGTAATTGATTGATGATAATTCTCTTACTGATTATGAGCTAAGGTGTCAGGGTAGCAGAAAATCATCTATCATAATAACCGAATAAAACCTAAATATTGCGGTTATTATCTTGCGATAAAAACAAATTTAGGCTTTAGAATACCCAGGCTAATAGTAAATTTTCATTCATTAAAAACAGATAAACACAATGGCTTATACGGTTGCTCTTACAGGTGGAATAGGGAGTGGTAAAACCACTATTGCCAATGCTTTTGCCTCATTAGGTGTACCTCTTGTTGATGCGGATGTTATTGCTCGATTAGTGGTAGAGCCTCATTCTTTCGGGCTAAATGCATTGCACCAGCATTTTGGTGACAGTATTCTATTACCTGATGGCTCCTTAAACCGAGCCCATCTACGCCAGATTATTTTTCAAAACGATGAAGAAAAAACCTGGGTCAATAATCTTCTTCACCCCTTGATACAGCAAGAGACCCAAAGGCAAATACAACAAATTAAAACTCCATATTTTATTTGGGTTGTTCCTTTATTAATTGAAAATAAATTAACTCACTTAGCCTCTCGTGTTCTTGTCGTTGATGTCACACAAGAAGAACAAATAGCAAGAACGATGAAACGAGATGGCGTAAGTCGGGAGCAAGTGCTCAATATTTTAAAAGCGCAAGCTCAAAGACAAGAACGATTAGCCGTCGCTGATGATATTATTGAAAATCACGATAATAGCCAAAATATAATTGGGAAAGTTAAGCAACTCCATCAGCATTACTTAGAATTAGCTCAACAAGCGTTACAGGACAACTGCCATGAGTGATGACATCACAACAATCATCTTCGAACATCCCCTTAATGAAAAAATGCGTTCATGGCTTAGAATTGAAAACTCATTGATTCAAATTAACAGTTTTCATGCAATTGATTCGTTACCCACTGCACTCTCTTTTTTCCGTGCGATATCAGAATTTATTGAAGTACTTGATCGTGGTGAAATTCGAGCTGAATTGCTTAAAGAATTAGAAAAAAGACAAAAAAAATTACAACAATGGCTTTCATTTCCAAATGTTGATAAAGAGATTGTAACTCAAATTATTAATGAATTGTCCGAAAATGCCGCCGTCTTAAGTCAAGCTCCACGAATTGGCCAGCACTTAAAACAAGATAAAGTGATAAGTTTGGTAAAACAGCGCCTAAGTATTCCAGGCGGATGCTGTAATTTCGATGTGCCAGCATTACATTTGTGGTTAAGTTTGCCTCAAACCATCCGTGACGAAAAATTACACAGTTGGAAGGCAGGCTTATTACCATTACAAAATGCATTAAATAGCTTATTAACGCTCATTCGCCAATCAGATACATTTAAACCTGCATTAAGTCATCGTGGTTTTTACCAAGACAGTGCTGAAGAAGGCGAACTACTACGTATTAAGATAGCTATTGACCACCAGATTTATCCTCAAGTCTCTGGTCACAAAAATCGTTACGCGATCCGCTTCTTACCACTTGATAGTGAAAGTGGAACAATACCGCTAGAACTACCCTTTGAGATTGCTTGTTGCTAACATTGCGCTTATTAATATGAACACCTATCGCGCCAATGAAATCTAGGAGAGATAATGAGCGAAGAATTAATTGTGAAATGTCCAACCTGTCAAACAGAAGTTGTTTGGAATGAAAGTAGCCCTTATCGCCCTTTTTGTAGCAAACGTTGCCAACTGATTGATTTAGGTGAATGGGCTGACGAATCAAAGCGTATTCCAAGCCAAAGCGATATTAATGATAGCGATGACTGGAGTGAAACGCCGCAACCTGAACCTAAAGATTTTTAATGCTCATTATGGACATAAAAAAATAGCCACTCCAATGAGTGGCTATTTTATTTATAACTGCGTTAATTTATATACTTTTACTTTTGTAATAACGCCACAATAGTGCGGTTAGCAGGCGGAAAATCATCAGCATTTAATGAGGCAATAGACGTCCATTTTGAATCTTGCCCTTCTTTGCCATAGGGCGCATTATCCCATTGTGTCACTAAGAAAAAAGATAATGTAATGTGCCTATCTGGAAAATCATGCTCTACCGTTTTAAAAAGCGAGTACTGTGTTACATCAATACCAATCTCTTCTTGTAATTCCCGCACTAACGCCTGCTCAGGGGTTTCTTTATCTTCTAATTTTCCACCTGGAAATTCCCAAAACCCCCCCATATGTGATTTTAAAGGGCGTTGAGTGATAAAGACATTATCGTGTTGATCACAAATAATACCCGCAGCAATATGTAGCTTTTTTTTATCCATTATAGACAACCTATTGAATAGTCCAGTTATTATAACCACTTAATATTATTATAACGTATATCCAATAGCGCGACTCTGGTTTTCTTTTCCTTGATTATCTTGATAAATTAACGATAAATAGGTAAGAATCCAAACTGTGCTAATGTTTGGCAAATAATACCTACAGCACCAAAAGCGATAACAGCATAAATTAATCCTTTCCCCCCCCATACTTTAAAACCTGAGTTTGGAAATTTCTCACGCGCTTTCAGTGCCATCACTGCTGGGCAAATAATTGCCCATATACAAGCAGCCGTTCCCGCATAAGCAATCGCAATTAAGAAACCATTAGGGAAAAGTAAACATAATAGTAAAGGTGGAGTAAAACATAGAATACCCGATTTTAAGCGCCCTGTTTTGTTATCTTCAAATTTTAGTGACGCTAAAATATAGTCGAATAGACCAATCGCTACCCCTAAAAATGAACAGAATACGGCACTAATAGAAAACCATAATAAAAAACCTTCAATATATTTACTATTTAATACAGTATATAAAGAATCGATAAAAGCATCTAAGTTACCGCCTTTTTGGATAATTGTAATAAATTGCTCTCGAGGCAAATTCCCCATTGTGCCAATCATCCAAAGTAAATAAATAACCAAAGCTAAGACACAACCAATAACACAACTTTTTACTACTTTTCTTTCATTTTCATGATAAAGCTTATAAAGACTACAAACATTACCATGATAACCAAAAGAGGTAATAGCATAAGGAATAATGATAAAAATAAAGGGATAAAGATATAATTGACTTTTACCTTCAAAAGTTGCACTAAATAATAAATCACCTCTTGCTTTAAAGAACAATCCAGAAAATGCTAATACAAATAAAACAATCTTAATAAATAAAAATATTGAGGTTAAACGACTTGCACAAGCCCCTCCCCACCATATTGTTGCACCAAGCACTATCGTAAATACAAAAAATATCACTCTAAGATTCAGATTAATGCCATACAATAATGAAGCTTCATGAATTATCGACCCTGCAGCAGAAATATAAGCATAAATTAATATATATAATACAAATATTAATGATGCATTAGCCAGATAACACGCCCATTTAGGTAATAATTCTTTCGATATATGAAAATAGTTTGTTCCTGTGCCATATTTCGATATACATTCAAGAATATAAATTCCAGAATGAAACATAAAGAAGCAGACAATAAATAAAATAAAAAGTGAATTAATAAACCAAGCACCAGACATAATTGTTGGTAGGCTGAACATGCCTGCGCCAATCATGGCGCCACCCAACACAAATCCCCCTACAATAATTGAGGGTTCTTTATTTACCGACTTATTTTCCATTTTTTAGTCCTTACTGAAATAAGGATAGGGCTCTCGCATTGCACGAGAGCCATTATTATTGTGGAGTATTATTTTATTTGATTGGTTTTAATCTAGCAGTAAAGTGTCTTAATACAGGTGGTTCATATTCGAACTCAAGACCTTTAAGTGTTGCAAACTTCTCTTTTAAACCAATCAATGCGTCAGCAATATAATCCATGTGATCGTTTGTATAAACACGACGAGCAATCGTCAAACGCATAAATTCCATATCTGCATGTTTTTGCTCACCTGTCGCTGGGTCACGACCTAATAAGAACGAACCAATTTCAACAGCGCGAACACCAGACTCTAAGTAAAGCGCATTAATTACAGCTTGCGCTGGGAATTGATCACCAGGAATATGTGGCACTAATTTTTTACAATCGACAAAAACCGCATGGCCTCCTGTAGGATATTGAATTGGAATACCCGCTTCACGGAGGCGATCCCCCAAATATTGTACCTGACCAATACGATAGTGCAGATACTCTTCTTCTGTTCCCTCTTCTAAACCTTGCACCATTGCCGCCATATCGCGGCCCGCCAGACCACCATATGTGACAAAGCCTTCCATCGGTACACAACGTTGTCTTGCTAACGTGAATATTTCTTCATTATCACGAATAGAAACTAAACCACCAATATTTAACAATGGATCTTTTTTCGCTGACATGGTTAAAGCGTCAGCATATTTATACATGTCCAAAATAACTTCTTTGATGGTTGCATTTTTATATTTAGGATCACGCTGTTTAATGAAATACGCATTTTCACAGAAACGCGCTGAGTCCATCACAACAAAAATACCGTGCTGTTTGGCAATTTCATAAACTTCTTTTAAATTATCCATTGCAACAGGCTGACCTCCAGCACTATTACAGGTCACTGTTGAAACAATAGCGACAATATTATCAGCACCATGTTTAGCTATATTTTCTTTTAATTTAGCAATATCAAAATTGCCTTTCCAGTCATCATAAGTTTCTGAATCAAACGCTTTTTCAGTTACAATATTAATGGCTTTACAGCCATTTAATTCAACGTGTGCAGCTGTTGTGTCAAAATGGAAGTTAGAAATAAAAACAGGGTTTTTCGCTTTTCCATCTTTTTGTTTATATTTTAATAATACTGGGAAAAGAATATTTTCAGCACCACGCCCTTGGTGAGCAGGAATAATATAATCGTAGTTAAATAACTCTTTGGCTTTGTCTTTTAAATCATAATAGTTTCTTGAGCCCGCATAAGCTTCATCACCTGTAATCATTGCTGCCCACTGATGATCACTCATTGCGTTAGTACCAGAGTCTGTTAATAAATCAATATAAACAGCATCGCTCGGTAATAGAAATGGGTTATATCCAGCTTCTTTTAATGCAGCTTCACGTTCTTCTCTTGATGGAACACGAATTTTTTCTACCATTTTAATACGGAATGGTTCTACGATTCTTTTAGCCATGATAATACCTTTAATATATATTAAATTATAAAATTAAAAATAAATAAAATAGTCTTCCCATTTAAAAATGAGAAAAGAGTATTACTTTATTTTGGATAGATATAAAAAAGGATTATTTTTCAGGAAAGAAGAAGGCGAGTTCAGAATCAATATTAAACCATTTCTTCAATCTGAAGAAACCTCTTAATATTATCAAAACATTAAATGATGAGAACATACTTTAACCCTTATCGTCAGGAAATAGTACAATTTACATGCTAATTTATATAACAGTTAAACTAAATTAGTAATATAACAATAGTATATTTCGGACAATAATCACATTATTTACTTTTTCATTATGAATTAACGTGATCACAATCACTTCTTTAATTCGTCAATAAATTATTTTTTATAGTTTGTAATTTTTATTGATATCATTAAGTGTCAATACTTGTATTTAAATTACATATTCATAATCTTAAAATGAAAATTCAATAAACTTACTTTTTATCATGATTAATCACTTAACAATAAAGACATGATATTTTTACTTTTATAAACCTTTTTTTATTCATTAAAATGAAATAATAATTCATGAAATTTTTATTTCATAATACAACATCAATAAACTTATAAATAACAAATGAAAAGGGATTAACTTTTCATTTTCTATTTACTAGAACCTCCTCTCATTATTTTTCTTTTCTTTATAAAAAATAAAAAACTGTGAATAAATATAGAAAAATTGATGTTAGTTTAGACAGGAGAAAAAATAACACTCTAGATTATAACCATGAAAATCAATACGGTAGGTAAAATTCAATTAAATCATTTGTTTGATTAATACTACTCCCAGCATTAATCATTTTAGTTATGTCGATATTTTATATTAAAACCAATGGAAATTTATCTTTATTTCATCGATTTTTAATTTCTTTTCATATTGAGAGTGACCGGTATTTATTATTTTCAAATTAACGATAATATAAAAACATTAATTATTATCTTGCTATATTTAAGCCATATTATTTATATTTGAATTAATACCTTTATATTGAGGTAAAATGAGAAAAAAAGTTATTTTATTAACACTATTAAGTGGGTTTTCAGCCAGTGGATTAACAGCAAATGATGCCAATTATTTAGGCTCAATGGGAGAATCGCGACGCGCGTTACAAGATAGCCAACGTGAAATAAATCAACTGATAGAACAAAATCGCTATCAACAACTCCAAGAAAACACATTAGATGCCTCACCCCCGCCTACACTTATTACTGAATCAGAGCATTGCTTACCTATAAATGGTGTTTATGTTCAAGGCATTACTTTGCTTAATGATAAAGATCTTGATGCACTATCACCATTACCAGAGCAATGTATTAAAAGTGCTGACATTAACCGTTTAGTCAAAGAGTTAACCCAACGCTACCTTCAACATGGTTATATCACTGCCAGAATACAATTTTTACGTCCTAATGAAGAGCAACAGCTTGGATTGTATGTTATCGAGGGTTTCATTGAAAAAATACAAGGTGGTGACCGAGGCGTTAACACGACGTTACTGTTCCCTCAAGTTGAAGGCGAGCCTCTAAAGCTATCAAAACTTGATCAAGGTCTGGATCAAGCAAACCGTTTGCAATCCAATAAAGTTAAACTGGATATATTACCAGGTACACAATTGGGTGGATCTATTATTCAGCTCACCAATCAACGCCAAGCACCGTGGCATTTGAATGTTTCGAGTGATAATTATGGACAGAAAAACTCAGGGCGCTGGTTAGTTCGTACTAATGCAAGCTTAGACAGTCCATTGGGATTATCCGATTTTGTCAGCGTCAATGCCAGCATCACCACAGACAACCCAAACACACGCTTTAACCGCGCTTACACTCTACTCTATTCTTTACCTTATGGTGCATTGACATTCAGCACTTTTGGTAGCTATTCGGAGTATGAGTTTCATCAGGCATTACAAACACGCACCGTACGCTTATCCGGTAATACCACACAAGTGGGTTTAAGGGGGGATTACGCTTTTTATCGTAGTCAAAAACAGATAGATACCTTAAACATGCAGGTAACTCATAAACGGATACGTAACTATTTCAGTCAAATACGTCTTGATCTAAGTAGCCCTGCACTCACAACTGTAGAGCTCGGTATCAACCATTTACACATTATCCCCAACGGCGTTGTGAGTGTTAATTTAAGTGCAGAAAAAGCCATTAGTTGGTTTGGTGCAGATGAATCACCACGTGTTGCTAATGGCAATGGTAATGACTATCGCTTTACAAAAGTTAAGCTTTTTGCCAATTGGCAACACCGTTTTTCATTGTCAGATTCTACATTTTTATTCAACAGCGCTTTCTTTGGTCAATATAGCCCTGACACCTTACCCGGTGTTGAATGGCTCAGTTTAACCGATAAAAATGCGATCCGTGGTTTTGATCAAAGCACTCTTTCCGGGGATAACGGAGGTTATTTACGTAATACTCTTTCTTATCCTTATCGAATAAACACCTTTTCAATCACCCCTCGAATTGGCCTAGATGCAGGTCGTGTTCAACAACATGGCAACTATGAAGGATGGCGTAGTGGCTATGGGCTAAGTTCGGGCTTAAATCTTCAATATCAAAAAGCACAATTTGATATCGATGTCGCTAAGGGGCATTTGCTTTACAACCAAACGAATTCCAATAAAACCAAAGACCCTACTCAAGTGTTAGTTAGATTTTCATATTTATTTTGATCCACACTCATAGCAATAAACGGAGAAAACTCTATGAACTCAAAAAACTTCAAGCTCTCTCCTTCGGGTAGGCTTGCTGCATCTTTAGCGATTATTTTCGTCTCACTAAATGCATATGCTGGCGGTATTGTTCCTGATTCGGGCAATCAAGGACCGAATGTTTCATCTGTCAATGGTGGCACTCAAGTCATTAATATCGTTACACCAAATAGTGAAGGTATTTCTCACAACCAATATCAAGATTTTAATGTAGGCAAACCTGGCGCTGTTTTTAATAACGCCTTAGAAGCTGGACAATCACAGCTAGCAGGGCAATTAAATGCCAATAGTAATTTAAATGGGCAAGCCGCCTCTTTAATTTTAAATGAAGTTGTTAGTCGTAACCCATCATTTTTACTAGGTCAACAAGAAGTCTTTGGTATTGCTGCGGAATATGTCCTTTCTAACCCAAATGGCATCACCTGCGATGGTTGTGGATTTATTAATACCAGTCGCTCTTCTTTAGTCGTAGGTAATCCACTGTTTGAAAACGGTCAGTTGAAAGGATATAGCACGCTTAATAACACGAATTTACTTTCTATTGGTAAAAACGGTTTATATGCACCAGGTCTTTTAGATCTAATTGCACCACGTATTGATAGCAAAGGAAAAATAACTGCTGCTGAAATTTCAGCGTTAACAGGACAAAACACCTTCTCTCAACGTTTTGATATTCTTTCATCACAAAAACCAACTTCTGCATTAGATAGCTATTTCTTCGGAAGTATGCAATCTGGCCGTATTCGTATTATTAATACCGCAGAAGGAAGTGGTGTTAAATTAACGGGTAAATTTGTTGCTGATAATGAACTAAGCGTAAAAGCTGATAATATTCAAACAGATAGCCAAGTTCGTTTCGATAATTTCGATAAAGATGGCAGTGAAAACTACCAAAATTACCGTGGTGGTATCGCAGTTAATAATAGTGGTTCAAGCCAAACTCTAACAAAAACAGAGTTAAAAGGTAAAAACATCACATTAGTGGCTGATAATAAAAATCAAATCAAAGCCTCTGATTTAATGGGTGATGATATTTTATTACAAGGCGCTCATTTAACTGTTGATGGAAAACAGCTACAACAAAAAGAGACTGATACCGACAATCGCTGGTTCTATTCTTGGCAGTATGATGTCACTAAAGAAAAAGAACTCGTACAACAAGTTGGTAGCCATATTGATGCCAAAAATAGTGCAACATTAACGGCAACTCAAGGTGATGTAACACTTGAAGGGGCCAAAGTTAATGCGGGTAACACACTGGCAATTAATGCTAATCAAGATATTAATATCAACGGATTAGTTGAGAAAGAAAATCGCAGTGAAAATGGCTACAAGCGTAACCATACTTCTCGCTTAGAAACCGGTAGCTGGAGCAATAGCCATCAAACAGAAACCTTAAAAGGCAGTGAGTTGACTGCAGGTAAAACACTAGGTTTAAATGCTGAAGGCTCTGTTACTGCCCAAGGTGCAAAATTACATTCTAATGAGAATGTTATTGTTAATGCTAAAGAGAACATCAATCTTAATGTTCAAAATACCAATAATGATAAAACCGTAACTGACAATCATGTCGTTTGGGGTGGTATCGGCGGTGGTAATAATAAGAACAATAACAATAAACAAGAAGTCAGCCATTCAACACAATTAACTGCAGATGGGCAACTGTTACTAGCCGCAGAGAATAGTGTCAAAATCACCGGAAGCCAAGTCAAAGGCAACCAAGGGGCATTTGTTAAAACGACCCAAGGTGATGTTGTTATTGATAATGCAATTAGCGAAACCATCACAAAAACTGATGAACGTACAGGTACAGCTTTTAACATTACTAAGAATTCTCACAAAAACGAGACTAATCAACAACTTTCAACCGGCAGTGAATTAGTGTCTGATGCACAGTTAACCGTTGTCAGTGGGAAAGATGTCAATGTCATCGGTAGCTTAATTAAAAGTGCTGAAGAATTAGGTATTGAATCTTTAGGTGATATCAACGTTAAATCAGCACAGCAAACCACAAAAATCAATGATGAAAAAACATCCTTAGAAATCACTGGTCATGCGAAAGAAGTTGAAGATAAGCAATATAGTGCTGGTTTTCATATCACTCATACATCCAATAAGAACAATAGTACAGAGACTGAACAAGTCGGCTCTACTCTTAGTGGTGGCAGTGTTAAAATTCAAGCAGATAAAGATGTCACTTTTGCTGGTTCTGATTTAAAAACAACGGCAGGTAATGCCACGGTGTCTGGTGATAATGTTGCTTTTGTTTCAACAGAAAACAAAAAAGAGACTGACAGTACAGATAGAACCATTTCGGGTGGCTTTAGCTATACCGGTGGTGTCGATAAAATCGGTAGTAAAGCTGATTTCCAATATGACAAACAGCATACAACAACCGAAATCACCAAAAATAAAGGTAGCGAAACTCAAGTTGCAGGTGATTTAACAATTACAGCAAACAAAGATGTAACGCACCAAGGCGCATCACACAAAGTTGATGGTGCTTATAAAGAATCGGGTGAAAATATCAATCACCTTGCCGTCAATGACAGTGCAATCTCTAAAACAGATACCTTAAATGTGGGTGTTGATGTAGGTGTTAATCTTGATTATAGCGGTGTCACTAAACCAATTAAGAAAGCCGTTGAAGATGGTGTTGATGTTACTAATCCAGACAGCAACAAAGGTATTGAGAAAAAAGTCAATTTTAAAGATGCCATTAGTAATCTTGCTAACTTAAGTAGCTTAGAAGCACCTAATGTAGGCGTTAACGTTGGTGTAAAAGGTGGAGGAAGCCAGAAGTCACAAAGCGATAGCCAAGCAGTTTCAACCTCTATTACTGCCGGAAAAATCAACACTGACAGCAATAACACCTTACATGACCAAGGAACTCATTATCAATCAACGCAAGGTGATGTTGCGCTAACAGCAAATACACATACCAGTAAAGCTACGCAAAACAAACACCAAGTATCTTTCCATGAAACAACTGGTGGTGGTCAAGTTGGTGTCAGCACCAAAACAGGCAATGACATTACTGTAGCCATTAAAGGTGAAGGTAAAACCACTGACACTAGCTTAACCATAGCAAAAGCCGAAGGTAGCCAAATTAACTCAGCGGGTCATATCAATATTAATGTGCGTGAAGATGCACATTATGAAGGTGCTAAGTTTGACGCTCAAAATGGTAAAACTGTCATTAACGCTGGGGGAGATTTAACGCTTGCACAAGCAACAGATACTCATACTGAAAGCCAGAATAGCGTAAATGGTAGTGCAAACCTAAAAGTAGGTACAACACCAGACAGTAAAGATTATGGTGGTGGCTTTAAAGCAGGTGGTGCAAATCATCAAAAAGATCAAACAACAGCACAAGCGGGATCTGTGAATGGTTCCCAAGGTATCGAGCTAAACTCAGGTCATAATCTGACGTTACAAGGTACTCATATTACCAGTGAAAACGATGTTGCTTTAACCGCAACTAACAAGGTTGATTTCCAAGCAACTGAATCTCAACGCACTGAAACAGGTAAAAATTTATCAGGTGGATTACAAGCGGGCTTTGGCCAGAAAGCAGGCGAAGAATCGTCTTCTATCAGTGGATTAGGTGGTGCTGAATTTGCTATCGGTAAACAAGATGAGAAAACAGTATCTCGTGAAGGTGGTACAATTACCAACCAAGGCAATTTAATAGTTAATGGTAGCTCTATTAATCTTCAAGGCACTAAAGTTAATAGTAAAGAGACACAATTAACCTCCCAATCTGGTGATACTACGCTGACATCAGCACAATCTACAGATTACAAAAATAATTGGAGTGTCGATATCGCCTTAAATGGCGAACAAACCAATACCACACCAAAAGAAGTGACTGAAGAAAATCCAACCTCTTCTATCCATAATATTGGTGGTAAAGTACTGGTAAATGTTGAAGATCAACAAAAATCCACACATCAAAACACGGTTATAGAAACAGGAACATTAACCGTAAACAGTGATAAAAAACCTCACTCTTTCGGGTGCTAATGTTTCTGCAGATAACGTAACAGGCCATGTTGGTGGTGACTTTACAGTGACTAGCCAAAAAGACAGCGATCGCCATGTCAGTGTTGATGTCAATGTAGGTTATAACCACAACAATGATCCTGAATCTAGCCAAGTTGATAAAACAGCAAAAGCGGGTGGATCATTATTAGAAAATACGATCAAAGAGACTATTGATTCAGGAATTAAATCTGCAACAGATGTTATTTCTGATAAATATAATTCACTCTCTTCAAGTATCGCAGATAAAACCGGTATCAGTGGCGAAACAAAAGCTAAAATTGACAACGGTGTTAACTATGTCGGTAATGGTATTAAAAATATTGTCACTGGCGCAGAAGGTCATACCGCCAATGCCGATATCAAGGTCTCTCATATTGACAATGATGCAGTTACCGAAACTACAACCTTAACAAGCAAAAATGACATTTCATTAAATGTCAGTGGCACAACTAAACTTACAGGTGCTGAAGTAAAAAGCGAACAAGGCCAGATTGATTTAGGCAGTAGCAACGTTCAATTAAATAATATTGAAGGTCATCATTACGAAGCGGGTGCAGATCTTGATCTGAAATCATCAGCTGTTGATTTAGTGAAACAACTTTCAAGCGGTGATTTATCATTAAAATCACCGATTAAAGTCAATGAAACTGTAAACACAAAATCCTCTATTTCTGAAAAATAATAGATACTTTATGAAAGAGTAATGCCTATTCTTTTGTAAGCCACCCCGCTTATTATAATAAGCGGGGTTTTTATCTCTCTATTTTAGTCTCTTCTTTTCCCATAAATTCACAATTTTTACATATTCTAAAAACACTCAAATAAACATAATTATTTGAATTAAAAGTAAAATAGCCATTAAAACTGTAAAAAATAAATTAATGCATAACCCTTGACCTTCCCCTAATGGTAAAGTTTAAGCTTAATTTCATACCCTATTTAAGAGGAGAATTCTAATGGATACGAAGACAACGTTGTCCTCTGCCAACCGACTGAGTTTACCTGTAGAAGGAATGACATGTGCTTCATGTGGTACAATTAATAAAACAGGAGCTTTTAGCTTTAACGTCACTAAAGTCGGTTCAAATACCGTTTTGGCACAAATTATTCGCTTAGTGGGATAACAGAGAACGCGCCAGTGCAGATGTGAAATCTATTGCGCTCTCCCATATTGAAGCGCTCAATTGTAAGATTGCAGAATTACAACAAATGACAAAAACATTAGAACATTTAGTCAAAGATTGCCAAGGTGATAACAATCCTGATTGCCCCATTATTGCAGGATTAATCGAGCCCGGATCAGGATCTGAAAGTCAAAAAACAAAAACTCATCTCTCACATTTGCACTCTTCAATTTAGTTTTTTCCTATCAACAATAAAAAATCCCGCTTAATAATAAGCGGGATTTTCTTATTCAACGAAAAGCTAAATAACCATTATTATCAACAGATAAATTAACCTAATTGACCATGACAATGCTTAAATTTCTTACCCGATCCACAAGGGCATGGCTCATTACGTCCTACTTTTTTACCCGCCGCAACTTGACCATCTACCGCTGACATTTGAGACTCTTTTGTCACTTCATGGCTTAATTGCTGTTGTTTTGCTAGACGCTCGGCTTCTTCACGGCGACGACGTTCTAACTCTTCAACTTCTTCTGGTAAACGAACCTGGACTTTGCTTAGTGTGCTTATCACTTCATATTTCAGTGATTCCAACATGTTAGCAAACATAGCGAACGATTCACGTTTGTACTCTTGTTTCGGATCTTTTTGTGCATAACCACGTAAGTGGATACCTTGACGTAAATAATCCATCGCTGCCAAGTGCTCTTTCCACAGTGAATCCAGTGTTTGTAACATCACGCCTTTTTCAAAGTTACGCATCATTTCAGCACTAACGATTTCTTCTTTTGCTTTGTAAACTTCGATCGATTTTTCTAGGATACGTTCACGTAATGTTTCTTCATGTAACTCAGGCTCTTTATCTAACCACTCTTTAATTGGTAAATTCAAATCAAAGTCTTTTTGTAGACATGCAGTTAACCCTTCAATATCCCACATTTCTTCCAGTGATTGAGGTGGAATATAGTTATCGATCATCGTAGTGAAGACATCTTGACGAATACTGTCGATAGTTTCACTGACGTCTGCTACATCAAGTAATTCGTTACGTTGAGTATAAATTGCACGACGCTGATCATTAGCTACATCATCATATTCAAGTAATTGTTTACGAATATCAAAGTTGCGGTTTTCTACTTTACGTTGTGCATTGGCAATCGCTTTAGTTACCCAAGGGTGCTCAATCGCTTCGGTTTCATTCATACCTAATTTACGCATCATGCCAGATACTTTATCTGAAGCAAAAATACGCATTAAAGAGTCTTCCATAGATAAATAGAAACGAGAAGAACCTTCATCACCTTGACGACCCGCACGACCACGTAACTGGTTATCAATACGGCGTGACTCATGACGTTCAGTACCAATGATATGTAAACCACCTGAAGCTAATACTGCGTCATGGCGCTCTTTCCATTTCGCTTTGATTTCTTCAATTTGTTCTTCTGTTGGCTCATCAAGTTTAGCCACTTCAGTTTGCCAACTCCCCCCCAACACGATATCAGTACCACGACCTGCCATGTTAGTTGCAATAGTCACGGCAGAAGGTAAACCTGCGTTAGCAATAATATCAGCTTCCATTGCGTGGAATTTCGCATTCAGCACATTATGGTGAACATTGGCCTTCGTTAACGCATTAGAGATTTCTTCTGACTTTTCAATTGAGATAGTACCAACAAGTACAGGTTGGCCATTCTTGGTACGTTCACGAATATCTTCGATAATGGCAGCAAATTTACCTTGTTCATTCATATAAACTAAGTCAGGGAGATCTTTACGTACCATTGGGCGGTTAGTTGGGATAACAATAGTTTCTAAGCGATAGATAGAGTTAAATTCAAACGCTTCAGTATCCGCAGTACCGGTCATCCCTGCTAATTTTTCGTATAAACGGAAATAATTTTGGAATGTGATTGACGCTAATGTTTGATTCTCATTTTGGATCTTCACACCTTCTTTGGCTTCAACCGCTTGGTGTAAACCATCAGACCAGCGACGACCTTGCATTGTACGACCAGTATGTTCGTCAACAATAATAACTTCGCCATCTTTAACAATGTAGTCAACGTCTTTGGTAAACAGCGCATGAGCACGTAATGCAGCAGTCACATGGTGCATTAACATAATATTCGCCGGTGAGTATAAAGACTCACCTTCTTTCATCATGCCAGCATCTGCTAATAAGCCTTCAATTTTAACTAGGCCACGTTCTGTGATATTCACTTGACGTGTTTTTTCATCAACAGAGTAATCACCTTCACCTTGGAAAGTATCTGAGTCTTCTTTTTCTTGAGGAACCAAATGAGGGATCACTTTATTCATTTGGATATAAAGCTCAGAACTGTCTTCTGCTGGGCCTGAAATGATCAGTGGTGTTCGCGCTTCATCGATTAAGATTGAGTCAACCTCATCCACTAATGCATAGTGTAATTTACGTTGAACACGCTCTTGTGGGCTAAATGCCATGTTGTCACGTAAGTAATCAAAACCAAATTCGTTGTTCGTACCGTAAGTAATGTCGGCATTATAGGCTTCGCGTTTTACTGGTGGCGCCATATTCGGCAAGTTGATACCAACGCTTAAACCTAAGAATTCAAACAGAGGACGGTTATTTTCGGCGTCACGTTGTGCCAAGTAATCATTGACGGTAACAACGTGAACCCCTTTACCTGATAGTGCATTTAAGTATGCAGGTAATGTTGCGGTTAATGTTTTACCTTCACCGGTACGCATTTCTGCAATACAACGCTCATTCAGTACCATACCACCGATTAACTGTACATCGAAATGGCGCATACCAAAGACACGTTTACTGGCTTCACGCACAGTTGCAAACGCTTCGGGTAAAATATCTTCTTCTTTTTCACCCTTTTTTAAGCGCTCACGAAATTCGTTCGTTTTTGCTTTTAACTCATCATCTGTCAGTTTTTCAAATTCTGGCTCAAGTTTATTAATTTCATTAACAACTTTGCGCATACGGCGGATAGTACGATCGTTACGGCTACCAAAAATCTTGGTTACAATTTTACCTAACATAAATCTTTATTCTCATTTATGGCGTGAAAACGCCGAAAAAAGCCTCTGTTTTTATGTTTTAACAGAGATAATCATAATCTTATTAGATTATATGACTCAATTAAGCCGTTAGGTAAGGTCCAGCGCGGATCCCGCGGATTTGTGCAAGCCATAATCCGGTATGATAGGAAGTGGTGCTCTGTGCTAAAGTATAGCCAGAAAGCGGTAAATGGGTTAATGCTGTTGAGGACGTGTCTGTCAATAAAGCATACAGAGTATCAAGCATGACCTCTGCAACATGAGAAACAGGAGACGGCTCATCTTTGGCCTTTACCATCAACTCAGGAGAATTAATAGTGAATGCAAAAGAAAGCTGTTTAATGACATTTTTTACTGCGTGCTGTTGCCAGTAATTAAAGGTGAAGGATGAGGCAGGATTCTGTACACTTTGACGTAAAAATAGGTTATCAAACGCAATAAGTGCCTGACTCTGGCGATTCTGTGAGGAAGGTGTATCTGTTTGTTGTGGATTTTCGGCATGGGCAGACAACAGCGAAGGTATTCCAATACCTGCTGCTACCATCCCTAAAAGCAGATGCGACCAAAAATATCGCCTGCCAAACTGTCGCCAAAAACTTATAATGCTCATTAACCTTCGTTGCTCATTAATTTTTATTTTGTGGAGTCAAAATCTATGCGGGATAGTTACCCACAATCATTGGAAAAAATCTTCATCGAACTTGAAGGTTCCAATAAAAATACATTACAACTCATTCAACAGCGTGCAACGATTTTACTAAAATTAAATCGCGCCGTCATGGGCCTTTTACCTATTCCTTTACAAGATAAATGCCGTGTCGCCAATTATCGCAACGCTATTTTAATTATTGAAGTCGCAAACGCAAGTTGGTTAACTCGATTACGTTATGAGACGCCATCATTACTTTCTGCATTAAGACAAGAAATTTTACCATCCTTATCCTCAATAGACATCAAAATAAATCCGACTTTAGGAATAAAACCGGAAAAAAGATCTTTAATATCATCATTAAAAAAACAAGAGCCTACAAAGAGACGTCATTTAAGTTTAGAAAGTGCTCAATCATTAAAGTATTTAGCGCAGAAAAGCCCGAAGAAATTAAGAGAGAAATTAGAACGGTTGGCTGCACTTGCCGGAGAGAGTACAAGTGCAACCAAAGATGAACGTTAATTAGAGATAATTAACGTACTTCCATCACTGGAATTAAGCAAAAACCATTGAAGGAGCTTTAAATGCCACCGGCATTTGTGCTTCGTCTTCAAATGTGACAAATTCCCACGCAGACTCTTTTGCTAATACCGCTTGGAGTAATTTATTGTTTAATGCGTGACCTGATTTAAACGCAGTGAATTCACCGATAATGTTATAACCACACATAAATAAATCACCGATTGCATCCAACATTTTGTGACGAACAAATTCATCTTCAAAACGTAAACCATCGTCGTTGAGAACACGATAATCATCAACTACAATCGCACAATCGAAGCTTCCGCCTAAACACAATCCTTTAGATTGCAAATATTCGATATCACGCATAAACCCAAAAGTACGAGCACGGCTAATTTGGCTCATGAAGGATTCTGCTGAAAAATCTAATTTATAACGCTGTGTACTTGCATCAATGGCTGGGTGATTAAAATCAATAGTGAAATCTAATTTAAACCCATTGTATGGACGCATTTCTGCCCATTTATCGCCATCTTCAACACGCACTGTTTCTTTGATGCGAATGAATTTCTTCGCAGTACGAAGTTCTTCAATACCTGCATCTAGTAACAAGAAAACAAAAGGTGCTGCACTTCCATCCATAATTGGAATTTCAGGTGCATTCACTTCAATTACGATATTATCAATGCCTAAACCAGCCAGTGCTGCGTTTAAATGCTCAACGGTTGAGATACGCACATCATCTTCGTTAACTAAGCAAGTACAAAGCATAGTGTCACGAACTGATTTTGCATCTGCTGGAAAATCCACCGGTGGATTTAAATCAGTACGACGGTAGATGACCCCAGTATTTGCTGGCGCCGGACGCATTGTAAGCGTAACTTTTTTACCTGTGTGAAGCCCCACACCAGTTGCTTGTACAATTCGTTTTAATGTCCGTTGTTTGATCATCATTTTATCTCGCAATGTTATCCGTCCTACCAATCATTATACTTATAATTGGCAGGACAGTTTAGCACAAAAAGCGGAGATGCCAATCTTTTTGGCGATTAATCAGCCTGTTTTCTCAGGAACGCAGGGATATCTAAATAATCGGGCTCTTTATTCGCCTGAGTAGATTGTTCGTTAACGGCTTTTGCTGCTGGCTTGCTTTCTTCTACAGTTGAAAAAGAAGACATGCTATTTTGCATTTGCTGATAACGATTCTCCATTGCGCTTTGCTGATTTTGCTTATTCGTTACCAGCGTAATTTCTGGACGTTTGTCCATGCCGATACCTGTTGCAACGACAGTTACACGCAGTTCATCATTCATTTCTGGATCAAGGGATGTACCGATAACCACAGTTGCGTTGTCTGATGCAAATGCACGAATGGTATTACCCACTGTTTCAAATTCATCAAGACGTAAATCAAAGCCTGCAGTAATATTGACTAATACACCACGCGCACCAGACAGGTCGATATCTTCCAATAATGGACTTGAAATCGCCATTTCTGCGGCTTCTTCAGCGCGATCTTCACCTTTAGCAGCACCAGAGCCCATCATGGCATAGCCCATCTCGGACATCACTGTTCTTACGTCGGCAAAGTCAACGTTCATTAAACCAGGGCGGGTAATTAGCTCTGCAATACCTTGGACTGCGCCTTTTTAACACATCATTAGCAGCACCAAACGCATCTAATAATGAAATACCACGGCCAATACTTTTAATAGTTTGTCATTAGGAATAGTGATTAATGAATCAACATGTTTTGATAACTCAGTAATACCTTGTTCCGCAAATGCCATCCGTTTTTTGCCTTCAAAATTAAAAGGCTTAGTCACTACAGCAACGGTCAAAATACCTAATTCTTTAGCAACTTCAGCAACAACTGGCGCAGCACCAGTACCCGTACCGCCCCCCATACCGGCTGCAATAAAGACCATATCGGCACCTTCAAGCGCTGCACGCAGCGCTTCACGGTCTTCTTCTGCGGCATTACGACCCACTTCAGGGTTTGCACCTGCACCTAAGCCTTTCGTAATGGCATTACCAATTTGGATAGTTTGTCCGACTGCTGTTTTACGTAACGCTTGAGCATCCGTATTGACTGCAAAGAAATCTACACCTTCAATACGTTCACGAACCATGTGCTCAACCGCATTACGCCGCCGCCACCAACGCCGATGACTTTAATCACCGCATCGTTGGTTAATTCCATAGGTTCAAACATAATTTCTCTCCGTTTTGTGCCTTCTTAGGGTCGCTTGCTCAAACGACCTCTTTTTAAATTTGTCTGATTATTAAAACTCTCTTTTTAGCCAACTGGTAAGTTTCTTAAACAAACCACTGACAGCAGAGCGTTTTTCGGTTTCTGTTTCCTCACCAAAGTGGGATTCTTTACCGTAATGCAAGAGCCCAACGGCTGTTGAGTAGTAGGGATCCTGCGCATAATCTGTTAGCCCGGTAATATTTAACGGTTTACCGATCCGTACTTGCGTGTGAAAAACACGTTGAGCACATTCAACAAGTCCATCAATCTGTGCAGCACCACCTGTTAGCACAATACCTGCGGCTAAATGATGCTTAATCCCTTGCTGACGTAATTGTTCTTGAACTTTTAAAATCTCTTCATTAACAAGATTGAGCAATTCGGTATAACGAGGCTCAATCACCTCCGCAAGGGTTTGTCGTTGCAGACTTCTTGGTGGCCTGCCTCCGACACTAGGAACTTCGACATTTTCATCTTTACCGACTAAAGAGCCTAATGCACAACCATGGCGAACTTTGATAGCTTCAGCATCATTTGGGGGTGTACCAAATGCATAAGCGATATCACTCGTTACCACATTGCCAGCATAAGGAATAACGCGAGTATGTCTTAATGCCCCACCGGTATAAATTGCGATATCCATTGTACCGCCACCAATATCAACAACACACACACCGAGTTCACGTTCATCTTCTGTCAATACAGCGAAACTTGAAGCCAATCCTGCAAAAATCAGTTGATCTACCTTTAACCCACAGCGTTCAACTGCTTTTACAATATTCTTTGCCATATCGTTATGGCAGGTAATTAAATGAACTTTAGCTTGCATACGTACACCCGATAATCCAACAGGGTTTTTGATCCCTTCTTGATAATCAATGGCATACTCTTGCGGTATAACGTGTAAAACACGATGTTCATCTTTTACTTTGACGGATTTCGCAGTATGAACCACGCTATCAACATCATCTTGAGTCACTTCTTCTTCTGAAATTGGCACCATACCAATCTCATTTTGGCAACTGATATGCTTACCTGATAACGCCAAATACACTGAAGATATTTGACAATCAGCCATCAATTCAGCCTGATCTACCGCCCGTTGTACACATTTCACGACGGATTCAAGATCATTAACACCACCTTTATCCATGCCTCGAGATGGACAACTTCCCACCCCGATAATATTCACTACACCATCAGGCAGGATCTCACCGACAAGGGTGGCTACTTTGGCCGTACCAATCTCAAGACCAACTACTAATTTTCTGTCCGTCGCTTTGATCATTATTGTTCTGCCTTCGCCTTCATCGTGTCATCTGCCACGTCTTGTTTATTCATTCTCAAGTAATAAAGGAGCCCATCCGACTGCACCACCACTGTCATAACGCAGATCAACATAATCAACTCGTTTATCTGTTTGTTGTTGCAGTATCGGATACAACTCAATAAAGCGAGCGATCCGTTTTTCGTTATCCTTACGACCTAACTCCAATCGGACATCATTGTCTAAAACTAATTGCCATCCTTGACGAGCAGACATTGACGCTGCTTTTAAATTCAGGTTACTCGCAAGAAGTTGATCTCGCATTGCTACATAACCTGATAACACCATTTTTTCACTTCCTTGAGGGCCATATAACAAAGGGTAATTACCTTTAGTTTCCAATTGCGTTGGCAGACTGAAAACACGCCCTTCTTTATCAAGAAAGTAAGTATCATTCCAGCGAGTAAAGGGAACATACTCTACCAGATGGATTTTAAGTTCGTCTGGCCACTGTTTACGCACAGTGACTTGCCTAATCCATGGCATACGTTCAATTTGTTGCTGAATGATATTCACATCCTGTGTCATAAATGTGCCAGGTTGTCCTAAAGATAAAATCGCCTGACGCACATCATCATTCGTTGTGTAATGCCGCTCGCCAGTTAATACAAGTTTTGAGATGGGAAGACGATTTGCATCTTTCATCCAATTAACGACTTGTATTCCCCCCCAAACGATAGTGGCAATCACACATAAGAAAAAGATTAATCCTGATAAATAAGTACCATTACTCGGCCTGTCAGAATGCTGTTTCTCTTTGTGCTCTTTTATATTTAGCGCTGCTTGTGACATATTAACCCACTAACTCCTGAGCAACGTTTAAACAAGAGAATCGCCCACCCTTTTGTCCGATATTCCTTCGATTAATACTTTTCCTACATATATATACTTTATGAACACCTTTAGGTTTGATAATTAAATCACTAAATTGTTCAATCTGTTGAGAATTATTTACTTTAAAAGAAGAAATTGCGAATTTTTCTGCGTTTTTCTTACTTTTTAACTGAAATTTTTTCTCAATACGGTTTTGAGCAAGCGAATTCTCGATCATTTTTTTCGCCAATACTGTGTTATTTTTCTCATAACATCTCATCATTACAGCGAGTTGATTACCCATTTCACCATAAATGATGTTCACTTGCTCAAACATCCGCCTTAATCCTCGCTTAAAGATGGCTGTAATTTTGTATCTGCTAAGCGACGCGCTATTTTACCAATATTTCCAGCACCTTGAACTAAAACAAGATCATTATCTGTTAATACGCCTGCTAATATTGATGAAATATTATCTACATCAGACACCCAGATAGGATCTAACTTGCCACGCTGGCGAATTGTTCGACAAAGTGAGCGACTATCTGCGCCTGCAATAGGGGGGTTCCCCTGCTGCGTAAACATCTGTTAATAATAAAATATCCACCTGATTGAGAACAGTAGCAAAGTCCTCATATAAATCACGTGTACGTGTGTAACGATGCGGTTGAAAAATCATAACTAGGCGCTTATCTGGCCAACCTGCTCTTGCTGCTTTAATCGTTGCATCAACTTCTGTTGGATGATGACCATAATCATCGACTAACATCACCTCACCTTCTTGACCATTAACATGCTCAAGACCGTAATTTCCTAAGAAGTCAAAACGGCGCCCCGTACCTTGGAAGTTAAGTAATGCAGCTAAAATATGTTCGTCTGCAATACCTTCTTCGGTAGCAACCGCTACTGCTGCTGTTGCATTTAACGCGTTATGACGACCTGGTGCATTTAATACAACTTGTAAATCCGGCATATCTTCACGAGAAATAGTGAAAAAACCTTGAGCACCTTTTTGTTCATAATGCGTAATACGAACATCAGCATCTTCACTAAATCCATAAGTCGTAATATAACGACCGACTTTAGGAATAATGGAACGGATAACATCATCATCAAGACACATCACTGCACGACCATAGAATGGTAAGTTGTGCAAAAAGGTAATAAAGGTCTCTTTTAGATTGTCAAAATTACCGTGATACGTATCCATATGGTCAGCTTCAATATTTGTAACCACTGCCACCATAGGTTGTAAATGTAAAAACGATGCATCGCTTTCATCAGCTTCAGCAATTAAATAGCGACTACACCCTAAACGTGCATGCGTGCCTGCTGATTTAACTAATCCACCATTCACAAACGTAGGATCTAATCCCGCTTGTGCATAAATATTTGAAATCATTGCTGTCGTAGTTGTTTTACCGTGCGTTCCTGCAATCGCCACACCGTGACGATAACGCATTAATTCAGCTAGCATTTCAGCACGACGAATAACCGGAATACGTGCTTCTCTCGCTGCAATAATTTCAGGATTTTCAGCACTAATTGCGGTCGAGACCACAACAACACTGGCACCACGAATATTTTCAGGGCGATGATTAAAATAAACAGTTGCACCCAAGGCAACAAGCTGTTGTGTAACAACATTTGGCGCTAAATCAGAACCGCTGATTTCATAGCCTTCATTCGCTAACACTTCAGCAATCCCCCCCATACCAGCACCACCGATGCCGATAAAGTGAATATGCTTAACTTTTCTCATTTCAGGCACAAACGATCTTAATTTTGCCAGTTGTTGTGTATTCACTATTTACTTCTTCACTCTAAGTTAATGGTTACAAGTTACGTTTATTTCTTTGCCACTTCGATTATTACATTCGCTACACGTTCTGTGGCATCCGTAATCGCAACACTTTTTGCTTTTTCTGCCATTGCTAACAATGTTTCTCTATCCCATTGTTTCAGGGTTTCAGCAATGACTTCAGGAGTTAAATCTTTTTGTTCGATAATTCGCGCTGCACCTGCTTTTTCTAACGGCAGTGCATTCCAATACTGTTGCCTATCTTTGTGCTGAAAGGGAACAAAAATAGCGGGTAATCCTGCTGCGGCAATTTCACTGACCGTTAATGCACCTGAACGGCATACGACAACATCAGCCCATTGGTAAGCTTGCGCTATATCATCAATAAATTCAGTAACTTTATATTCAGATTTAACTGAATTTTTAGCTAATTCGTTCTGATAGCGTGTTTTTGTATCACTTTCGCTACCTTTTCCTGCTTGATGCCAGATTGTAACATGCTCACCAAGCAAACCTGCGACCACGGGCAAGGTATGATTTAAAATTCGCGCGCCTTGACTACCGCCAATAATCAACACACGAATAGGGCCACGTCTCTCTTTTAATCGTACCGATGGCGTTTCAAGCGCTAATACATCTTTACGGACCGGATTTCCAACCACAGGCGCTTTAGGAAATGCCCCCGGAAAAGCCTGTAAAACACGTTTAGCCATTTTGGATAACCAACGGTTTGTTAATCCAGCAATCCCATTTTGTTCATGTAAAATAACAGGAATACCACACATCCAAGCAGCAACTCCACCTGGGCCGGAAACATATCCCCCCATACCAAGTACAGCATCAGGTTGATAGCGTTTCATAATGGCTCGTGCCTGAAAAATAGCTTTAATAATACGAATCGGCGCGACTATTAATGCTTTAATACCTTTACCACGTAAGCCAGAGATGCGAATAAATTCAATTTCAATACCGTGTTTTGGGTACTAAATTAGCTTTCCATTCTATCCGCCGTTCCTAACCATCGGATTTCCCAACCTTGGGATTGTAGATAATGAGCAACAGCGAGCCCGGGGAATACATGTCCCCCTGTGCCACCGGCCATTACCATTAAACGGCGTCTACGCTCGCTCATTTCGGGCTCCTTACAAACGCCTGAGCTTGTGCTAGACGTGTTTCATAATCTATTCGTAATAACATCACGATGGCCGTTGACATAATAATCAAGCTTGAACCACCATAACTAATAAGAGGAAGAGTTAATCCCTTCGTTGGCAACATACCTGCTGCTGCACCTACATTGACCAATGACTGGAATGTAAACCAGATCCCGATTGAGCACGCTAAAAAGCCTGAAAAACGTTGATCAAGTATCAATGCGCGTCGCCCAATTTGCATCGCGCGAAAAGCGATGAAGAATACCATTAAAAGCACTAAAACCACACCGATATAACCAAGTTCTTCTGCCAAAATAGAGAAAATAAAGTCGGTATGTGCTTCTGGTAAATATTCCAGTTTTTGTACTGAGTTTCCTAACCCTTGTCCAAGCAAATCGCCTCGACCAAATGCCATCAAAGATTGCGTTAACTGGTAACCACTACCAAATGGATCTTCCCAAGGCTCTAAGAAAGAAGTAATACGACGAACACGATAAGGTTCAACGATGATCAACATAACCACTGCAGCAATACCAGAACCGATAATCGCTAAGAACTGCCAAATTTTAGCGCCCGCCAAAAATAAAAGTGCTAATGTAGTAACAAATAAAACAACCACAGTACCTAAGTCTGGTTGCAATAACAGTAAAACTGCCAGGACTAACATAACGCCCATCGGCTTACAGAAACCCCAAAAGTTATTTCTGACTTCATCAACTTTTCGAACTAAATAGCTAGATAGATAACAAAATAGAGCTAGCTTTGATAATTCAGCCGGTTGGAAGTTTAATGGCCCGACAGCAATCCAACGTGAAGCACCATTAACAGAACTCCCGACCCCCAATACCAACAATAAAAGTATTATCGAACCGAAAAGCATTAAACTGCTATAACGTTGCCAAATTGCCATTGGAATACGCATAGTGACTAATGCTATACAAAATGCGACAACAATATAGATGCCATCACGCTTAGCGAATAAGAAAGGATCTTCTGCAAGGCGTTGACCAACAGGCATTGAGGCTGACGTCACCATCACAAAGCCGATAACCGCTAATCCGAAAGTAAACCAGAGCAAAGTGCGATCATACGGCACAAACGCCGTATTCTCAGTTTGATAACTGCCCACTAGCCACTGTTTTAGTCTTCGCATTGCGAATATGCTCATTAGCCAAGCTCCCGCGCTAAGCGCGCAAATTCATCACCGCGTTGTTTCAAAACATTTAAACTGATCTAAGCTTGCGCAAGCAGGTGAAAGCAACACCATATCCCCTGATTTGACAGTAGGCGCTAATGCCCGCATTGCCTCTTCCATTGTGACCGTTAATAAAGAGACTTCCGGTCGTAAACGGGCTAATGCTTGTCCGTCTTGCCCAAAGCAATAGAGGCGAATATTGTCGCCACTAATATATGGCAATAAGGCAGTAAAATCGGCTGATTTACCATCACCACCTAATAAAAGGTGCAATGTACCTTCGACGTCTAATCCACGTAAGGCAGCTTCTGTGCTACCGACGTTAGTTGCTTTAGAATCATTTATCCAACGCACATTTTGATGTGAATAAACCAATTGAAAACGGTGAGCTAGACCATGATAGTTTTTCAGCACTTCCAAGCCCGCTTTACGAGAGATCCCCACAGCGTCAGCAAGTGCTAATGCAGCAAGTCCATTGGTATAATTATGCTGTCCAGAAAGATACATTTCGGACGTTGAAAGGATTTTTTCACCTTTTACTTTTAAGATGCGTTCTGTGTTATCAAGCTGATAATCGCCCTGTCCTACGCCAAAGCTAACACAACGCTCATTTTTACCCGCTAAAGGTAATGTAAGTCTGTCATCTTCGTTATAAACGCAAATGTTGGCATTATCATAGATACGTAATTTCGCTTCGCGGTATTGTTCCAATCCTAATGGATAGCGATTCATATGATCTTCGCTAATATTTAAGACTGTTGCCGCAGCTGCTTTTAAGCTATACGTGGTTTCTAGTTGGAAACTTGATAGTTCTAAGACATAAAGATCATGAGGCTCAGTTAGCAAAGTTAGAGCAGGAACACCAATATTCCCCCCAACACCAACGCGAATACCCTCCGCTTTTGCCATTTCACCCACAAGCATTGTGACTGTGCTTTTACCATTAGAGCCTGTGATAGCCACAATAGGTGCTTGGGCTTCGCGGCAAAACAGCTCAATATCCCCCACAATTTCGACACCATGACTTGCTGCTTCAACGAGCTCGGGTGTCGAAAGGGCAATACCAGGACTTGAAACAATTAAATCCGCATCGTTAAGCCATACTTGGTGAAAACTGCCTGTATGATATTCAACATCAACAGGAAGCTTATCTAAACCTCCTGGTTTTTGGCGCGTATCAATCACTTTAGGTGTAACACCTTGACGGATAAAAAAGTCAACACAGGAAAGACCTGTTATTCCAAGTCCAACAATAACGACTTTTTTCCCCTGATAATTTGCCATCTTAACGCACCTTTAACGTCGCCAGACCAATAAGCACTAACATCAGTGAAATAATCCAGAAACGGACAATAACACGAGGTTCAGGCCAGCCTTTTAATTCATAATGGTGATGAATTGGAGCCATACGAAAAATACGTTGACCACGTAATTTAAATGAACCAACTTGCAAAATAACGGAGAGTGTTTCAACAACAAACACACCCCCCATAATCACTAATAAAAACTCTTGGCGTAATAACACAGCAATAGTGCCTAACGCGCCACCTAATGCGAGAGAACCAACATCTCCCATAAAGACTTGTGCTGGGTAAGTATTAAACCAAAGGAAACCTAAACCAGCTCCCACTATCGCAGTACAGACAATGACTAACTCACCCGCATGCATTAAATAAGGAATTTTCAAGTAGCTTGCAAAATTAACGTTACCTGTTGCCCATGCAACTAAAGCAAAACCGGCCGCCACAAAGACAGTTGGCATAATGGCTAGACCGTCCAAACCATCCGTTAAGTTAACAGCGTTACTGGTTCCCACAATCACAAAATACGCCAATAAAATATAAAGCATGCCTAATTGAGGCATAACATCTTTAAAGAATGGAACAACTAGCTGTGTTGCAGATGTATCTTTACCAATGGCATACATACTAAAGGCAACCACTAACGCCAGTACGGATTGCCAGAAATATTTCCAGCGTGCGATTAAACCACGCGTATCTTTACGCACAACTTTGCGATAATCATCAACAAAGCCGATAACACCATAACCAATTAAAACCAGCAACACGCACCAAACATAAGGGTTATCTAATCTTGCCCAAAGTAGCGTGGAGATAGAGATAGAGAACAGGATCATAATCCCGCCCATTGTCGGTGTGCCACGTTTACTAAAATGAGACTCAGGCCCTTCACTACGAACCACTTGTCCAATTTGCATTCTTTGTAACCAAGCGATGAGATGAGGTCCCATCCACAAAGCAATAATTAAAGCCGTCAATAAACCAACAATCGCCCTGAATGTCAGATAAGAAAACACATTAAAAAATGTATGGTATTTAACCAAATATTCGGCTAGCCAAACTAACATTCAAAGCACTCCTTTAATGCGTTCACGATATCTTCCATCGCGGAGCTTCGTGAACCTTTTACTAAAACTGAAACAACATCATGCTGCTGTAATAATGGAATCAATTGAGCAAGTAAGTCGGCTTTAAATGTAAAATGCTGACCACCTTGGTTTTCATCACTAATAAAGTGGCTATGCTCCCCTACGGTAAAAACACAATCAATCCCTGCATTGTGTGCAAAACGCCCTACATCACGGTGACATTTTTCTGAATCTTTACCTAACTCAGCCATATCTCCCGCAACAAAAATCTTATATCCCGGCAATTGTGATAAAACTTGTAAGCCCGCGATCATCGAACCATCGTTCGCATTATAGGTATCATCTAACACCATTTTTCCTGTAGTTAACGCCACAGGATACAATCTTCCCGGTACTGCTTTTAATGTCGATAAACCAAGGCGAATTGTATCAAGCGTTGCGCCTGCTGAAAGAGCTAACGCACTAGCAGCTAAAGTATTGGCAATATTATGACGTCCAGGCAATGGGAGGGTGACTTCAACACAGCCTTCTGGTGTATGTAGGGTAAAGTTAGTGGCGAATTGCTTAACAACAATATCAGTGGGATAAAAATCAGCGTTGCTTTGCGCAGATAAAGAGAACGACCATTGCGTTTGACGCGCATTTAGATGGTGTTGCCATAGAGGTAAGTCATTACTATCAAGATTAATAATGGCTGTACCTTGCTCTTTTAAATGAGTAAAAATTTCACCTTTCGCTTGAGCTATGCCTTCAAGTGAACCGAAACCTTCAATATGTGCAGAAAAGAGATTATTTACCAAGGCACTATCTGGTTTAACCATATCCACGGTATAGGCAATTTCACCAATATGGTTAGCACCTAGCTCGATAACAGCAAAACGATGCTCTGGCGTTAAACGAAACAGTGTTAAAGGTACACCAATATCATTATTTAAATTACCGTAGGTATATAAAGTTTCACCGCAATGACGCAAAATTGAAGCCGTCATTTCTTTGACGGACGTTTTTCCTGAAGATCCTGTCAATGCTACGATTTTTGCATTGCTTAGTGAACGAATATGAGTGGCAATCGCCCCCATTGCTAGACGAGTATCTTTCACAATGATTTGTGGGCAATCAATATCAATTTCACGATTAACCAATACAGCAACAGCGCCCTTTTCTTTGACATCAGCAATAAAGTCATGCGCATCAAAACGCTCACCTGCCAATGCAATAAAGAGGCAATATTCATCTATATTGCGACTATCCGTCGAAATTGACTTAATCGTTAATTGATTCGCTTGGCTTTGAGCCATGTGGCTCAATTTACCATCAGTGACTTGTACAATGGTTTCTAGGGATAAAGGGATCATGCAATCACCCCCAATAACCGTGCAACGGTTAATCTATCTGAATAGTCAAGGCGACGTGAACCAACTAACTGGTAATCTTCATGTCCTTTACCTGCGACTAAAATCATATCATTCGCGTCGGCTTGCATAATTACGTTAGTCACTGCTTCAGCACGACCTTCAATAGCAATTGCACGGCCGGGCTCCATTAGACCAGAAAGAATATCTTGAATAATAGCTTGTGGCTCTTCACTACGCGGATTGTCATCAGTGATAACAACTTTATCAGCCAATTCTTCTGCAACCGCTCCCATTAGTGGGCGCTTACCTTTATCTCGATCACCCCCACACCCAAACACACACCACAATTTACCGCTACAGTGTAAGCGAGTAGCTTGAAGTGCTTTTTCTAGCGCATCAGGGGTATGAGCATAATCAACAATAACGGTAGGGCGATTATCAGCACTAAATACTTCCATTCGCCCACAAACAGGAGTAAGTGCTGATGACGCGTTAATCACGGCATCTAGTGGATATTCCAAAACCAACAATGTTGCTAAAGCACATAAAAGGTTACTGACATTAAATGCCCCAATTAATGGACTTTCAATTTCCCCTTCCCCCCAGCTTGAACTAAAGCGAATGGTTGCCCCCTCATCGTGGTAATTAATGTTTGTTGTTTTAACAAAGCGACCTTGCCAATTTGCTGGCAATTTATTGTCCATTGTCACTGCAACAGCATCTGGCACACGTGATAACCATTTTTGACCAACGGTATCATCAGCATTAATGATTTTTTCACCACTATGGTGTGTAGAGAAAAGTAACCATTTTGCCTCTTCATAATTTGCCATATCACCATGATAATCGAGATGGTCACGGCTTAAATTAGTAAATACGCTCGCCACAAAAGGTAAAGCACTAACGCGACCTTGTACTAAGCCATGAGAAGAGACTTCCATCGCGGTTAATGTCGCGCCTTGATTGAATAGTTGTTGTAACTCTAATTGAATATCAACTGCCGAGCCCGTGGTGTTCATAGCTGGAACAACGTGACCTAACAGTCCGTTACCGACTGTTCCCATCACAGCACTGGTTTCGCCTAATCCTTGAGCCCACTGCGCTAACAATTGTGTTGTTGTCGTTTTTCCGTTAGTCCCAGTAACACCTATTAATTTTAATTTTTCAGCGGGTTGATGATAGAAATGACCTGCTAATCTTGATAACTCTGCATTAAGATTATCAATGTAAACAACAGGAACGCCGTGGCTTTCACGAATTTCCCCATGCGTTGCAACACCTTGTGCCTCCGCTAATACCGCTGAAACACCTTGAGCAATAGCTTGAGGAATATAGCGTCTACCATCAGTTTCATGACCTTTAATGGCGATAAAAAGATCACCGCTTGCCGCTTTTCGGCTATCGAGTGTCATGTCTTTGAGCATCAATGACGGTGCTTGTATCCCGAGTGCCCCTAATAGGTCACTTAAGTTAGGATCGGCCACTTGTATCCTCTTCTTTTTTAATTACAAATTCATTTTTATCGTCTGGCATCAATGCATCAGGTTCTACGTTCATCGTTCGTAAAACCGCGCCCATAATTGTGCCAAACACCGGTGCAGATACTGCGCCCCCGTAATATTTACCCGCTTTAGGTTCGTTGATTATCACAACCAACGCAAAACGTGGACGACTCGCAGGCGCAACACCCGCAGCATAAGAGATATATTGATTGATATATTTTCCGTCTGGCCCTACTTTTTTCGCCGTACCCGTTTTAATCGCAATGCGATAACCTTTAATAGCCGCACTTACGCCACCGCCACCAGGCAATGCAACACTTTCCATCATATGTACGACAGTTTTCATCACAGGCTCAGGGAATACGCGTGTTCCCGGTACAGGAGGGTCAACTTTCGTAATTGAGAGCGGACGATAAATACCAAAACTACCAATCGTTGCGTAGACACGCGCTAATTGTAACGGCGTTACCATAAGCCCATATCCGAATGAGAAGGTGGCCCTTTCAAGATCGGACCACCGTTGTTTTTTTATTGGAAATATGCCACTACTTTCACCAACTAGCCCCAAGTTAGTTGGCTTCCCGAATCCAAAGCGTGAATAAACATCCACAAGTTCAGATGCAGGCATCGCTAACGCCAGTCTTGAAACACCAACGTTACTCGATTTCTGTAATATTCCTGTTATCGACAGCTCATTATATCGCCCAACATCTTTGATTTGATGCCCGTTAAGTCGATAAGGAACAGTATTAATAACACTATTTTCTTCAATAATATGATTGTTAAGTGCACTCATCACAACCATCGGTTTTACTGTAGAACCTGGCTCAAAAATATCGGTAATAGCGCGATTACGCATCGCATCTTTAGGCGTACCCGTTAAATTATTTGGGTTATAAGATGGGCTATTTGCCATCGCCAAAACTTCGCCTGTATTCACGTCAACTAAAACGGCTGTCCCAGATTCGGCTTTATTCTTGATAACGGCATTGGTTAATTCACGATAAACCACGGATTGCAGGCGCTCATCAATACTTAACATCAAGTTATGGGCAGCTTGACTATCCGTTTGAGCGATATTTTCAATGACACGGTTGAAACCATCTTTACGAACGACTCGCTCGCCAGGAGCCCCTGTCAGCCATTGATTAAAGCTTTTTTCAACACCTTCAATACCATCACCATCAATATTCGTTACACCAATTATGTGAGCAGTAACTTCACCTGATGGATAATAACGTTTCGATTCTTGACGCATGTTAATCCCTGTAATTTTTAATTTACTGATGTAATCGCTAATTTCAGGGTTAACTTGACGGGCAAGATAGATAAAACGAGCAGAAGGCGCTGCGACAATTTTCTGTTCAATTTGATTCACGGAGATTTTTAGTGCATCAGCGAGGGCTAACCAACGTGAGTCGGTCATATCAGGGTTAGCATCTAGTACAACTTTAGGATCCGCCCAAATGGCATACACAGGAACACTGACTGCAAGAGGCCTACCCATTCTATCGCTGATCATCCCCCTTGCTGTTGGGACTTTTTGCACACGTAGAGAACGCATATCCCCTTCACGAATAAGAGGATCTGGATTAATAATTTGTAAATAAGCAACACGGATTAATAGCGCGACTAAAGCGATACCAATACCAGTACAAAGCAACGCAAAACGCCAACTCACAAACCCTGTTTTTTCCTCAGGTTTGCGTAGTTTGGCATTTGACTTTGTCTTTGCTTTCGCTTTTGCCGAACGTGAAAATTTCATACTTACCTTATTTATTTAGTAACCACGATGTTCTCTTTTGTTGGATCAACATGAATCATTCCCAAACTATCACTTGAAAAACGTTCTACTCGGCTATGATCAGCCAGTGCATTTTCTTCAAGAATGAGGTTACGCCATTCTATATCCAATACATTTTTTTCTAGCACTAAGCGCTCTTTCTCTGCTGTCAATAAACGCGTCTTATGTGCTGTCGTCACGACATACACCGCAGAAATAATCACAGCAATCAGTAAACATACAGGTAATTTGCTATGACGCAGTAAATCCTGCCATATAACTCCTGGTAGTGTGTGTCGTTCTGTAGACATTTATTCCTCAATACGTTGCGCGACACGTAATACAGAGCTTCGTGCTCGTGGATTTTCTTCCACTTCTATACCTGTCGGCTTCATCTTGTGAATACTCGATAAGCGAGCACTTCCTAACTCTTTTATCTGAGCTTCTGTGAGTGGGATCCCCGCTGGAACCACAGGCCCTTTGCTCTCATTACGAATAAATCGTTTTACTAATCGGTCTTCTAACGAATGGAAGCTAATCACCGATAAGCGCCCTTCTGGCGCTAAAACTGAAACGGCACCTTTTAATGCTTTTTCAATTTCATCCAATTCGCTGTTGATATAGATTCGAATTGCTTGAAAACTTCGTGTTGCTGGATGCTTATGGCGTTCTTTTACAGGGCTTGCTTCACTAATTAAATCAGCCAATTGCTTAGTTCGAGTCAACGGCTCTTCTGTTTTATTACGAGCAACAATGGCGCGAGCAATACGTTTAGCAAAACGCTCTTCACCAAATGTTTTCAATACCCAAGTAATGTCATCTTCTGCTGCTGTCATTAGCCATTGTGCTGCTGATTGGCCCGATGTTGGGTCCATCCGCATATCAAGAGGCCCGTCACGCATAAAAGAGAAACCACGTTCAGGATCATCCAGTTGAGGAGAAGACACTCCTAGATCCAGTAAAACACCATCAACTTTCCCCACTAAACCTAACTCATTGACATACTGTTCAATATTTGAAAAAGTCCCATGAACAATAGAAAATCGTGCATCATCTATTTCTTTAGCAACTGCAATAGCTTGTGGATCTCTGTCTATCGCTATCAAGCGACCTTTCTCACCTAATTGCGATAAAATTAAACGGGAGTGGCCTCCGCGACCAAATGTTCCGTCGATATAGATACCTGAAGATTTAATGTTCAGGCCATTCACTGCTTCATCCAGTAATACACTGGTATGACTAAAATTATTTGTTGTCATTATTTAAAGTGATAAGTCCAATAGTCGTGTCGATAACGGTTCCTGTGAGGTTTGCTCGGCAACAATGTCTTTTTCAATCTGGTTATACCAGACCTGTTCATCCCACAATTCAAATTTATTGAATTGACCGACTAACATGACCTCTTTGGTTAGCCCGGCATGCTGTCTTAGCGTGCTAGCTAACAAAAGACGTCCTGCACTATCCATTTGGCATTCGCTGGCATGTCCTAATAACAAACGTTGAACTCGACGCTCAGACGGGTTCATGGAAGACAAAGCGGCCAATTTTAATTCAATCTTTTCCCATTCAGGCAGTGTATAAAGCAATAAACACGGCTGATTGAGATCAATGGTACAAACCATTTGACCTTCAGAAATCTCACTCAGCGTTGTTCGATAACGGGAAGGAACTGTTATTCGCCCTTTGCTGTCAAGATTAACGAGTGTTGCTCCACGAAACATCCTCATTACCCCCAGCGTTATAATTTACACCACATTATCCCACAAATCCCCACAAATAGAGTTTACGGATGGTATGAAAACGTTGTCAAGCCAGATATAGGAAGCTTTATTTATATTTACAGTAATTTGATAGGCGTACCGAAATGTTTAAATTATCGACAAAGAGGAAAAGAGAAATATTAACATCATGATTAATAGAGGTTATTTTTCAATTTCTATTTTTAGTTACGAAAAGTAATTATTTATAACGATTACAAGGAAGAAAAACAGATAAAGAAATCATAATGAGTAAATAATAATTTTAATGATAAAAAACTAATTTATTGCAGTTCATTTACCTTTAGCCAACATAATAATTTGGGGGTACTTTTATATAAATAAAAGCTGAACAATCTAAAAAAAACAATTCAATATCATGAAGATAATTATTTGTTTTCTTCTTATCCCTCCAAAAATAAAATTACTTACTTATTAAATTTAAGCAATATCACTTATGGGTAAGTCAAAATTTAATCTATTCACTTAATGAAATAAGAGAAATAGTAAAAAAAAGGCTTAAGATTAATCTCAAATTTAATATTCTCTAAGCTATTCGACATTCTTAAATCAAATAAAGCATCCCTGTTTTAATTTAATAAAACAGGGATGAGTATAAATGCAGATAATGGCCAACTAAGGGATATCAATTAACGCGCACGCCCCAAACTACCACGACGACATAAGTCACGACGAATACGCGTAATACCTGCTTGTGGCTTTTGCTCTTCTTCAAGACTAGCAAGAACAAGTTCTAATACACGCTCTGCAATATCTCGATGTCGTTGAGCAACAGATAAAACAGGACATTCAAGGAAATCCAATAGTTCATGATCACCAAAAGTCGCAATAACCAATTGTGTTGGTAAACGGCCACTTCGTTGTAATGTCACATCCATAACTCCTTGCAACAAAGCAAAAGAAGTCGTGAATAATGCATCAGGCATTGGATTGTTGTTTAGCCATTCAGAAAAAGCAGCCGCGGCAGCTTCTCGTTCATAACTATTTGCATACAAGTAGGTTACTTCACGAGGATCATCTTTCCAAACCTGACGAAAACCTTGTTCACGTAAAAAACTCACGGAAAGTTCAGGAAGAGCCCCTAAGTAGAGTACAGATTGCGAAGGAAAAGCATTTAGTTCAGTTGCCAACATTTTAGCATCTTCTAAGTCATCACCGACAACGCTGATGAAATGCTCACTTTCTAATGCCCTATCTAGCGCAATAATCGGTAACGAACGATTAGCCCAACGCTGGTAAAAAGGGTGTTCAGGTGGTAATGCTGTTGAAACAATAATAGCATCAACTTGGCGTTGTAATAAATGCTCAACACAACGAATTTCGTTGTCAGGTTGGTCTTCTGAACACGCAATCAGCAACTGATAACCGCGTTGGCGTGCTTGTCGTTCAAGGTAATTTGCGATCCTGGTATAACTGGTGTTTTCCAAATCAGGAATAACCAAACCAATAGAACGCGTACGACCAGCACGTAATCCCGCGGCAACAGCGTTCGGGTGGTAATTATGCTCTCTGACCACCGCCATCACTTTTTCAACAGTCTTGTCACTTACACGGTACTGTTTCGCCTTACCATTAATGACATAACTTGCCGTTGTTCGTGAAACACCAGCCAAGCGGGCGATTTCATCCAGTTTCACATTAGCCTCTTTTAATTATTAAATGTGTTATTTATTACATATTGCTATGAATTTCAGTCATTATGCTGATCTGATTTTGCATTTTAACACAATTTACTGATAAAACCGTATGCGTCAACGTTTCCGTTTATGTCTTTTATCAATTATTTCAATCATCATTATCTATCAGCCAACGATTTTACAAGAAAAAAGCACCTCTGCGGTGCTTTTTTATCACTTAAATTTAATCTTGATACATCAATTCGATTTCATTTCGATAGCGTTCTGAAATAATTTTACGACGAAGTTTTAATGTTGGTGTTAATTCACCAGATTCCATTGAAAAACCTTCAGGAAGTAATGTAAAGCGCTTCACTTGATGAAAACTTGAAAAGTTTTTTTGCATTTCACGTAAACGTTCATCAAACAGCTCTTTAATTTTGGTATGACGCAATAATTCGATACGATCTTGGTATTTTAGATTTAATGCACGAGCGTGCTCTTCTAGTGCATCAAAACAAGGCACAATGAGCGCTGAAACAAACTTACGCGTATCAGCAATCACCGCAATATGCTCAATAAAACGGTCTTGTCCTAAAGTACCTTCAATCATTTGTGGCGCTATATATTTACCATTCGACGTTTTCATTAAGTCTTTTAAACGTTCAGTAATAAATAGTACACCATCACTATCAAGTGCGCCGGCATCACCGGTACGTAACCAACCATCTTCTGTAAAAGCTGCGGCCGTATCTTCTGGCTTATTGAAATACCCTTTCATCACAATGCTGCCACGGACTTGGATTTCATTTTCAGCCCCAATCCGTACCTCAACACCAGGTAATGGTGTGCCAATAGAGCCTAACTTATACGTATTTTCTTCCCAGCATGAAACCGTGGCACAGGTTTCTGTCATGCCATAACCGTATTTAATATTAATGCCCGTTGCTAAAAAGAAACGAATAACCGTATCATCTAAACGTGCACCTGCCGCGGGTAAAAAGCGAACACGTCCACCTAAAATTTGACGTAATGGTTTTAAAATCTTCTTATCAGCAAAGCGATAACATAAGCGAGAAATAAAACCAAGCTTGCGCTGACTAAGCTGTGCTTCGCGCTGTTTCTCACCCTGTTTGATTGCCCATTTAAAGATAAATTGGCGCAACATTGAAGCCTGAGACACTTTGTCTTGAATTGCGCTATACACTTTTTCATAGAAACGCGGAACAGCACACATCACGGTAGGCTTAACGGTACTCATTGCTTCTCTAACAGCATGTGTATCCGTTAAATACACATTAACAGCCCCCGTGTGCATAACATAGAAGCTCCACGCACGTTCAAAAACATGAGAAAGTGGTAAGAAGCATAATGAAACGTCTTCATCTGATAACGAAAGGCGTTCGTCATGGAGATAGAGTTGAGATGCAAGGCTCGTATAATCGAGCATTACACCTTTAGGTTCGCCAGTTGTTCCTGATGTATAAATCAAGGTAAACAGATCGTCTAAGTTACATTCATGAATACGTTGTGCTAACACGTCATCATGCTGATATTGTGTATTATTTATTAAACTATCGAGGTAACATGAAGGTGTATTTGCGTTTAATACAACATCAGAATTAAACACAATAATATGTTCAAGTTGAGGACATAACGCTAATAATGCAGAAGCGATATCGTATTGTTTTTGGTCACCAACAAAAAGAATGCGAATATTTGCATCATTTAAAATATAAGCGGCTTGTTCAACACTGCTTGTAGCATAAAGAGGAACCGTTACCGCACGCAATTGCAAAGAAGCAATATCAGCCAAAGACCAATCAATGGTATTTTGAGAAAAGATCCCAATATTTTCTTGAACACTCACACCCATTTCTAATAATGCATTTGAGAGCGCGCGTGTTTTCTTTTCAACCTCTTCCCATGACATTTCGATATTGTGCTTAACATCCCACTGACGATAAGCAATATTATTCCCGCGGTGTAAAAACTGCATTTGCAATCTTCTAATTATATGATAATCATGAAGATTATTATTAGTTATCATAATTTTCCTGCTATTTATGGAAAAGCGACCGTGTTATGAAACTGAAATGGGTAAAACACGCCACTTACAATTTCAGCTTACACATGTTCGCTGACTCGAATAAAAGTCTAAGTGATCCACCAAAATAAAGGAATTCAATTTTACATAAATTTGTAAAATTGTGAGTTATGAAAAGTTTTGTCAAAAGACGCTATCTCACAAAAGTAAGAAAACGAGATCTTAAGATCTTATTTTTTATGAAAGGAAAAAAGGAAAAGCTGATAAATAACAATAAGTAATTGTTACAACTTAATCAGTGATAATATAAAGAAGCATAGGTTCTTGTAAAAAACAGGTTTAACGTAGTAATAATACGAATAAGAGTCATTATGACAAATAAAGGGCAAAAATAGTGACAGCAATCCAATTTTAAACGCTATCTTGGTCATTAGCCGAATGGCTAACGTTATCTGCCACTATTTCTGCATAATTAGTAATAAATACTAATTATGAGCGAAAACACTCTAGTTTTGGCAAACTTCACTTAATAAGTTTTTCATCCATAAGTGGCCTTTATCACGTGCTGTTGACTCATGCCAAATTAAGTAACATGGACGTTCTGTTTTTTCCCAAGGTAATGACACTGCTTTAATATCTAATTGCTCAGAGTAATACTCAACTAACCATCTTGGTGCAATAGCAACCAAATAAGTTTTAGAGACAATATTTAATACGCTATTTAAATCGGTTCCCTGATAAGTGATTAAATCTTCTAAATGAGTATCTTTATAATAAGGTGTGCTAAATGAACCAATATCATCTAAAGAAACAATTGAGTGTTGCTCATTTAATAACATATCTTGAGTGACACTCTCTTTAATACGAGGATGTTTATTTGAAACCACTAAAACAACTTCATCATTAAATAAAGGCTGAGAATGAAACTCTGTTCTTTCAAATTCTTTATAATTAATAAAGAATTCGACTTCTTGATATTTTAACTGGTGTTCTATATTGCTATTTAAATAAGATTTAATATTAACATTAATATTAGGTGTTTTGTTTTTAATTTGTTCAACTATTTTGGGTGCTAATTTTATATCTAGAGGGCTACAAATAGATAAATTAAATATACGTTCACTTTGCTCGGGTTCAAATCCAGCACCAGGAAGTTCATTATGAACCAATTGTAAAGCTTGTCTTACTGGGCCAAAAAGTTGTTTAGCTCTTAATGTTGGTTGAATACCACGTCCATAACGGACAAATAATTCATCATTAAACATAACTTTAAGTCGAGAAACAGCATTACTTACTGCGGGTTGTGACATACCTAGCACCTGTGCGGCACGGGTAACATTTTGCATTTGCATGACAGCATCAAATACCGTTAATAAATTGAGATCAACATTACGTAAATGCATATCTGTTGATTCTCTGTTGGTAACTGTTGCTGATGTGTAATCCGTCATTTCTTACTCCACTATGTTATCATAATAACTAAATAAATATTATTAACTAAAATATTATTAATAATAGATATGTTTTAACTATTACTTTAACTATTTATTAAAATTTATTATTCATCATCCATGCATATAACTAAACATATAAGTTTCATATCAATAAAAAAACATACTTCATATAAAAAGTTTAAATTAATATCGAAATTAAATGTATAGAAAATGATTATATCAATATATATTACAACCTGTTTTACCTTCTGCCTTGCAAATAATAAAACAAAGTATGATAAAAATCATAATAAAATAATGTACTTTCATTCCTAAAATAGGCAATCAATAGTGATTATCTTTTATAATACAATGATTTTTATTCTTACATTCAAAACGTTGCTCACATTCCTCTTCTCCTCTTTCTCTTACCTTTCTTTTTTTCTGACTTGCTTAGTTGGTGAAAAAAAAAGCAAACAATTGTTTAATTTTGTATTTCACTCCTTTTTAAACCATGCACGGAACATTAACCCAATCAATGATTCACCGATAGTCATAATCATTAGTAAAAATTTAGATATTAGTCAGAATCACTATGAAAAACTTATAAATAATCAGGTCAAATGATTTAATAAATTCCAACACTTGACATCTTTATTGGTATTAGGTATCAATAAATAAAGATTATTGAGAACTTATCTAGGGATGTTTCATGCTGAACGCAATTTTACTATCAAGCCTACTACTACTCGCAACGTTTATGCGCGGTCGGCTTATGGGTAAAAAGTGAAACACACCTGCCCTTAGAGAGAAAACCCGCGCTAGTCGCGGGTTTTTTTATACCTGGGAGAGCGCAAACACTAAATAAAAAGAGAAGGAACAAATTATGAGCAACAACGTGATTATTTTTGATACCACATTGAGAGATGGTGAACAAGCGTTACAAGCAAGCTTAAGTGTGAAAGAAAAATTACAAATTGCTTATGCCTTAGAGCGTTTAGGTGTGGATATCATTGAAGCTGGTTTCCCTGTTTCTTCTCCGGGCGATTTTGAATCGGTGCAAACTATTGCACGTGAAATCAAAAAACAGCCGTATTTGTGCATTAGCACGCTGCGTTGATAACGATATTGATGTTGCCGCAGAATCTTTAAAAATCGCAGACGCTTTTCGTATTCATGTTTTTTTGGCAACGTCAGCATTACATGCTGAACATAAATTAAAAAAATCATTTGAAGACATTATTGACATGGGGGTAAGTTCAATAAAGCGTGCCCGTCGTTATACTGATGATGTAGAGTTTTCTTGTGAAGATGCAGGTCGTACTCATATTGATAATTTATGTCGAATCGTTGAAAGCGCAATAAATGCGGGTGCAACCACAATTAATATCCCAGATACGGTGGGATATACGACACCTTATCAATTCGGTGGCATTATCACGAATTTGTTTGAGCGTGTACCCAATATTGATAAAGCCATTATCTCTGTTCATTGCCATGACGATTTAGGTATGGCGGTTGCTAACTCTATTACCGCAGTACAAGCAGGAGCAAGACAAGTAGAAGGCACGATTAATGGTTTAGGCGAACGCGCGGGCAACTGTGCATTAGAAGAAGTTATTATGGCGATAAAGGTGCGTGAACAGATGATGAATGTTCAAACACGCATTAATCACAAAGAAATTTATCGAACCAGCCAATTAGTAAGCCAATTATGTAATACACCCATTCATGCGAATAAATCAGTTGTTGGCTCCAATGCATTCGCACATTCCTCTGGTATTCACCAAGATGGTGTACTGAAAAACCGCGAAACCTACGAAATTATGACTCCGGAATCTATCGGATTAAAAGAAGTACAATTGAATTTAACTTCGCGTTCTGGCCGAGCGGCTGTCAAACATCGTATGGAGGAAATGGGATATCGCGAACAAGATTATAACTTGGATAATTTATATGCGGCCTTTTTACGTTTGGCCGATAAAAAAGGCCAAGTCTTTGATTATGATTTAGAAGCGCTAGCGTTTATTGGTCAGCAACAACAAGAACCTGATGAGTTTGTTATGAACTATTTTAATACACAGTCAGGCTCATCAACCGTTGCCACCGCAAGCGTTAGTATTACTCATGGCAATAAAGAAATTACCGAAGCGGCAACAGGTAACGGCCCCGTAGATGCCGTATATCAAGCAATATCCCGAGCAACAGGTTACCCATTAAAGTTAGTGACTTACCAATTAACGGCTAAGGGTGAAGGTCGAGATGCTTTAGGTCAAGTTGATATTGTCGTTGAATATCAAGGACGTAAATTTCATGGGATGGGCTTAGAAACGGACATTGTCGGCTCATCCGCCAACGCCATGATCCACGTTATCAATAGCATTTGGCGCTCAGAGCAAGTCGAAATAGAAAAACGCAAACAACATACAACACAAGAAGCGGTTTAATTATGTCAAAAAATTATCATATTGCAGTATTACCCGGAGATGGTATTGGCCCTGAAGTCATGGCCCAAGCACAAAAAGTAATGATGGCGGTAAGTGAACGTTTCTCACTTAATATCACCACAAAAGAATACGATATCGGTGGTATTGCCATCGATAATCATGGCACCCCCTTACCAACAAATACCTTAGCCGGTTGCGAGCAAGCCGATGCTATTTTATTTGGCTCTGTCGGTGGCCCTAAATGGGAGCATTTGCCCGCAAATGAGCAACCTGAACGTGGCGCGCTATTACCTTTGCGTAAACATTTTAAATTGTTCTGTAATTTACGCCCAGCTCGTTTATATGAAGGTTTAGAAGCTTATTGCCCATTACGTGCTGACATTGCACAACGTGGCTTCGATATTTTATGTGTTCGCGAATTAACTGGCGGTATCTATTTTGGTCAACCTAAAGGCCGTGAAGGTGAAGGTGCTCAAGAGCGCGCTTTTGATACTGAAGTTTATCATCGTTATGAAATCGAACGTATTGCCCGTTTTGCGTTTGAATCAGCGCGTAAACGTCGCCATAAAGTGACCTCAATTGATAAAGCGAACGTTTTACAAAGCTCTATTTTATGGCGTGAGGTCGTAACAGGCATTGCCAAAGAATACCCAGATGTTGAAATTCAGCATATGTATATCGATAACGCAACAATGCAGTTAATTAAAGATCCCTCTCAGTTTGATGTATTACTGTGCTCCAATATTTTTGGCGATATTTTATCTGATGAATGCGCCATGATCACCGGTTCAATGGGGATGTTGCCATCCGCAAGCGTTAATGAAAAACGCTTTGGCTTATATGAGCCAGCCGGTGGTTCAGCACCAGATATTGCAGGTAAAAATATTGCTAATCCTATTGCACAAATTTTGTCTGCTGCGTTATTACTGCGTTACAGCTTTAATGAAGACAAAGCGGCCCAAGCCATTGAAGATGCTATCACTCAAGTATTAGCAGAAGGCCATCGTACCGCAGACTTAGCTGGAGATGGTAACGCAATCACAACCGCCGAGATGGGTGATCGTATCGCACAATATATTCGTGAAGGGGCATAATATGGGTAAAACATTATATCAAAAAATCTATGATGCACATGTTGTCAGAGAAGTGAGTGATGAAACACCCATTTTATATATCGATCGACATTTAGTGCATGAAGTGACATCACCTCAAGCCTTTGATGGATTAAGAACAAAAGGTCGCCCTGTTCGTCAACCTAATAAAACCTTTGCAACGATGGATCACAACGTATCAACACAAACAAAAGATATTAACGCTTGTGGTGATATGGCTAGGATCCAAATGCAAGAGTTGATGAAAAACTGCCAAGAATTCGGTGTCACACTGTATGACTTAAACCATCCTTATCAAGGAATAGTCCACGTGATGGGCCCAGAACAAGGCTTGACCTTGCCGGGAATGACGATTGTTTGTGGTGATTCACATACCGCAACACATGGTGCTTTTGGATCATTAGCTTTTGGGATCGGTACTTCAGAAGTTGAACATGTTTTAGCAACTCAGACCTTAAAACAATCTCGCGCCAAAACATTAAAAATTGAAGTTCAAGGCAAGACCGCCATTGGGATCACTGCAAAAGATATCGTTTTAGCCATTATTGGTAAATTAGGTAGTGCAGGTGGTACAGGTTATATCGTTGAATTTGCAGGCGAAGCAATTGAGGCATTAAGCATGGAAGGTCGAATGACCTTATGCAATATGGCCATTGAAATGGGAGCAAAAGCAGGATTAGTCGCACCTGATGACACGACATTTGCGTATTTAAAAGATCGCCAATTTGCTCCTAAAGGCCAATCATGGGATGAGGCTGTCGCTTATTGGAAAACCTTAAAATCTGATGACGATGCAACCTTCGATGCTACTGTTACCATTAATGCTGCTGACATTGCGCCACAAGTCACCTGGGGCACTAACCCGGGGCAAGTTATTGCTATTGACCAAATTGTTCCCTTATTAAACAGCTTTAATGATCCTGTTGAACGAGCTTCGGCTGAAAAAGCTTTGGCTTATATGGGATTAAGTGAAGGCATCAATTTAACAGACGTTGCTATTGATAAAGTCTTTATTGGCTCTTGCACCAATTCCCGCATTGAAGATTTACGTGCGGCAGCTGAAATTGCGAAAGGCCATAAAGTTGCCTCTCATGTTCAAGCGATTGTTGTTCCTGGCTCAGGACCTGTTAAAGCACAAGCTGAAGCAGAAGGCTTAGATAAAATCTTTATTGAAGCGGGTTTCGAATGGCGCTTACCGGGTTGTTCAATGTGTTTAGCCATGAATAACGATAGATTAAATCCAGGCGAGCGTTGTGCATCCACCAGCAACCGTAACTTTGAAGGTCGCCAAGGTCGTGGAGGCAGAACGCATTTAGTTAGCCCAGCCATGGCAGCAGCTGCGGCCATTAATGGTCATTTTGCAGATATTCGTACATTTGCAGTGGCATCTTAAAGGAGAGCATGATGAATAAATTTACTCAACATACAGGTATTGCGGTTCCTTTAGATGCTGCAAATGTGGATACCGATGCCATTATTCCTAAGCAATTTTTGCAAAAAGTCACCCGTACTGGCTTTGGTAAACATCTATTTCACGATTGGCGTTTTTTGGATGACGAAGGTACACAGCCTAATCCAGCTTTTATTTTGAATCAGCCTATTTACCAAGGTGCTTCTATTTTATTAGCACGAGAAAATTTTGGTTGTGGCTCATCACGTGAACATGCTCCTTGGGCATTAACAGATTATGGTTTTCACGCTGTTATCGCTCCGAGTTTTGCTGATATCTTTTATGGTAATTCATTTAATAACCAATTATTGCCAATCAAATTAAGTGATGATGAAGTCTCACAATTATTTGATTGGGTAAAAGAACATGCCGGTATTCCAATTACCGTAGATCTCGTCGCACAAGAGGTCAGAGCGGGTGAATTATGTTTCTCTTTTGAAATTGATTCATTTCGCCGTCATTGCATGATTGAAGGATTGGACAGTATTGGATTAACACTGCAACACCAAGATGACATTAGCGTTTATGAGGCAAAACAACCTGCCTTTATGCGCTAATAAGGGCAATTTTTCACCTTCTTCTACTTTCTGTGATGTTTACTTTGTTATTCTTGCCGTAAATTCATTTACGGCTTTTTTTACCAAATAAAAAAGCCAGCGATCAATTATCACTGGCCGGCAATCACCGAATGCTCAAATGGGGAGTCTGTCAGTATTCATAATTTGTGATAACTAACATAAGAGCTAACTTTAAACACAAACATTATCGGTCTAATATAAGGAAATTAAAATTGATCACTTTATTAAGGGATTTCCTCTTTTATGACCACCCCCCGCTTAGAGTTGCAATTTATTCGCCTATGGCAAGCCTTTCAGGGAAAGACATCTGAAACTACCTTACAAGAATTAGCACAAACGCTACATTGTACGCGTCGTCATGTCCGTTCTTTATTAAATAAAATGCAAGAAATAGGCTGGATAAATTGGCAAGCAGAAGTAGGTAGAGGCAAAAAATCCACACTGAGTTTTCAATCTAATGCACAAGAAATTCAACAAAATCGTGCTGAGCGTTTAATAGAAGAGAACGATATTGAAAAGCTTGTTGCACTGATGGGTGATAAAGACTCTGTACGCCAAATGGTACTCTCACAAATTGAAAAAAGCTTTCACCCCGGTCAACAATTACTGCGCATTATTTACTATCGCCCTTTTAGGAATTTATTACCTGGAACACCATTAAGACGTTCTGAATTACATTTAATGAGTCAAATATTCAACTCATTAGTCCATCTAAAAGAGGAAAATGGGGAAGTCGACGCTGAATTAGCTCATCATTGGCAGATGATCACAGAGCAACATTGGCGATTTTATTTACGCCCTTCTATTTATTTCCATCATGGTCGCGAGCTCACACTTGAAGATATCAGCTCTTCTTTAATGCGCATGAAACACTGCAACCCACTTTATGCACATATAGAACGTATTTCCTCGCCCCAACCTTATGTGCTTGATATTTTCTTAAACGAAGCCGACAAACAATTTGCAACGCTATTAGGAAGTCCACAAGCGGTTATTTTGCCAAAGGAATGGGCATCACTTCCGACCTTTGCACAGCACCCAATAGGAACTGGTGCTTATCAAGTCATGGCTAATGATCAACATAAACTGCAAATCAAAGCCTTTAATCGCTATTTTGGCTTGCGTGCATTATTAGATGAAATTGATATATGGGTTGTACCTGAACTAAATAAAAAAATGGTCTGTTCAACCATTCATTTAACAGATGATGATACCAACAAAGATCCCCTAGAAAGCCGTAAAGAAGAAGGATGTTATTTTTTACTTTACGACAGTCGCTCAGCGCAATGTCAACAAACAGAAATAAGAGCTTGGTTAAGTAGCGTACTAACCCCGGTTAATATGCTGACGCATTGCGATCCGTTCTATCAACGCCATTGGTCTCCTGCTTATGGATTATTACTTCATTGGCATCACAGTAAATTAATCCGCCAACATCCTAAACCAACTTCATTAACCAAACTGACTGTCACTCTTTATAAAGAGCATCATGAATACAGTACTATTGCAGATTTAATAGAAAGTATTTTATCTCAATATGATATTGAACTTACTATTCAAGTCCTCGATTACGAACAGTGGTATTATGGTGAAGCAGAAAGTGATATCTGGTTAGCGACAGTAAATTTCTATAAACCCTTAGCGTTTTCTATTTTTGCAACCCTCTATGAATTACCCCTTTTTCATCAATGTTTAGGGCGTTCGTTTACACAAGACCTCTCTTTATGGCATCAAAAAGCACTACCGCTAGAAGCGTGGTGTCGTCAACTGACACACGATATTTGGCTTTATCCTTTATTTCATCATTTACTTGAGCTACAAGGGCAAAGAACCATACGTGGTGTCAAAATGAATACTTTTGGTTGGTTTGATTTCAAATCGGCATGGTTTACACCTGATACTGATACTGATACTGATACTGATACGCCAAAGTTAACATAAGCTACCGACCTCTTACGATAATTCAATGAGTCATTATTTGTGTTAATTCACAGAAATCTTGAAAGTTATAAACACCCACACAAATGCTTAGGGGATTTATTCACTTTTTCTGTGGATATCTATGTGAAAAAGGGTGAGATAATCAGGGTATAGTTTTTATATTGTTAAAAAGGTTGTTGATATAAATTTTAAAATATCACTTATAATTCAAATTAGTAGCTAGTTTTTAATGCCTATTTCTACGATTGGATAAAACAATTAAAAGCCCCTCTCGCTTAAATCGTACAAAAAACAACCACAGAATGTTTTATCCACAGGTTATGCCGATTAGTTAGGCAAAATGGGATAATTTTGGCAAATATCTGCAAAAGTCAAGGCTGTAAATCAGAACAGTGATCTCACTTTCTGTGAGTTATCCCATAAAGCTGTGGATAACCTAGTGTAAAAGCCTGTTTATGATTTCAGGATAACCGTGCACAACTTGAAATTATAAATTTCAATGCGAGAATTAACCCAAAAAAATGATGATATATCATGCTATTATGATTTAAATAAAATAAAGCTAAATACGTTACCAACAACCTGTTTTTTCTGTCTATTATTTATACAAGAAGATAATAACTATGTTTACGCCACCTGTAGCACCTGAAAATGAGCACGTTTTATTTGAACGAGCAAAAGCACTTGCAGGTTACACTTTTGGTGAACTTGCAGCTTTTGCACAATTGCCTATCCCAATTGATCTTAAAAGAGATAAAGGCTGGGTAGGCATGTTGTTGGAGTATTATTTAGGTGCAAGTGCAGGTAGCAAACCTGAGCAAGACTTCAGTGAATTGGGTATTGAACTTAAAACAATTCCAATTGATAGATTCGGTATGCCTTTAGAAACCACCTTTGTGTGTGTTGCCGCATTAACCGGAAACAGTGGTATTACATGGGAAAATAGCCATGTAAAACATAAACTCTCTAAAGTATTATGGGTGCCTGTTGAAGGTGAAAGAGAGATCCCATTAGCACAACGTCGCGTTGCTTCTCCACTACTCTGGAGTCCCAATCATCTAGAAGAAGAATTATTACGCCATGATTGGGAAGAATTAATGGATATGATTGTACTGGGCAAAGTAGAAAGTATTACGGCACGTCATGGACAGGTGTTACAAATTCGCCCCAAAGCCGCAAACAGTAAAGCCTTAACCGAGGCTATCGGTGAAAATGGGCAACGCATCATGACATTACCTAGAGGATTTTATTTGAAAAAGAATTTTACAGCCCCGTTGCTTGCCCGTTATTTTCAGCTTTGATTTCGTTATAAATCACCCACAAAAAATACCCTGTGTCATTATCTTAAATAACACAGGGTATTAACAAGTCACACTCTATTTTAGTGATTAACGATAAACAATACCGCCATCAGTTAAAATCGCTTGGCCTGTAATATAGTCAGAATCATCACTCGATAAGAAAGCAACGAGGGCTGCAACATCATCAGGAGTTTGAGCGCGCCCTAATGCAATACCTTCAACATACTTCTTATAGGTTTCGCCTTTTGGTGCTCCGGTTATCTCGGCAAAGCGCTCATCAATTTCAACCCACATATCTGTGCCCACGATACCTGGGCAGTAAGCATTTACAGTAATGCCAGCGCTGGCATACTCTTTTGCTGCAGCTTGTGTAAGCGCACGCACAGCAAATTTAGTTGCTGAATAAACACCTAACATTGCAAAACCATCATGCCCGGCAATAGAAGATGCATTAATAATTTTACCTTTATGGCCTAATGCTTTAAATTTCTCCGATGCTGCTTGGATCCCCCACATAGTACCATTTACGTTAATTTTGAAGATCCTATCCATATCTTCGGGTGTTACGTCAGCCAGAGGTTTAACTTGTGCAATACCGGCGTTATTGATCATCACATCAAAACCACCTAACGTCTTTTCAGCATGTTCAACAGCAGCAAAAACCTCATCACGATGGCTAATATCAGCAGCAAAAATTGTTGTTTTACGTCCTAGTGCTTCAATTTCTTTTGCCACATCTGCTAGCTTATCTGCCTTCAAGTCAACCAGAGCAATATCAGCACCTTCTTTTGCTAAACGCAATGCAATGCCACGGCCAATTCCCTGAGCAGCGCCTGTAACCAAAATTACTTTACCATTCAAAGCCATTGTCTTTCTCCTGAATATTCACAGATGAAAAAGCTCTTCTAAAAAAAGAACTTTGTTAATAGATTAACAGTAGCAATTAAACAGGCGAGTGACAAAATAACGATCATTCACTAGTAAACGCAATAATAGTGATTAAACACTCTATAAATAATTATCATTTAGAATAAGCGCTCAATAAAAGATAAAATAAACACTAAAAAAAGCAGAAAAGACATTTGAGCAGTAGATTAATTTATTAGCAAAAAATGCTTAACTCATTAATTCATAGAGTAAAAAATAAAAAAGCGATACCTAAAAAGATATCGCTTTACTTCTAATTTCTAAGATTAACAGAAATTATTTTTTTGCTGCTTGCAGATATAACATATCAAGCGCAATCGTCGCCCCTGCAAGTGCTGTAATATCAGATTGATCATAAGCAGGAGAAACTTCAACTAAATCCATACCGACGATATTTAACGGTTGTAATGCACGTAAGATCTTCAGGGCTTTATCGGTTGTTAAGCCACCGACAACGGGTGTACCCGTTCCTGGCGCAAATGCAGGATCAAGACAATCAATATCAAAAGTCAGGTAAACAGGTAAATCACCAACAATACTTTTGATCTGATCAACAAGATCAGCCACGCCACGATCATTAACTTGTGCTGCATCTAACACGGTAAAACCATTATCACTATCGTGATCAGTGCGAATACCAATTTGAACAGAGTGACTAGGATCAATTAGCCCTTCATTTGGCGCATGAAAAAACATGGTACCATGGTCAAATTTACTGCCATTACCATAAGTATCTGTATGCGCATCAAAATGGACTAATGCCATTTTACCAAAATGTTTAGCATGAGCACGTAATAAAGGTAATGTGACAAAGTGGTCACCACCAAAAGTTAAACATTTTTTTCCGGCTTCTAATAGCTTCTCTGTATGAGCTTGTAGTTTATCGCTCATATCCTGCGCATCACCGAAGTTAAAAACTAAGTCACCACAATCGACTACGCTTAAGCGCTCACGCATATCAAAATCCCAAGGCCAGCGATTTCCTTCCCACGCTAAATTAGTTGAGATTTGGCGGATTGCACCCGGTCCATGGCGAGTTCCCGCACGACCCGATGTTGCCATGTCGAAAGGTACACCCGTAATAACCCAATCTGCATCACTGCTATAAGGCTGAAAATTCAGTGGAAAACGTAAAAAACCAAATGCATTAGAGATCAATGAATTATCTGTCTCATTACCTAACGTACTATTTTTCATGCTATTACCTCTGTCACTTATTTAAAATAAGTAACATACAAATCAATATGATAGATAAAGAGTGATGTTTAATAACATCACTCTTGCATTGGAAAATTAAGAATTACTCTTCTTCTTCCAGATACGTATAACCGTATAAACCACTTTCAAATTCAGTCAGGAATTGTTCTTGCAACGCTTCATCTAACTGCGCATTTTTTACTTGAGTACGGAAACGTTCTAACAACACCGTTGGATTTAACTTAACGTACTGAAGCATATCGGCAACAGTATCACCCTCTTCGCTTTGGACGTAAGTAAGATTACCTTTTTCATCAAGATAAACGTCAACAGCCGCAGTATCACCAAATAAATTATGCATATTGCCTAAAATTTCCTGATAAGCCCCAACCATAAAGAAGCCAATCATAGGCGGGTATTCAGGATCATAGGCTGGCATAGGCATGGTTGTTTCAACACCATCACCATCCACATAATGGTCAATAATACCATCTGAGTCACACGTAATATCGAGTAGCACCGCACGACGATCCAGTGGTTTATCTAACCCTTCAATCGGTAATACAGGAAATAATTGATCAATGCCCCATGCATCAGGTAAAGATTGGAACAATGAGAAGTTAACATAGAACTTATCTGACATACGTTCTTGTAACTCATCGATAATTGGGCGATGAGCACGATTACTTGGATCTAAATCGTATTGAATACGACGACAAATATTTAGATATAACTCTTCTGCCCATGCACGCTCTGTCAGACTTAACATGCCATGAACATATTGAGTATGCACATCGTGTAAATCTAATTGACTATCATGTAACCATTCACGTAATGAACGGCTATGCCCTTTGGTTTGCATCTCTTCCCATGTTTCCCAAAGGCTAGAGATAGGTCTTACGGCATCTTCTTCAGGTGGCGTAATCGCGGTAAATTCATTACGTTCAACACCAATAACATTAGAAATTAATACGGTATGATGTGCCGTTAACGCACGACCTGATTCGGTAATAACGGTTGGATGTGGTAAGTCATTTTCATCACACGCATCACCTATCGCCCAAATAACATTATTTGCATATTCATTAAGACCATAGTTAACCGAGCAATCAGATTGTGAACGAGTCCCTTCATAGTCCACACCTAAACCGCCACCCACATCAAAATACTGAATATTCACACCCCAATTTATGCAGTTCAACATAAAAACGTGCAGATTCACGCACTCCGGTTGCAATATCACGGATATTCGCCATCTGTGAACCTAAATGGAAATGCAGTAATTGCAGACTCTCTAGGCGATCAGATTGACGTAACATATCAATTAATTGCAGAACTTGTGTCGCAGCTAAACCAAATTTTGATTTTTCACCACCACTTGCCTGCCATTTACCGGATCCTTGAGAGGCAAGACGAGCGCGAACCCCTAAACGAGGAATAACGTCTAAACGTTCAGCTTCTTCAAGTACCATTTTTATCTCAGACATTTTTTCAATCACTAAGAAAACTTTATGTCCAAGTTTTTCGCCTGTAAGTGCTAAACGAATATACTCACGATCTTTATAACCATTACACACAATCACAGAGCTTGTCATATTGGCATGAGCAAGCACGGCCATTAATTCGGCTTTAGAACCAGCCTCTAAACCTAAAGGCTCTCCAGCATTGACTAATGACTCAATAACACGACGTTGTTGGTTAACTTTAATTGGGTAAACTAAAAAGTAGTCACCTTTATAACCATAAGATTCACGTGCACGATGAAACGCCGCATTAATCGAACGTAAGCGATGCTGTAAAATTTGAGGAAAGCAAAAAAGTGCAGGTAAGCGCAGATTGGATTGCTCTTCTTGAACCCGTTTAACCAATTCAGTTAAATCAAAAGTGGCATCAGGAACATCAGGATTAGGGCAAACGCTAATATTTCCCCGATTATTCGCTAAATAGTAACCGCCACCCCAATATGCAATATTATAGGTCTGCTGCATCTTACGAGCGATGTTATCATTCATGACATTCTCCTTAGGGAGTATGAGTTTATACCTTGCCTGTCACTATAGTAGTCAATAATTTATTGAAAATCTGAAACGACTGATAAATAACAGTTGGAAGTAATGACTCACTATATTTTTATATGATTATCCAGCTATTCACAGGACATAATAGTAGAAAGTTCTTGAGTTAACTTATAACGAGTTAACACAATCACCTATTGGCAAGTAACAGACAACTTCGCTCTAAAGAGAAAGAGCTCAAAGAGGAAATCACTCTAGATATACTACGTGTATAGTATTGGCGAGTACTGTTTTGGTTTTTGAAAAGATTAACCTGTAGACAATGGATCATTACCCATTCACTCCACACATGACTTAAACCTATAAGCCATTTCCCTAACAGAGAAACAGAATTCGAAATTCTGCGGTTTACACTGTGTTCAGATTTCACAGTAACCGCGAGTTTATACCTGTAGTTAACTTAAAATGCAAAAGCAAAATGCACAAAAACCTTTTTTTTCTTATTTCTAATTTTTCATCATCAGAAAATAGCGCGTAATAAAAAATAAGATTGACTGTTTGATTCTGCTTTATCCCTATATTTGATTAAAAAAAGCTGGAATTAAAGAGAGAAGAGTCATAAAATGGACGTCTAGATGTTAAAACATCCATCCTTAAACCGTTTGTATTAAGGTAACGAGATATAATGACTACACACCTATTTACTTCTGAATCAGTCTCAGAAGGTCATCCAGATAAAATTGCAGATCAGATTTCTGATGCTGTTTTGGATGCTATTTTAGAACAAGATCCAAAAGCACGCGTTGCCTGTGAAACTTACGTCAAAACAGGCATGGTCATGGTAGGCGGAGAAATTACCACCAAAGCTTGGGTCGATATCGAAGAAATTACACGTAATACCGTTCGTGAAATCGGTTATACCAGTTCCGATATGGGCTTTGATGCTAATTCCTGCGCAGTTATCAGTGCGATTGGTAAACAATCACCAGACATCAACCAAGGTGTTGACCGAGCAGATCCTTTAGAACAAGGCGCCGGTGACCAAGGTTTAATGTTTGGTTACGCAACGAATGAAACTGACGTATTAATGCCTGCACCAATTACTTATGCTCACCGCTTAGTTCAGCGCCAAGCACAAGTTCGTAAAAGTGGCACTTTACCTTGGTTACGTCCTGATGCGAAAAGCCAAATTACCTTCCAATATGACAACGATAAAGTTGTCGGTATTGATGCCGTGGTATTATCAACTCAGCATTCTGAAGATATTTCACAAAAAGACCTGCATGAAGCGGTGATGGAAGAGATCATTAAACCGGTTCTTCCAACAGAATGGTTAAATGAACAAACTAAATACTTCATCAACCCAACGGGTCGTTTTGTTATCGGTGGTCCAATGGGCGACTGTGGTTTAACGGGACGTAAAATCATTGTTGATACATACGGTGGTATGGCACGTCATGGTGGTGGTGCTTTCTCTGGTAAAGATCCATCAAAAGTAGACCGTTCTGCCGCATATGCCGCTCGTTATGTTGCTAAAAATATCGTGGCTGCTGGTTTAGCAGATCGTTGTGAAATCCAAGTTTCTTACGCGATCGGGGTAGCAGAACCAACCTCAATTATGGTAGAAACCTTTGGTACAGAAAAAGTGCCAACATCACAACTGATCTTGTTAGTGCGTGAATTCTTTGACTTACGTCCTTATGGATTAATTCAAATGTTAGATTTACTGCATCCTATCTACCAAAAAACAGCCGCTTATGGCCACTTTGGACGTGCTGAATTCCCGTGGGAAGCAACAGATAAAGCAGAAATCTTACGTGAAGCAGCAGGTTTAAAATAAATCTCTATCCATAATATCACGCTATTGATTGTTTGATAAAACCACCTCTTTTTAGAAGTGGTTTTTTTATTACTCTTTGTTTTATGTCTAACTCCATAAAAAAGCCCCGTAATCAATACGGGGATCTCAAAAGGAGAAAACAAGAACATAGAGTTATGACGAAATTATTTCTGCTACAGGTTAATTAGGATAATTAATCCACTCACCACCATTTAACTTGATATAAGACAGACCTTGATAATCAACCACAACAGTAGCTTGATTTTCTGCGACATTGGCTGTTTGCGGTAATTCACTCGCTAATCCATTCCAATCAATAGCGGATTGATTAAAAACATCACCATTCACATTACGAGAAATAAATTCAGATAAGGCCAAATAGCTACTTGGCTCTTCAATAATCACTGGTGGATAAAATTGTGCTCTATCTTTGATCCCGGTAAACCGAATACCGACGGGTACTGTAGTAATACTTTGACTAGGAATGTCCCTTAAACCTGACATTTGTGTTTTATCACCTTGTAAAGCGGCGCCATGCTCCGGCACAATGACGACCATCACTTTTCTTTCTTTTTTATCTAACTCATTCATAAAGTTATCTAAATCATCTAATAAAGTGCTGGCGCGTTTACCATAATCAGCCGTATTATTTTCCCCCACAAAACGATTACCATCATGTAATGACACTAAATTCACAAACGTCACACTACGACTCTCATTCGATTGTTCACGGCCTTGCAACCAACGCATCAATGTCTCTTTATCGTTATAAATTTTAGTACCATCAAAAGCCGTTATTTGATGAGAAAGATTTTCTTGATCTTGCAAAGTGACATTAAGATTACCGAGTTGCTGAATTTCTTTGAGGTAGTTACCAAACTTTCCGTTATGATCCAATACTAATTTCTTCGCAAAACCGAGTGAAGATAAATTATCCATTAACAAACACTGTGTATCAGCCGGATCGTATAAGTCAGAATGGTGAGCCTGCCCACAACTTGATCGTAATAATCGTAATGATGCAGGGCCACTATAAGATGAAACCGTATTAAAGTGACTAAATAGCACATCAAAATTACCCCAAATAGGGTGCTCTTGTAAGCCAACGGCGGCGGCATCCGCAGTCGAAAGCGAACAAATATTAATAATCAAAATATCGAATGGTTGGGCATTGGTAGACAACTGTGTAGGAAAAGGTGTTATGCGTTTTTTCTCATAGCTATAAAATTGTGTTAACCAATCATCCAATACCTTATTATTGACCTTCTGTTTTTGGGGCGGATAAATGGTTCCTACTGATGCTATGTCTACAGTGTTTTCAGGAACAGCAGTTGGCTCGACTGATTCAGGCAAGACTTCAGTGACATTTGATAATGCAGTCATTTTTTCAGGATTAATATCATTTTCTTGGGTAAAACTATTTGCTGAAACGGCAGGCACCATACCTTGTGAAAAATGGGTGAATCCTCCAATGTTTAACCACAGCACTCCCGCAATGACAAAAACAGAAACCCTTATCCACTGTTCAATAAAAAGGTAGGCTACCAGCAAAATAAAGGCGACACCTATCATTTTGATATTAATAAAATTAACCGCTAATTCAACAAGATAATCAAACGAAAACTGTTTAAGTTGCCCTCCTTGCGCTAATACTGTTGAAAAACTGGGTAACCAAGTATCATGATAAAATAAAATGATCCCAATAGGGATAGCAATCCAATTACGCATTTTATGCCAAATATTTTTAGGTAATGGAAACAATAAAAATGCGAGAAAAAGTAGATTACTAAAAGCATCAAAATTTAAATAACCATACCAAAGGAAAAAAAACTTTAGTAAAAAATAGAAATTCCATGCTCCCAACCCATGCCAGTAATGTAAAAAATCGAACTGGGTTGAATTAGACTTGTTCATTTTGATTTCCTACTTATTAGTATAAATAAATCCAACTCGACAATTATATGATAACTCACATCTGCCTTTTCATTACCTCTGATATTAAATTAACTACTAAATAAAGATATAATAGAATATTTATTTAACCACTTAGTAAAACCCCTTAAATAAAAATCAATAAAAAATAAAACTAACAGAGGAACACTATTTCTCTGATAAATACAATAATAAAATCCAACTTGTTTAATTCAAATTTAAAAGAAAATACTCAAGCTTCTATTTATATAATAGCTACTATTTTTAAAAACAGCTCATTATTTACATTAAATAATGAAACACAGAGTTATCTTATTTTTATATTTCGAAACAAAAACAAAATAAACCACATATAAATAACAATTAACAACAAGCCACCAACATAAACAACAATAAAGAAATATATAACTTGATATAAAAACATAAATAATCAACAGGAGATTATCAATTAATGATTATTTTATTAAAAATGATTAAAATCAATATATAATAACTAGAATTTAAATTAAATAATTTAATACATTGTTATAAACAACTAATTTACAATTATTGTTTATCCCCTTACTTTGCAGTAAAGCGCCTTTTCTATTACTTTTAATTATTTTCATAAAAGAAATAAAAATAAAAAAACGAAAAGCAAAACCAACAATTAACTTCACATTCAAAAGATAATAAATATCTATTTTATGTGTTTTTACGTAATTGAAATAATTATTTTTAAAGCATACCCTAAATATGAAAACCTAAAAAAAACCAGCAATAAAAATTAATTAAACACTCTTTTAACGGAAGTTAAAATTCGGAATAAAATTTATTTTTCTTTTATCTGGAGATTATTGATATGAAAAATGAAATTTTTATTAACTCAAATATAAAAATAGAAAAAAATAATCTAAATAAGGATGTAGATAAATTAAAAAAATTATTTTCATTAAATAACTATCACTATCAGGATATTAATAAAGAAGAGGAAAATAGTGTGCTTGTTTATCGATGGCCATTACTTAATGCATTTCATTACATGACTAAATGAGGCTAACTATGCCACTTATTGTATTAAAAGGAATACGAGGCGGAGTGGGTACAACATCCACGGCAATTACGCTTGCTCGACAATTTAATCAACAAAACAAAGAAGTCCTTATTATTGATAATTGTACTGAAAATATTTTACCTTTTTATTTCCCTGCACAACAAAAAATGCCCCCATTAAGTCAGGCATTATTGGCTCAAACCCCCGTAGAGGAGTGTATTTTTAACTATCAACCACACTATCAAGTTTTACCGTTTGGTTTGGTTAATACGAAGGATAATTTACTCTTGCAGTTATCATTTTCAGCAAAACAGCATTTCAATCATTTTTTATCATCCTTTATTCAACTGCATCCAGACGCCATTATTTTAATGGACTTGCAACATACACAAGATACGTTATTTACCCCTTGGATAGAAAAAGCAGCTATTTTTTTCACCGTTGCAATGGCTGAAAGCAACTGCCATATCCGTCTGAATCAACATGAGTTTGTTAAAAATGAATACATACTCATTAATCAATTTCGTGCAACTAGCCAAATTCACCAAGACTTTTATCAATTTTGGCAAACAACCTCTTTTCCCTTATGTCCTATTGTTCTTCATCGAGATGAGGCGTCAGTAGAAGCATGTGCCTCACGTTTACCTTTATATGATTATCAAGCTAATTGCATGTTAGTGGAAGAAATCACACATCTGACCCAATGGTGTTTCCCATTATTTGAGAGGAAAGAAGGACAGCCATAATGCCATCATCTTTCGATGCCACGAAAAAAAAAAGAAAAGAAGGTGCCACAACACATTCTTATTCGATACTACAAGTTCTATCGTCATAACGGTGCCTCTCGTAGCGCTACCATTGTTAGTGAGCTATTTATGGGCATTATGTGGATATTCTTACGAATGGAATCACCTTTTTGGCGAAAAATTGCCAGAAAACAACGTTTGTTATTTCCTCACATCAATCCTCGTTGCCCTAAAGTTTTCGATCCTCTACGCTATTTATTACAAAGCATTTGGCTCATTTGCCACTACCTTGTGCAATTATTAGTGAAAAAACCAACACAATTTATTTCTTATGTCAGAAATCTGTACAAAAAACTCTTTGTCCATGTTTCACCTATCGCTATTGAACTTATTGAGCATAAGAAAAAAAATACATCCATTTGGCAATATCTGCTTTATTCAGCTATTGCTGTTTTGGCTGTTTTCTTTATTTTACTCAGTATTACCCAACCTTTTGATCTCACATTTCAATTTGTTTTTGTGATTGTTCTTTGGTTAGTGGCTTTAGCGCTCCGCGATATTCATGGGCGTTTTGCTTCAATTGCCATAATTATGTTGGCTCTAACGATTGCATGTCGATATATCTGGTGGCGTTATCAATCAACCCTGTACTGGGTTGATAACATTAGTCTTTTTTTCGGTTTACTACTATTACTTGCTGAAACTTACGCATGGTGTGTGCTATTTCTCAGTTTTATGCAATGTATTTGGCCACTGCATCGAAAACCGATTTCTATGCCTGAGGATATTACAAAATGGCAAAGTGTTGATATTTTCATTCCTACCTATAACGAAGATCTACAAATCGTTAAACCTACCATTTATGCCAGTTTAAATTTAGATTGGCCTAAAGATAAACTCACTATTTATCTGCTTGATGATGGTGATCGTCCTGAGTTTAAGGCGTTTGCACAAGAGGTCGGCATTCGTTATATCGCACGAGAAAAACACAATTTTGCCAAGGCAGGTAATATCAATCATGCTTTATCCCTCGCCTCTGGTGAATTTGTCGCCATTTTTGACTGTGACCATATTCCAACACGTTCATTTTTACAATTTACCATGGGATGGTTTTTACAAGATGAAAAAATGGCCTTAGTACAAACACCTCACCATTTTTTCTCCCCCGATCCTTTTGAACGTAATCTAGGTAATTTTCGCGAAACACCTAATGAAGGCACACTCTTTTATGGGTTAGTTCAAGATGGCAATGATACTTGGAATGCTACCTTTTTCTGTGGATCGTGTGCAGTTTTACGTCGTACTGCATTAGATGAAATTGGTGGTATTGCCGTTGAAACAGTCACCGAAGATGCACACACCTCATTACGTTTACACCGTCATGGCTGGCGATCTGCCTATATTCGCATACCACAAGCTGCAGGTCTCGCAACTGAATCATTATCGGCACATATCGGACAACGTATTCGGTGGGCAAAAGGCATGGTACAAATATTCCGCCTTGATAATCCTCTCTTCGGTAAAGGATTAAGCATTCCTCAACGCCTCTGTTATTTAAATGCTATGTTGCATTTTTTCTCGGGCATTCCTCGTATGATTTTCTTACTCGCCCCCCTGACATTTCTTATTTTTCACGCCTATATCATTTATGCGCCTGCTATCGCTATAGCCTTATATGTTGTGCCGTATTTGATCCACATTTCTCTGGCAAGTTCAAAATTACAAGGTGCCTATCGCCACTCATTTTGGGGAGAGATCTATGAAACAATTTTGGCGTGGTACACCACTCGCCCTGTATTAAGCACACTATTTTCCCCGTATAAAGGCAAATTTAACGTCACTGAAAAAGGTGGAGTGATGGAAGAAGGTTTTGTGGATTGGAACATTAATCGCCCTTACTTACTCTTTTTCAATTTGAATTTACTGGGAATTTTGTTTGCTTTTTGGCGCATTGCAACAGGCGATCCTGACGAAGCTTGGGCGACTGTCATGTGTTTATTATGGGTTTGCTATAACCTTATCTTGTTAGGTGTTGCTATTGCCGTTTCTGTTGAAACCAAACAACAACGCCGATTTCCTCGAGTTCGAATAAAAGCGCCTGCTATGTTGTTGTTAAACAATGGTGCACTCTACCGCTGCTATCTTTATGATTTTTCAGATAATAGCTGTGCCATTTTATTGCCTGATAACGTCATACTTTCACTTTCTCAAAATGAAAACATCACACTATTGCTCACTCAAAATCAGCGTGAACATGCATTTAAAGCCAATATTTCACGTATTGAAGGGCAAATCATCGGGTTGCAACTCCTTGAGATGACAACGCAAAAAGCGATCGATTTTACCGCCTGTACTTTTGAGCGGGCTGATACTTGGGCTGATTGGCAAAACGAACTTCCAGCCGACAAACCGTTAAGTAGCCTCAAAAATATTATTTTTATCAGCATGCAAGGTTATAACACCTTGTTAAAGCGTGCTCCTTACTTTATTTACGCCACTTTTCGCTTACTCGGTCTCTTTTTACTGTGGCTTTCATCATTACTCCCTCAACGCGTTAATGTTTCACAAATATTTCATCAATCTTGAAGGAAAAACTCACTTTTCTGGGAGTTTATTAATAAACAATAAGATCATGGGTAACAATAATGAAAAAACGTTTTCTCATATTTGCCTTATTTATGCTCACTTCTTCAGTTTATGGAGATGAAACACAAGAAGTGCAAACAACCATTTCAAAACCATCTGTTACATTAACTGAAGTGGCTCTTGATGTTACTTCTCAAGCAGAGCCTGGAAATACACAATTACCTTCTGGTGAGCTCACGTCGTCTACTCGTCAGAAGATATTAAAATTTGCAAATGCAGCACCGAGTTATGGCGCCATGCATTTAACTGGTGTTAGCCCTGATGGCTATTTAGAATTCGGTGTGCGTAGTGATGAATATGTTTCAAAGGCAACTCTTGATTTAGAATTTACCCCCTCTCCATCACTACTTCCAGTAGAGTCTCATCTTAATGTCTATTTGAATGATGAAATGATGGGCGTGATTACCTTAAAACAAGAAGATTTAGGTAAGAAAAATCAAATTACGATACCGATTGATCCCTTATTTATTCAAGATTTTAACCATATAAAACTCTCTTTTATTGGCCATTATCGTGAAATTTGTGAAAACCAAGCGAATACAACACTCTGGCTTGATGTGAGTAAAAACAGTCAATTAAATCTGACCTTTCAATCACTCCGTTTAGGTAATGAATTAGCGTATTTCCCAGAACCCTTTTTTGATAACCGTGATTTTGGTGAGTTAACACTGCCGATGGTGTTTAGTCAGTCACCTCATTTAACCCAACAAAAAGCAGCTGCGATCCTCTCTTCTTGGTTTGGTACTCAAGTTGATTGGCGTCAACAAAATTATCCTGTTTATTACAATGAGTTACCAAATCAACACAGCATTATTTTCGCAACGAATCAACAAAAACCCACATTTTTAAAACAGCATCCTGATGTTAAAGAGCCAACCATCGAAATACTGACACATCCAACTAATCCTTATATTAAGTTACTTCTTATTATGGGACGTGATGATAATGATTTGATCACGGCTGTAAATGGTATTGCTCGTGGGCAAGTTATTTTTAGAGGTGATGTTGTCACGATTAATGAAGTAGAAGCATTAATCCCTCGTGAGCCTTACGATGCTCCAAAATGGGTACAATTAAATAAACCTATTTATTTTAATACGTTACAAGATTATGAAGGTCAATTGCAATCTCGGGGATTAACACCCAATCCGATTACGTTAAATATGACCTTACCGCCTGATCTCTTTATGTTTAATAATACGGGATTACAAATGCAATTGCGTTATCGCTATACCGCACCTGCATTTCAAGATGACTCTCGTATGTCTATCTCAGTAAACGACCATTTCATTAAAGCTTATCCTCTTGAAAAAGATAAAAAAGATAACCTTGTTATCGCTTATTTACCGCTTATTCAAGGCTGGATTGAGCATAAGAATTTATTGAATATTCCTGCAGTAAAACTGGGGGAACGTAACCAAATTACATTTGCCTTTGATTACACCAACCCAATTCCGGGTGGTTCACTAGATCAATGCATTACTTATCAACCTGTTCCAAACGCAGTTGCTATTGATGAGTTATCAAGTTTCAATTTTACAGGCGATTATCGGCATTATATCGCCTTACCTGATTTACGTGTTTATAGCCACGCAGGTTTTCCATTTAGTCGTTATGCTGACCTTTCTGAAACTCTCATTTTTGTTAATCAGCAACCTTCTCCAACTCAATTATCAACCTTATTGATATCAATGGGAAATATAGGTGCTCAGACAGGCTATCCTGCTCTTAATGTCTCATTAACAGACTCATTAGAAGAGGTACAAAAAAGAGATGCGGATCTATTACTAATAGGAACCATTCCACCCGCATTAAATAATGACAAACAGATGAACGTATTGATCGATAAGGCACGCAGTGAAATCATATTACCTTCTCGTGAAATCAGCATATTTAGCCACACAAGCTATCAACCTACAGATAAACGCTCTGATAGCCGAGTTTCATTGACCTCAAAAGGATCCATGGGTGCCATTATTGGATTCCAATCACCCTTCTTTTCGCAACGTAGCGTAGTCGCTCTGTTAGCTGATAGCACTCAAGGTTACAAATTATTAAATGAAGCTATCAGTGATAGTGGTAAGCGTGATGCAATGCATGGCTCCGTAGTATTAGTCAGAGGATCTGGCGTCAATAGCTTACGTGTCGGTGATACTTATTACGTCGGTTACTTACCTTGGTGGGAAGAAGTTTGGTACGTCTTTGCCTCTCACCCTGTATGGCTTGGCTTAGCGGCAATCATCGGTATTATTCTTGTCTCTCTTCTTATTTGGCGAGCAATGAAAATAAGAAGCCAACGTCGTTTAGCGGCTAAGGATTAAGCTATGTGGCATTTTGGTCACTCGCATCGACAGTCTATTATTACCCTCTTTTTGCTGACAGGCTTTTTGCCTGTCACACAAGCGGGCAATGAGACAACCGAAGCCTTTTTGCAAGAGCAAGTGAGATTAGGGACATCCACAGGAAATGAAGCTTTGGTGGCTCAATCTCTACATCGTTTATCTTTAATTAAACCCAATGATCCTCATATCCTATTAATGCAAATTCAATTTGCTGTAAAACAAAAAGACAATGCAAAAGCACAACTGTTATTTACTCAATTAGGCACTCAATTCCCACAATCAGAGCAATATCAACGTGCAATAAAAACGTTATCATTAACAACAGATGTAAATCGGCAAAAACAGCAAAGAGCTCAGCTTTATCGTACCGCTGGGCGTTATGATGATGCCTTAACTTTATACGATGAAATCTATCAGGGGATACCACCTGATGAAACCTTAGCACTAGAGTATATCCAAGTGCTAATGCAATCCTCACACAAGGATAAAATAGACCGACTTAATCATATTTACAGTCAATACTCTCAAAATGCAAAAATTGCGAGTATTTATCAGCAACAAACAACCATGGCGACAACAAGCACCATGGCAAGTATAAAGTCCAAATCTGATGTCTCGTCATTACCTCTTGTTACATTGAGGGAAAAAGTACGGCAACAACCTGATAATGCCGATATTGTGGGTGCCTTGGGGGTACGCTATTCCCGCGCTGATCAACGTAGCGCTGCAATTTATTATCTTTCTCTGGCGCTGAAATTAGCACCTAATCATGATAATAGCGGTCAATGGCAAGCAATATTGCACTCTAATCAATATTGGTATTTGCTGTCAAAAGCAGATGATGCCCTGCTAAAACGGGATTATGAATTAGCACAGCGCTATTTCAACCAACTCAATAAGTTAGGCCCTTATCAGAGTGAGCCTTATATTGGCTTAGGTGATATTGCTGTTGCACAGCACCAATTGGAAATAGCTGAAAATTATTATTTACAGGCATTAAAATATCACCCCAATCACCCAGCCACTTTACATAGTTTAGCGAAACTTTATCGCCAACAGTCCCATGAAAAAGCACTACAATTTATTTCTCATTTAACGCCAAGACAATATAAAAATTTAGCAGAAGATTATAGCTATATAATTTCAGGTATAAAGCAAGATGTAGCGGCCGATGATGAGCATAACGAGCAATATTTTAGTGCAATTGAAAAGCGTAAAGCCATCGCTAAAGATTACCCTAATGATGTATGGAATATTTATCGTCTTACTGATGATTTATTAATGACGCAACAAGCACCAATTGCCGAAGAATATTTTAATCAACTAAATCGTCGCCTCCCTAATGACGTATCTCGCCTTTACGCTTATGCGCTATACCTGAACAAAACAAATCGAGAAACACAAGCGCTCGATACGCTAAAAAAAATTCCCTTATCTCAACGTAGTGAAAGCATGAAAGCGTTAGACAGCCAATTACGTTTTGATGAAGCATTAGCACACGCGGGATCTTTGCGCGAAAAAGGACAAGAACAACAAGCTGTTGATTACCTTTTTGCTCACATCTCGCCAGAACAAAAAGCACAGACTTATTTACTCTTAGCTGATTGGGCTCAAGAGCGAAATAACGTTGAACAAGCCTTAAGTTATTACCATACCACCTTAAATTTAGAACCTAACAACGAAGCAGCATTATTAGGCGCAACAGATATTGCCTTAGCACAAGGGAAAAAAATACAGGCAAAATACTATCTTGCGAAAATAGAAACCCTTTCCCCCAACCAGTTTGATAGTAATTCTCTTAGACGTGTTGCTAATGCAGAAAAAGAGGTGGGTAATACAGAAAAATCACAACACTATTTTGCGTATTTAACACAGCAAAATGAAAAAGAGCCAGAGAGTGTTGATCCTTTAGTATTACGCGATATTGCCCGTTTTCAGCGTGATAGCCAACATCGTCAGCAAGCTCACTATTATTATCAACAAGCGATGATCAAGGATGGGATCACAGATAAGTTGCCAAAAGATAATATTGAGTACACGACATTAATGCGTAATGACGATAAAGATAATTGGCTGTCTCGAAGTCTACGAGCTGATACTCACTCTCTTTATCGTCAACAAGAATGGCGTTTTACTCTTGAGCATGATTATTGGGGCGCTAGTGGTAGCGAAGGCTATTCAAAACTACGCGCCCACACTACGATGTTACAACTTGATCATCCTGTTTATGATGGCCGTTTTTTTTGGCGGGCAGATTTAGTCAACCTCAATAGTGGCAAACTTGGCTCATCACCTTATGACTCTAAATTTGGGACTTGCTACCGTACCGGTTGTTCTCCTCTAGCACAACAAGCCTTTGGCGTCAGCCCTGCAATTGGTTGGGAAAATGAACAATGGCAATGGGATCTGGGAACAACACCATTAGGTTTTGAAGTCACTGATTGGGTCGGTAGAATTGCCTATAGCTATGATCTTTTTAATGTGGGTTGGACACTTGATGTTCACCGCCGCCCAGTTAATAGCTCTTTGCTTGCTTTTGGTGGTCAACGAGATATTTGGACAAATAAAACATGGGGCGGAGTTAGAAGAACCGGTGTTCGTTTAAGTGGAAGCTATGATTTAGGTGGAAAAGACGGTTATTGGGGCGAGGTTTCTGTCGATAAATTGACGGGAAAAAATGTTGAAGATAATAGTAGTCTTCGAGGAATGGGGGGCTACTATTATAAAGTAATCAATGAAAATAACCGTCTAGTTTCCATTGGATTAAGTTCAATGCTCTGGCATTACGATAAAGATTTAAGTGGCTATACCTTAGGTCAAGGTGGCTATTATAGTCCTCAAAAATATGTTTCTTTAGGGATCCCTATTAATTATCGTGAACGCACTGAAGATTGGTCTTGGGAGTTATCAGGATCCGTTTCTTGGTCATACTCTCAAACTGATGACAGAAAACGCTATCCCTTACACAATCTCGTCTCCGTCGATAAATTTAATCGCTATATGAATGAACTTAGCCCTGAAGTTCGAGAAGAAATGATGAGGCTTTATTATCAAGAACATAATGAGGTTGATGATGGTGACTCCAGTACTGGCTTTGGTTATACCGCAAGAGCATTAGTTGAACATCGTATTACACCACACTGGTTTATTGGTGCAGCTATCGATATTCAACAAGCTAAAAACTATACCCCAAGCCATGCATTAATGTATTTACGCTATTCGTTTGATGGCTGGAACGGAGATTTAGATTTACCTCCTAATCCACTTATTCCTTACGCTGACTTTAAATAATATTCAAATAGTAAGACACAAACGGGAGGCACTAGGCTTCCCGTTTAACTTTTTCGCGAATACTGCGATTACGATATTAAATTATCATTACGGTGCTTTATGCAAAAGTCCGACTAATAACCACCCAGCAATCATGGCAAGAACAAATAAAATACCTTGATAAAATCCAGCCCCCGCTAATACTAAACTAGGACCAGGGCAAATCCCTGCTAATCCCCAACCAATACCAAATAGTACACTGCCTAACACTAATGGTTTATCAATAGCTTTATTCGTTGGAATATTCAAAGGGCACGCTAATACGCTTTGTTGTCTATGGCGTGTTAATTGGTAGCCAATAACACTGACAACCAGTCCAGCGCCCATAATTATCAATAAAGAAGGATCCCAATTTCCAGTAATATCTAAAAATCCTAAGATTTTTTGCGGATTGCTCATTCCACCAACAATCAATCCTGCACTGAATAGAAGACCACAAAAAAAAAGCAACAAGCTTTGTCATTTTTTTAGCCTCCTATCACATGACGCTGAATATAAACGGTGATAAATGCCATCACCATAAAGATTAAAACTGCCACTATAGAACGGTGTGATAATCGTGCTAATCCACAAATACCATGACCGCTAGTGCAACCATTCCCTAAACGTGTACCAACTCCCACCAGTACACCAGCAATAATTAACATCCAAGGTGATGTTTCAATCACTGGCGCTAAAGGCTTATCAAAAAAATAAAAGAGTGTGGGCGCGATTAACATGCCAAGTAAAAATGCCCAACGCCAACCATTCCCCTGTTGTTTTGTTGTTAAAACCCCGCCTAAAATACCGCTTATTCCGGCGATGCGACCATTAAATAACAATAAAATAGCGGCGGCTGCACCTATCATAAGCCCACCAATTGCCGCACTTAAAGGCGTAAAGTGAACCCAATCTATATTCATAACTTAACCTGCTATAGGGCAATAAAGCTGATAAAGCGTATTGAGAAGCACTAATACTTTTTCATCAGCAATAGAATAGAAGATACGTTTCCCATCACGACGAGTATTCACTAATCCTTCATTGCGTAAAACAGTCAGCTGTTGAGAAAGCGTAGGCTGACGGATCCCTAAACTCTCTTCTAATTCACTCACACTTTTTTCGCCCTGACTTAGTTGACACAATAACAAGAGGCGATCGCCATTTCCTAAGGTCTTAAGTATGCTAGACGCTTCATTGGCTGCCAGTTTCATTGCATCTAATAAATCAGGTTGAACTCGTTGTGTCATGGTAAACTCCATAATCAATATACTTTTTAATAATATGTTAATTTATATATTGTGCAAGTTTTCTTTTTATTGCGTGTTTGTATAAGGCGCTATATGCTCTGTGACATGAAAACGGTAAGAGTCCCCATCGCCTTAGTGCAAAGCGTTATGCGAACACTGCGTGAAAAATTGCAGCAGGCGAATCTTTATCTTAATACAAATTACCCAGAACCTACTCTACATTATAATCAGAGAGGAACTATTGCAGGCAGTGCCTATTATGCAAATTGGGAAATCCGTATTAATCCTACATTATTGATTGAAAATAAACAGAATTTTATTGAAGAAGTTATTCCTCATGAATTAGCGCATTTACTAGTTAGTCGCCATTTCGGTCGTGTAGCACCTCATGGAAAAGAGTGGAAGTGGATGATGGAAACAGTATTACAAGTTTCAGCTAAACGTACTCATCATTTTGATGTTACAGCCGTTAAACCCAAAACCTTTCCCTATGCTTGTCATTGTGAAGAAGGGCATCAACTCACCATTCGTCGTCATAACAAGGTATTACGTGGGGAAACACAGTACCGTTGTCGCCATTGTCAGGCTATTTTGCAATTTATAGAAGATTAAAGCCAATTGATAAAAATTAAGCCGATGTATTGGTTAAATCACATCGGCTTGATCTTAAAAAGAATAGGTTAATTCGTCTTAAGCAAACTCGCTCATCACATGAGATGCAATTTCAAAGTAAATAATAAGACCTGTACCATCAATTAACGTTGCGATAAACGGTGCTGATACAACGGCTGGATCAATACCTAAACGCTTTAATACCATTGGAATAACAGATGAAACAATAGCACTCCAAACAGTGATTGAAATAAGCGTTAATCCAACAACAATCATCACTTCCATTCCAACACCTAAGAACCAAGCTCGGACAAAACCCGCGATCCCCATGGTTAACGCAACCATGATAGATGTTGTTATCTCTTTTCTTAAAACAGACCACACATTGCGTAAGCTCACTTCACCTAACGCCATCGCACGAACAAGCGTTGAGGTAATTTGTGTTCCGCTATTTCCCCCAGTACCAATCAGTAATGGAATAAAGAATGCCAATGAAATAGCGGCTTCTAGTCTATCTTCAAAAGCATGTAATACCGTACTGGTATACGCTTCTGCCACAAACAGCATCAATAACCATACAACACGTTTACGCCATAATGTTACTGGACTGGTTTCTAAATAAGGCTGCTCTAATGGTGACGTTGCCCCTTGCATCTGTGCATCAAGGGTATTTTCATCTTCAATCAATTCCGCAATATCTTGAGGACGTAACACACCCACTAATTTTCCAAAATGCATCACAGGTACACTGTCTAAACCGCTATGGCTAATCAATTGATACACATCATGTCGATTCTGTTCAGGTGATACAGAGAAAAAAGTTTGACGCATAACATCAGACACAAACAGATCATTTGTCGCGGTTAATAATGATTTAACAGGTAAAATTCCATTAAGATAATTATCTTTATCAACAACATAGAGATAGGTTGGAATTAATTCATCTTTTAAATCATTAACCAGTTGGTTTTTTACATTTTCAACCGAATCTGCAACTGAAACCGCAATATAAGACTGGCTCATATACGCACTAACAGTTGCATCGTCTTTTAAACGATGATATTGGTCTTGAGTGGAATTATTTTGTGGTGTATTTAAGGATGCATCTGCAACTAAGACGGCATCCATTTTGTTTTGAGTATTGAAAGTCATTTTGTGGTTCCCTATTACTGTTTGTGTTTAGCAAATCAGTTCTCCATAGGGGCGAAACCAGAAGCGAGAATGCAAAAGCTATCTACACGTCTCGGTTTTAGCACTATACAACGTATCCGATGAATACTGGAAGTTACATGGGGATATACCTTCGGTCGATATATCCTGTCCTAATCTTGGGCGTCTCTCGACGTCGTCAGATCAGTAACCTGTGTTTGTATAGGAGCCTCGCCTAACGAGATACTGCCATTTTCTTGCGAATGCGGCGCGCATTATAACCACTCACACTATAATGGAAAGCACGATAACGATTTTGTTTAAGTTCTATTGAAAATGACGCCAAGAATATTCATCATACAACTAAATAATATAATTCCATTTGGAATTAATATATAAAAAAGAAATAAACCTCTTCTACGAAAGTGAAAATCGCATAATCAGAGATAATCTGTTTATTAATTGATTATTTAAATGCTAATTTTTGCACTCTTATTTCTTCTGCCTGTGAAAATATCTCTTTTACTGTTTTACCATCTAATGATTGGCACATTTTGCGGGTGATCATATCGCCATTCTTATGACGCCCCGCAATCACTAAATCATTAAAATTAATATCATTAAGAATAGCCAACTCTATTGCTTCGTCAAAACGCGCTTGCTCATCGAGGGGGAGAGAATTACGCATTTCAACAATTGACATACGTAATGACTCTACATTAGAGCCATCAAGGGTTTGTTGAGGTTTTTCACAGCCAGATAACATGACACTAAATAAACAAATAACTAACAATTTTTTCATATATCCCCCCTTACCCAATCAATGGTTTAAATAATAGCAGAATGTTTATAAGGAAACTCCACACTGATTAAAATATATTTTTATTAACTCTCCCATTTCAATATTCTTATTATTCTGAATAAATAAAAATGGAGTTTAAATTAAAATAAAGGGGGGTATTTTCCAGATTAATGCCACATTTAATGGGAAGAATAGACATAAAAAACCCCGTTAATAAATTAACAGGGCAAAAAATAGAAGAATAGAAGGAAAGAGTTTAATAAAAAGCGATTATGCTAGCTCAACATCACCTTTTAAACGGCAACTACACGCTAACACATAACCTTGCGCAATCTCTTCAGGCGTTAATGTACTGGTGCTGGAAACATCATAATCACCACTAACAATTCTCGTTTTACAACTGCCACAAACACCTGCACGACAAGCAGCAAAAACGGGTACTTTATTCTCTTCCATTGCCGTTAACAAAGTGACACCAACAGGAACTTTAATTTGCGATAATGGATGACGAATAGTCATGGTTAATTGTTCATTTTCATCAACACAAACGGGTTCATCACCAAAACGTTCCATAAAGATATTCTCAGCAGGTACACCAAGATTTCTTGCAAAACGTCCAGTGTCTTCCATATAACTATTTGGGCCACAACACATAACAATGCGACTCGCAATATCAGGGACTAATACAGCTAATTTTTCTTGAGAAATACGACCACTAAAGATCCCTTTATTGTCAGGTAATTTAGGCATCATAATAAAATTGAGATTATAGGGATACGCATTGGCTAATTCGATCCACTCTTTCTCAAAGATAAACTGACTTTGCTCACGAATATTAAAAATAACGGTGATATTCGCTTTAGGTTGATTGTTAAGCAACCAGCGTGTCATTGACATCACAGGGGTAACACCACACCCTGCGGCTAACATTAAATAGCGGGCATCTTCTTTACCTGCACATGTAAATTCACCTTGTGCATCAGATAACCAAAGATAATCACCCGGTTTTACTTGTGATGTTAACCAACCCGAACCGACGCCATTTTCTAAGCGGCGAACAGTTAAAGTGACAAAAGGGCTTAGCCCTGGCGAAGATGAAATAGTATAAGCTCGCATTACTTCATCACTATTATTAATACTCACCAACGCAAATTGGCCTGGTTTATATGAATAAAAGTCATGATTAATTAAATTTAGTGTCCACACTTCAGGGGTTTCCTGAACAATTGAGTGAACTTGCATACGATTAGGGCAAAGGGAACTAGGCATCGTCATGGATATTTATTCCTTACCGAAGCCCTCAGGCTTCGGCAATGATGATGAATTAAACGATTAAGCTGACAGGATCTCTTTAAGATCTTGTTCTGGTGTAGTGATTGAGCGCATACCGAATTTCTCATTTAAAACCGCAAGCAAATTGTCTGTTAAGAACGCAGGGGCTGTAGGACCGGTATAAATATTTTTTACGCCTAATGAAAGCAGAGTTAATAAAATAACAATCGCTTTTTGCTCAAACCACGACAAAATTAAGGACAGTGGTAAATCATTGACACCACAACCTAATTTTTCAGCTAGATTAACAGCTAGCATAATCGCAGAATAAGCATCATTACACTGACCCACATCAAGTAAGCGTGGTAACCCTTCTAAAGTACCAAAATCTAATTTATTAAAACGATATTTACCACAAGCTAAGGTCATGATTAAACAATCTTGTGGAATTTCTCTTGCTAAATCAGTGTAATAACTACGTTCACCACGGCTACCATCACAACCACCAACCAAGAAAACATGACGTAATTTTTTCTGTGAGACTAAATCGATCACAGTATCAGCAGCATTTAATAGTGTTTCACGACCGAAACCGACAGTAATTAAATGCTCAATTTCATTGTATGGGAAACCTTCTAATGATTGTGCTTGTTCAATCATTTCAGAGAAATCATCGCCAGTGATGTGTTTTACACCCGGCCAACCAACAATACTGCGAGTCCAAATACGATCGCCATAATTACCGACATTAGGATCAATAATACAGTTTGATGTCATTAGTACAGGGCCGGGGAATTTCGCAAATTCGATTTGCTGATTCTGCCAGCCACTACCATAGTTACCCACTAAGTGTTTATATTTTTTAAGTTCTGGATAGCCATGAGCTGGTAACATTTCACCATGAGTATAAACGTTGATCCCTTTACCTTCCGTTTGCTCAAGTAGCATTTGTAAATCTTTCAGATCATGGCCTGAAATTAATATTGCTTTACCCGCAACAGGACGCACATTAACAGTAACTGGCGTTGGGTTACCGTAAGCTTGAGTTTCGCCTTTATCCAGAATCGCCATAATGCGGAAGTTCATTTGGCCAATGCCCATCGCATTTTCTAACAATTCATTCATATCAGCAGGATCCGTTCCTAACCACGCCATATAACGGTGATATTCTGCATAAATCTCATTATCGTATTGACCTAAAACATGCGCATGCTCCATATAAGCAGCAGCCCCTTTTAAACCATACAAACACAGCATACGTAAGCCATGAAGATCATCACCGATTTGTGCTTTATCACCATTTAAGGCAAAAAGCTGGGCTTGTTTTTGTAAACTGTCTAAATCGTTACCTGCTAATTGAATTTCAGCTCTTGGATTAGTGACTTGAATTGCGGCATTTTTCGCTACAGTACGAGATTTCAAACTTTCACGGAAATAGATAGCTTCTTTCGCATAACCGACAATGCGATCAGAATCGAAGTTGACGTTGGTTAACGTAGAGAAAAAAGCGCGAGGCGCAAAGCTATCAACATCATGATCAATAATACCAACACTACGTGCTGCTAATGCCCACGCTGAAAGTCCTTCTAATACTGCAACCAGTAAATCTTGAAGATCTGAAGTTTCTGCTGTTTTACCACACATACCTTGCGCATAGGCACAACCATTACCTACAGGCGTTTTCATTGTTTGTTCACATTGCACACAATACATATCGTATTCCTTCTAATAAGAGATAACGCTTTATTTTTATAAGTTGCATTACAGATGCAACATAAGAATACGCCATTTTTATAAGAGCGAAAGTGCAATATTGAACAATTTAAATGTTGTTTGATCTAACGCAATTTCTAGCAAATCTTTCAATATCTCTTTTTTTATCTTTTGATTTCACATAAATCTAAAACCTTTTTTTTAAACAAATTGATTAATCGCATTACATCGTTAATGAGTAAATAAGAAAGAATATTTAAGAATAACTGATGGGTGTTTTTTGTTTAATCATATAAAAGCTGAGAGATGAAACGATTAAGTTTATTCATTTTTGTTAAATCAGTAATATTCATTACTATTTTTTATCGTTAATATCACCTATTGCATCAATAGCTAATCAAATTATTTCATTTGATATATGTTATTAGCACGAGTATTACAAAATGAAACTATAAATTTAAATGATACTCACCCCTACATTGGAGATTAAAAATGATTAAATTAAATAATGTTCCATCAGAATTTCGTCCTCTAGAAAGCTACAAAATGCTAATTGGTGGAGAATGGGTAACTAGCACATCACAAAAAACAACCAAAACCTATAGCCCTGCAACCGGTGAATTATTAAGTGAATACCAATCTGGAAGTGCAGAAGATGTCAACCGTGCAGTCACGGCTGCACGTAACGCATTCAAAACATGGAGGAAAACTTCTCCAGCAGAACGCCAAGCCCTCTTATTAAAAATTGCAGATCGCTTAGAGCAAGAACAAGAACGCTTTGCTTGGATTGAATCATTAGATAATGGTAAGCCACTCAATGAGTCGAAAAACATCGATTTACCTGCCTCTATTGACCATTTTCGATATTTTGCAGGCGTGATACGCTCTCATACCGATGAAAGTGCCGTCCTAGACGAAAATACCATTAGTCTTGTTATTCGTGAACCGATTGGTGTTGTAGGACAAATTATTCCATGGAACTTCCCACTATTAATGGCAGCATGGAAATTAGCACCAGCCATTGCAGCAGGTGATACTGTTGTGATTAACCCAGCAACATTGACTTCCCTTTCATTATTAGAGCTAGGTCGTATTTTAAATGAAATATTACCGGCAGGTGTGATTAATATTGTTACAGGACGTGGTTCTGTTGTAGGACAAGCTATTTTAGAACACGAAGATATTGATAAACTTGCATTTACAGGTTCTACCAATGTGGGTTATACCGTGGCAGAAGCGGCTGCGAAAAAAATGGTTCCTGCGACATTGGAATTAGGCGGTAAATCAGCCAATATCGTATTCCCTGATGCAAATATGAAAAAAGCAGTCAAATATTCAGCATTGGCAATATTAATGAACCAAGGACAAGCGTGTGAATCAGGTTCACGTCTGTTCTTACATAAAGATATCCATGATGAATTTCTGAAAGCATTAAAAACTGAATTTGAGAGTATTCGTGTTGGTGATCCGCTTGATCCTAATACGCAAATGGGTACACAAGTTAGCCAAGATCAAATGGATACTATCTTAGGCTATATTGAACTCGCGAAGAAAGAAGGTGCCACCGTTTTAACAGGAGGTGAACGCATTACAGGTGAAGGTTACGACGACGGCTTCTTTGTTCGTCCGACCATTATCATCAATGCAACTAACCAAATGCGTGTTGCTCGCGAAGAAATTTTTGGACCTGTATTGTGTGTTATTCCATTCGATAACGAAGATGAAGTAATCGAAATGGCTAATGACTCTGAATATGGTCTCGGTGGCGGTGTTTGGACGCAAGATATTAACCGTGCTTTACGTGTTGCAAAAGCGGTAAGAACAGGCCGTATGTGGGTTAACACTTATCACGAACTCCCTGCCCATGCTCCATTTGGAGGCTACAAGAAGTCAGGTTTAGGTCGTGAAACACACAAAATGATGCTAGATGCTTATAGTCAAGTGAAAAACATCTTCATCAGTATGAAAGAATAAATTTTCTCTTTTTTCTAAATTCTTATAAATATAATATCTATACTCATCTCTTCGCCTTCTCCCCAGAAGGCTTTTTATTATCTATACCCGTCATATTTCAAGTTGTGATCCTAAAAAACCGCATACTTCTCTCTATAAAGCATGCGGTTTTATGTTGTGTTGTTAGCCAATAAGTAAGAACGAGTTACTCTACTTCAGCTTTTTTTTTGCTCACTGCATCAGTTTCTTTATCTAACCCAATATGATCGGCGTTAACATCTTTTATATGATCTTTTGTTAAGCGATAAACAACAGGGCTTAATAAGGCTAATGCAATTAAGTTAGGAATAGCCATCATTGCATTAAGAGTATCGGCTAGTAACCACACAAACTCTAACGATTGTGTAGCCCCCACGGGTAACGCAATCAGCCATGCAACACGAAATGGCATAATCGCTTTAGGCCCAAAAAGATATTGCACACATTTTTCACCGTAAAAACTCCATCCTAAAATCGTAGTGAATGCAAAAATAGCTAATGCAATCGCCACAATGTAGTTACCGCCAGGAATAGCAGCAGAGAATGAAGCCGCAGTTATGCCCCGCTTTGCCCGGTTAACCATTGGCCAGTAATAATTATGGTTAAGCCTGTAACTGAACACACTATAATGGTATCGATAAAAGTTCCCAACATCGCAATCAAACCTTGGCGAACAGGGTTTTGTGTTTTTGCCGTTGCGTGTGCAATCGGTGCACTACCCAATCCAGCTTCATTAGAGAAAACACCACGCGCGACACCGAAACGGATAGCAGCCCAAACCGCGGCACCAGCGAATCCACCTTGAGCAGCAATTGGTGTAAATGCTGATTTAACAATAAGAACAATGGCATCAGGAATGGCTGTCACGTTGAGTGCTAAAACCACAATACCTGCACCAAAATAACCGACAGTCATAATTGGAACTAATTTACCTGCAACATCAGCAATACGTTTAATTCCCCCAATTAACACCGCTCCGACTAAGACAACTAACACAATAGCGGTAATCGTGGTTGAAATACCAAAATTACTCTGTAATACATCCGCGACAGAGTTAGCTTGTACTGTATTACCAATACCGAAGCCAGCAAAACTACCAAAAATAGCGAACAGTGTACCTAACCAAATCCAATTTTTACCCAAACCATTTTTGATATAATACATTGGGCCACCAACATAGTTTCCGTATTTATCAACTTCACGAAAACGTACTGCTAATACGGCCTCTGAATACTTCGTTGCCATCCCCACTAATGCCGTCATCCACATCCAAAACAACGCGCCGGGACCACCTAATACAACAGCTGTTGCAACACCAGCTATATTACCTGTTCCGATTGTTGCAGAAAGTGCAGTCATCAGGGCATTAAAGGGCGATATTTGTCCTTCACCTCTTTTATCATTTTTTTCAAATAGAAGCTTAAACCCTGTACCCAATTTTCGTATAGGTAAAAAACCGAGCCGGAACTGCATAAAAAGACCAATACCAAGAATACCGACAAGCATCGGTACTCCCCATACCACGCCATTTATAGCACTTAATATATTCGTGATGAAATCCATAAGTTACCCTTTCTCGTCCAAATGTTATATAAATATGTATTTTTTGTTATCAATTACACTAAAGATGAAAAAGTGGAAATATGCTAGAAAAAAAAACGACTAACTCTAAAATTGATTACGTTATGTGAGAAATATCACTTCAATACAAAATTACGCTATCATTATGTTCATTGTTACAATACATAAATCAAAGTTATGCATAACCGTAAATCTATCCAAAATAGCCAAAATGAACGACGTTTTAATTTATTCAGAAAAGCACAAGAAACCAATCTCGCACCACTGAAAGTCCTGCTACTGTCTGCCATAGTCGGTTCGCTTGCTGGGTTAGTGGGTGTTTTATTTGAAAAAAGTGTGAGCTGGGTTATAAACTTCAGGCAAGAAGAACTCGTCAAAACCTTCACTAATCCTTATATTCTAGCTATTAGCACATTACTTTTTTCTTCTATTTTAGCCATGTTAGGTTACTATTTAGTCAAGAAATTCTCGCCTGAATCAGGTGGCTCTGGTATCCCTGAAATTGAAGGAGCAATGATAGATATTCGCCCTGTTCGTTGGTGGCGAGTATTACCGGTAAAATTCATTGCCAGTATTGGAACATTGGGTTCAGGGATGGTATTAGGACGAGAAGGCCCGACAGTTCAATTGGGGTGCCAATATTGGCCAATTGGTTAATGACATTTCTCACTTAAAAGATAAAGAATCACGCCACACATTATTAGCAACAGGTGCAGCCGCTGGGTTAACCGCAGCTTTTAATGCTCCTCTTGCGGGTATTTTATTTATTATTGAAGAGATGCGACCTCAATTTAAATACAGCCTTATTTCAATTAAAGCAGTTTTTATCGGTGTTATTATGTCGTGCATTGTCTTTCGCTTATTTAATGGTGAAGGCGGTGTGATTCATATTGGTAAATTTTCATCCGCCCCACTCAATACGCTTTGGTTATATTTAGTTTTAGGTATGCTATTTGGCATTATCGGTGTCATATTCAGTAAATTACTTTTTTATGTTTCAAACTCAATTTCAGCATTTTTATCAAGATAAAATTTCACGTTTTGTTTTAACCGGAGGTATTATTGGTGGGCTTTGTGGCCTATTAGCACTAATTATGCCTGAAATTACTGGCGGTGGATTCAGCATTATTCCAGCACTCAGCACTGGACAATATTCACTTATTGCAGTGTTACTTTTCTTTATTTTACGAACTATCACATCCATTATTAGCTTTGCATCTGGCGCCCCTGGTGGCATATTTGCCCCCACTCTCGCATTAGGTACTCTATTTGGTAGTGCATTCGGATTAATGGCAACATTACTTTTTCCTGATTATCAAATTCAAATCGGTACTTTTGCCATTGCCGGTATGGGTGCTTTATTCGCTGCAACGGTAAGAGCGCCACTGACAGGAATAGTTTTAGTATTAGAAATGACAGATAATTATCAGCTTATCCTGCCTATGATAATCACCTGCTTGGGTGCTACTATGTTGGCACAGCTATTAGGTGGCCGCCCTATCTACACCGTTTTTATTAGAACGCATTTTACAAAAGTCTGAAGCAAAAGAACAAACAGACCAAGTTAATGACATAAAAAATACTAAATCACTACAACAATAAACGTGCTCAAACAGATAAAAAAATACCCCAACTAAATTGGGGTATTTAAAAATAAATGATATGAATTGAATTATTTTTTACGGGCAATTAACGTCGCAAAATTCAAAGCAATACGATTACCATTGGCATCGGTTTTATGTAAATGACCCGGATTTTCATTATATTTGATGATTTCCCAGTCTTTATAGTAATCCGCTAATTCTCCTTGGCGTAAAAAGGTCTTAAATGGAATTTCAGCAGGATCACTATTTTCTGTTTCAACTGGGCAAACAATCACATTAATACCATTATTATTGGTACATGCTTGCATGTTTTTAATAATAGTTGCAATACGTTCTCGTTGACAAAACATCAACACAACAGTTGAAATAATAATGTCGTATTTTTCAGTCAGTGAAGCTTCATTGATATCGTATAAACCACTTTTTACTGACAAAGCTGTTTTAGTTTTAACGCTTTCAATCGCCTCAATATGAGAGGCATTAATATCTAATGCCGTGACATCATACCCTTGAGACGCCAAATAAAAACTATTTCGCCCACGCCCTGCACCTAAATCCAAGACCTTACAAGGGTGAGTTAATGTTGCCATATAGCGCACTTCAGAATGCGGTAGTGACAAGTCATTTTCTTTAAAGAGTTTATCTTCTGGCGCACATAAAAACGACAGTTGGCAACGTACATCATCACTCGCTTTATCAATTTTATGCCACTGTTGAGGTTGGATTAAAGGGGGTTGATTTTCTGTATCACAGTCCACCGAAATTTGTGAACCATCCTCATTAAATACGACAAATGTCATATTCCCTTGTAGGACACGCATTTGAGCATAAGTACCTTCCTTTGTATTGTGACGTTCTAATAACGCTAAAGGAATTGATGTTCGTGTCCACTCTGGCATTGTTTTATAACTAACAAGTTCCATAATCCAACCTCAATTAAGATGCATTTTAAATACATCTTATGGCAATCATTATCGTTCGTAAAGATACTCTGCTCAAAATTATGATTTTAAATATTTATTTAAAAGCAAATTCGTCACATCTGATGAAGAAATAGATTCACCACATAAAACTTTCATCATAATTTCTTTACCTAACGACGCTAAAGAAAACAGCATATCAGGACGTAATCGACTGATCTTATCTCTATTTTCATCTTGATTAATAATAGTAATTAACTTGGCATCGACATTAGAGCACTCTTGGATAGTAAGTAAGATAAACGTATTTTCAGCATCACTTTCAGATAAAGTTGCTACCCAATTGGCTTTAGCAATATTAGCGGATTGCAACGTTTTAAGGTTAGTTGGATCACCTTCAATAATATTAGCTTGCGCATCATAGACAGCTTTACTTTTATCAGTACAAATCGCAATAACTGGTTTTCCTTGCTCTCTTAATCCTTTTTCTAATTGTGAAGCCAGTGCCGAAGATCCAATAATAATAAAATGATTATGCATTTTAGCGATCCTTTTCTTAACAATATCGCGAGTCCCTCGGGCAAGAAACCCCATCACATACACAATAGATGTAGTAAAAACAGTTATTCCTAAGATAACAACAGTTAATGTAAAAATACGGGCATTTGTACTAATTGGCACAATATCGCCAAATCCTAATGTCGTCATGCAGACAATAGAAAAATAAAATGCATCCATTAACGTTGTAATATGAGGTTTGAACTCGTCCCCAATATAGAGGCTTCCCAACATTGAGAATAACAGTAAAGAAAGGGTACAGATAAAAGCCACAAAGCCAGCACTAGTTAAACTATGATGCGGAAAGGCACGCCAACTTATTAATAATCCAATCGCCAAAGCAAAAGAAAAATAAGCCTGAAAACCAATTTGCTGATAAACCGCAACATCAAGAAAAACAATGGTAGCTAATAAGATAAGAGACACACACCACGCAATCCTTGCGCCTAAATACATAAATATTGAGAGCAAAATTAACGCACAAGCTAGCATCACCTTAGGGATATCTAGTAATTTTAATACCCCTAATGATTTAAGCCACGCAGAAAAGCCATGAATTTCCCAATTCAGATAAATACCACGAGATAACAGAATTGAGTAAATGATAAACATACCATTTAAGATAAGTAATAAAGACATCATCTTTCTTGTCACTTTAGATGTCTCTATCACATTTAGTATTACGGATAATTTCATATTAGGTATCGTGAATACTCAACTAGTTATTTAAAGGAATATTATCTAATCCTTGAAATTTAAAAGGTTCTGCGGGTTTAAAATGGCTTGTCGCATTAGCGGAATAAATGATTGATTGTTCTTCACCTAATACTAAGGTCATAACTTTCCCGCTCTCTTTTGAAAAATCAATTTCCTTTAAATTAACCCAAAAGGTATTCGGTGATAATGCTGATTCGAAAAAATATAGTTGGTTTTTATGATCAGCAACCGTTCTCCAGCGTGTAGATGAAATTTCAGGTGATTCAATAGTACTTAATCCATAGGGAACAGAAACATTTCTGATCACGCCAAAGACACTGGCAAGCGATTTTTTACTCGATTGTGCCTTAGGAATGGCATTCACATAAAAAGAAGCTCTGGTAAAACGATCTGATGCACGATTTGTTCCTGGCAACATCACAGTTCCACCAATTTGTTGCCAATAACTATTTAATGCTAATTGCTCTGAAAAAATGGGCGAGTTCGTCATTACTTGATACTCTTTACTATGATGAATCACTTGCTTGCCGTTAATATATTCAATAATAGCACTATCACCAGAGGCATCAGAAAGAGAAAGATGTAACGTCGCCATTCTGTCCTGCCCTGGTACTTTATCCGTTAATACAATAAAAGGTTCACTTTCTAATGCTGTCACGGCGTCTTCTACGGTAGCAAAATTATCTAGCACATACTGAGCCCATGCTGAAATCGAAATAGCGGGTTTTTCTTTGGTATAAGCAGGATAATCAGATTCCGCCAACCACAATAAATTAGCAACCAATCCCTTTTCATTCATCCCATCTGTTGTTGAAATATCGTAACCAGATGCAACAACACTTCCATATTTAGATGTCCATTTAATGGAATTATCACCCGCTTCACCTGAACGTTGCATACCTTGTGGGAATATCCATAAGTTTGTTCCTATGTCATATTTCCAGTCCATTGAACGAGCTGTAATAATTTGATTATTATCGCCTAAATAGACAAGTCGAGTACATGCATTAACCTCTGTCACTCCTGTTGTTAAAAAACCAGAGATAAGTAGAGTGCCCAAAAAAGTATGGCGTAATTTTTTCATTATTGACTCTTTTCCTGTTAAATAAATGGATGAGATGGCGAAAATTCCTCTTTTTTATTTTTTGCTTTTAAATAAAACAGATAAATTGATATATAGCTCTTGATTAACTCGATTAGAAAATAAGAACTGTTACCTAAGTATAAAACAACTCATCTTAATTGCGCATAAAAAAACCGATACACTAAGGTATCGGTTTATCAATCATCTAGATAACCAGGAATTTTATTTCCCTACAAAAAGCATTTAATTAAGCCTTTTTAACACCTTCAACAGAGATTATTAATTCTGCTTCTTGTGATTTTGGTCCTAAGTCTGATTTAAAATTAAACTCTTTCAGATTTACTTTACCTGTCGCTTCAAAACCAGCACGGTAACCTTTCCAAGGATCAGTGCCTTCACCAATTAATTTTGCATTTAATGATATAGGTTTCGTCACACCATTTAATGTTAAATCACCGACTACCACATAATGCTCACCTTCACGAGTGACTTTGGTTGATACAAATCGTGCTTCAGGATATTTGCTCACGTTAAAGAAATCAGCACTACGTAAATGTTTATCACGTTCAGCATGATTTGTGTCTAAACTTCCCGTTTTAATCACAACATCAACTTTATCTTTAGATGGATCTTCTTTGTCATAACTGAAAGTACCATCAAAATCTTTAAAGGTGCCATATAACCAGCTATAACCTAAATGTTGAATACGAAACTGTACAAATGCATGCTGGCCTTGTTTATCAATAGCATAATCTGCAGCTAAAGTAGTACTCGCATTAAATAACAACGCACCTGCTGTTAAACCCAATAAAGCTTTCTTAAACATGGTTATCTCCATAATCTTGTTCTATCAGTTTAATTATTTAGTTCGCATTCCTAGCATGCGTTTTAACGTCACATCTTTATCAATAAAATGATGCTTTAAGGCTCCAGCTGCATGTAATAGTGATAACAAAACCACTGACCATGCTAAATAAAGATGAACGTCACCAGCTAAATCTGCTTGTTCGGCTTCGCCTGTAAAAAATAGCGGGTACAGAAAACCAATCAAAAACAGATATCGCTTGACCATCAGCAGTGGGAGATTAAATACCCACTAATGAGAATAGAAAATAAAATGAAATATAAGAGCATATGTGCGATATGAGCACTAATGCGAGTGAATTTACTGTAACTTGATAATGCTTTAGGCGGAGGCGACATCCAACGCCATATCACACGCAAGATCAGAACAATAAATAAAAGAATACCGATACTTTTATGTATTTCAGGAGCTGAATGATACCAACTATCATAATAGCCGAGCGTAACCATCCATAACCCTAAAGCAAACATACCGTAAACGGTAAGTGCGGACCCCCAGTGTAAAATGAGTGACAAGTGCCCGTAGCGAGACGTGTTATTTCGCCATTGCATAATAAAAACCCAATAGTTTCTAATTCATTAAAATAATGTTATCTAGTTTAGTATATTGAGAATAAAATGTTAGCCCATTATTCAACAAATTATTTGCTTATCTTTATCAATAATAATCAATAAGTAATAAGCTCTTATTAGTCACTTGGTTTATTATTTAATCAATAGTATTGTTGTAAAATAGTTTATGGCAGAAATCGGATAAACAGATGACGGAGTTATCACGCTTAATAATAGAATAAAATATAAGAGAAATAAGAATATATAAAAATAAGACCAATGTAACTATTGTTCAACCTTAATAACAATTGTATATTTTTACTTACCCTAAATTAGAACTAATTAAGCAAAATACAATAATAATTAAAGGGACGGTAAAAAAAACAGATAACCAACGCATTTCACGTACGACACCAAAAATAATCCCCACAATACATACAAAAAAAATAATAGGCATCATTTCTGAGTAGTGATCATGAAAATAGTGCATTAATAAATTAATCCACGAATGATCGTTTTGCATATAAAAATTTCAACCAATAAAAGTAAATTTAAATTAAGATAGTGATAAATTACTATCATTAGCAAATAAAACAAGTGTTGTATTATGAATATCAATCATTGCGCACAAAGATATTAAAATACTTCAAATCTTAAATAAGAGAAATATCAATAATAAAAAATAACAACCTAAGTTAAATTAACAATAATATAAAACAATGTAGGTTAAATAAAATAAAATTGAGCAAATAAAAACGATATCATTATTACCATCACATTAACAAAATGAAACAATAATTTCATTTAATTTCAATTAAAGAAAATTAATTTCGATAGGTGACAATAAAATCAATAAAGAATAAATAAAATAGAGTTTTAAACATCAAATAATTACCTTTAGGTTATTCATTTACTTTGAATTAACTCCATATTTCATTTTAATTGCTATTAGCTAAAAACATTCAATTCCGACTCAAAAAACACTACAATTACAACAGTATTTTTATTGAGGGTACTATGTCTACTGCAACAAATCTGAATGAACTACAGGAACAAGTTCGCTCCCGCTATAATGGATTAAGTAAAAGGCTACAGCAGGTTGCACATTATCTACTTGATAATAAAAACAGTGTGGCATTTGATACAATTGCAATCCTTGCAGATAAAGCAAATGTTCCTCCATCGACATTAATTCGTTTTGCCAATGCGTTTCATTTCACTGGCTTTAATGAAATGAAACAATTATTTCAACATCATTTGATGAATGAAATGGTAAATGAAAATTTAACTTATAAACAGAAATATAAAGAGGAACCCCCTAATCTGAATGAGCCTGCCTATATTTTGCAAGAATTTGCACAAGCAAATAGCCATTCATTGCAACAATTGGCAAATCAGACTCACAGAGAAATGTTAAATAAAACATTACAATTACTTGAACATGCTGAAACAATTTATATTTGTGGCTTTCATCACTCATTCAGTGCTGCGAGTTATTTCTTTCATGCTCTCTCGCACATTCCTTGTGAAACTGTTTTTGTAAACAGCTTAGGAGGAATGTACAAAGAGCAATTGAGAAATATTACACATCGAGATGTACTTTTTGGCATTCATTTCCATCCATACTCAAATGAAATGCAAAAAATGTGCGAAATGGCTACATATAAAGAAGCTAAACAAATTATTGTTACAGACAGCCCCATTAGCCCATTGGCAAGTTTGAGTGATGTTTGTTTAACGGTAAAAGAAGCTCAAATAAAAACCTTTCGCTCTCAAACATCAACAATGTGTTTGCTACAAGCGATTTCTGTTGCTTTTGCCTTTAGAAAAAAAATTAGTTAACGTTTATCCCAAACTGCATTTTAATAAAGATGCAGTTTTTTATTTAACAGCCTATCGATTATAACTTTATTTAATAGAATGACTACAAAATAATTAACTTTATATTAAATAACTTAGAATTTTGTTTGAAATTGTTTTTAAGAGTAATTTCAGAATATTTTATTTGTGATGAAAAAAACAATCCTTTAGCATTAATTTACGCCAAAATTCTGCTGACAGGATTAAATTAAATGTTATTTAAAAAGTTGTTTTTATTTTTACTATTATTTCCTTCACTTTCTTATTCAAATACGACTTCAATAAAAGAAGATATTGAAACACCTATAATCGTTAATATCCCTAGTATTTCATTCGGTGATAACAGTAATGCTTCAGGTAATGGTTCGATTGCCATAGGCGTCAATAGCCAAGCTAAAAATACACGCGCTGTTGCCATTGGTCATAATGCATTAGCAACAGAAGAAGATACAGTTTCATTTGGTAACATTGAAAATAACCAGACTTCTCGATTAGTGAATATTAGTGATGGTAAAAATAATACAGATGCTGTCAATCTTATCCAAACTAAAAAAAATGGTAGATAAAAACAGAATAACAACAAATAATGTCATCAATCAGCTAAAAAGAAGTATTAGTACAGACATCGATAATATAAAAACCCATGTTAATGATTTTGATCACTATTACAGGAAAAGGCAAGCTGAAATCACAGACTCAATTGCAAATTTAGATAAAAAAATCATCGTATTAGAAAAGAAAGTATTTGCAGGTATTGCTTCATCTGTTGCAATGACGAATATTCCTTATCTTAGCCATCACACCTTAAGTAGCGGAATTGGTATTAGTAATTACCGAACTGGTACGGCTATTGCCGGAGGAATACAATATAAGCCAAATAACGACATTGCATTTAGATTAAACTCATCAATAAATAGTGAACAAGAAATTATTATTGGGGGGGGATTAGCCTATGGCTGGTAATCATACTTGTTGTCTATAAATATAGAATAAAACTCATATTATTAATTAAGCAGTAATAAATATATTCTATTGCTGCTTTAATTACATTTTACCCAAAATAGATTTAACAAAAAATTAAATAACTACCTTTAGATTGATAAATTTATCTTTAGTATCTTTAATATCTTTAATATCTTTAATATCTTTAATATCTTTTTATAAGATACATTATTTTTATATACTAAGATTATAATTTAGCATAAAAAGGAATAAAAAATGGGTTATATATTTCGAAAAATGGTGTCTAAAGATATCAGTTCAGTAGCAACATTATTGCAAGCAAACTCAGAATCTCAACAAGGTGGTTTATATGGCGAATATCCCCAAAATAAAGTTGAGGCAATGTATCAAAGTAGTACAAATACTATTGTTGCACTTTACCAAAACAATATCGTTGCGGTTGTTTTCAGCTTTCCTGTCACGTCTTTTTCAATTCCCCCTATTGCTCAAGAGATTAATCGACGCTTTCCAGAAATAACACAAAATAATTGGTTTTATGGTCCTGTTTGTATTGATAAATCACATCGAGGAAAATCACTATTAAGCGATCTTTACCAACAAATCTGTACTTTACATGGTGGTCACCCCATTGCATTTGTTAACAATGAAAATATTCGCTCACTAAAAGCACATCAAAAGTTAGGTATGGAGATAGTTAAAACCTTTGAGTTTAATGGAACATCTTGGTGGGTCATAAAGGGGCAATGAAAACAAACGAAAGAAAAAGACTTACACTTTCTGTTATCTCTATTTCTCGCTAAAAAGGAAAACTTTTAGATTTTTTTGTTACCGCCATCACAAAACAAAAGATATCAAATAAAATCAATAACATATAAAAACAAATAAAAAGTTAATCTATTCTTAACAATATTCCAACGCCTATTTTATCTGTCAAATTGCTTACAAATTGGCACTATTCTGTGATCTCCCTTTCAATTCTTGATCTTTCGTTAACTTACTTTTTGATCTTATACAAAAGTATAAATAAGATAAAAGACACCAATTCGAAAGTAAACGTAAAATAGGAGGAAGCAATGACTGTTTCCCGCAGAACTTTTATCAAAGGGCTAGCAGCCAGCGGTGCAGCAATGACTGTTTCTACCCCTGTTATTGCTAATTCAGTGGGCTCATCTAACACACGATCACGTCCGGAAAACGCCCCTAACCTATTAATTGTTTTTCCTGATGAAATGCGCGCTCACGCGTTGCAGTTTATGGGAGAAGATCCCTCAATTACACCAAATCTGAATAAATTTGCGAAGCAAGCCAAAGTAATGACACAAATGGCTTCAAATTATCCTCTGTGTTCTCCTTTCCGTGGCATGTTTATGACTGGGCAATATCCTGTTCGCAATGGAATTACAGGAAATGCCCATGATTATGGTGGCAAAGTAGGTATTGATTTATCGCCTTATGCAAAATGTTGGTCTGATGTTTTAAAATCGCTCGATTACAGCACAGGCTATATTGGCAAATGGCACCTTGATGCACCTTACGAGCCGTTTATTGAAAGTTATAATAATCCTATGGAAGGCCGTTATTGGAATGAATGGGCAGCGCCTGATAGACGCCATGGTTTTGACTTTTGGTATTCTTATGGCACCTACGATCTACATTTAAAACCTATGTATTGGGCAAACGATACTCCTCGTGATAAGCCGATTTACATTGATCAATGGGGGGCCTGAACATGAAGCAGATATGGCAATCAAGTTCCTCAAAAATGAAAATAATCAATTTAGAGATAATTCAAAACCATTTGCATTAGTGGTTTCAATGAACCCACCTCATTCGCCTTATGACCAAGTACCGAAAAAATATCTCGATGCTTATCAAGGTAAAACGTCAAAAGAACTCAACACTCGCCCGAACGTACAATGGGAAAGTGAATACCAAGAAGGCTATGGGCCTCAATATTTCAAAGAATATATGGCAATGGTCAACGGTGTTGATGAGCAATTTGGTCGCATTGTCGATGAATTAGAAAAACAAGGTCTTGCAGATAATACTCTCGTGGTTTTCTTCTCTGATCATGGCAGTTGCTTAGGAGCCAATGGACAAGCAACAAAAAATAATCCTTATGAAGAATCCATGCGTGTTCCTATGATGTTTCGTTTACCGGGTAAAATTAAACCAGGCACTGACGAGGCACTAATGTCAGCGCCTGATATTTACCCAACTATCTTAGGTCTACTTGGCTTATCTGAATGGATACCTGATTCCGTTGAAGGCAGTGATCTTTCAGATCGAGTGGTCACAGGCAAAGGCGACACAGCAAACTCGCAGCTTTATCTCTTTATTCCTTATGGAGAACCTTCATTTGGTAAGCGGGGCGTCAGAACCAAAACACATACATTGGTTATCGATAGGCAAGATGGACAGCCATTGAAATATACCTTATATGACAATGTAAATGATCCTTATCAAATGAAAAATATTGCTAAAGACAATATGCCTTTAATTGAGAAATTAATTAAAGAAGAATTAACCCCTTGGTTGGAAAAAACAGGAGATTCTTGGCGTGCCACTGAATTTATTACAGCAACGACCAATAAATTAAATAAAACAATATCGACATGTAAAGAAAAATAATAAAAATATCTGCGCCATAATTTTATGGCGCTATATATAAACCCAATTCGCTAATATAAAAAGTCCTTTTAATAAAATAAAAGGAAAGACGTCCTACACCTAAAATTTGGCACTCATAAAAGCGAATAAAGAATTGGATATATACCATGAACAAACTTCGTATTGCTTTTTTCTTACCTCTTCTTGGCTTAGGTTTAACTTCTTTTCATTCTCAAGCAGCTAATGTCAACGCTATGTTTTCTTGGGAAACAGCAGATTATGATACGTCCAATAACTATGCTGGTTACCGTGTTGATTTTAATATTAACCCAGATAAATCTAACTGGTATTTCGATGTTGGTTTTCGTCAACGTGAACATGATAATAAAAACCGATATCAACGCTATGATTTACAAGGCAGTTATCGCTTTAAGTTGAATAATGGCTGGATCCAGCCTGGTTTAAAAATCCGTCAAGATCTCACTAACTATGATAATGGTAGCCGATTAACTATTGATTTTTATGAATCAAAAACTAATTACCAATTTCCAATTAATAAAGATTGGGTTTTAACGGGTAGTGTTCTATTTGGCTTACAAAAGAAAGAAGATAAACGTAGCAATGGTATCACCAATACTGATTATTTAGGCTGGGAAATTGAACCTGGTATTCGTTATTTTGTAACACCGAATATTAATACAACCATTGCTTATTTTGATGGAGGGAAACAAGCAATACGACATCAAGAATACGACAAAAAAGAAACAAATCATAATCAACAATTACGTATGTATGTAAACTGGACAACGCCAATAGGGCTAATTATTTCTCCATCAATGCGTAAATCTATTTTTGGAAAAATAGAAGATAGAACCAATCAAGGCATTTATATCGAAAAAGATATGACTCGTTATACCCTACAAATGGCTTATCAAATATCTCCTCAATGGCGAGTCATGACGGAATATTATAATGAACGAGTTGAAAATAAAAATGACGGTAGTAAATCGACTCAGGATTATTTCAAAGTGTCATTCCGAGCAACATTCTAATAATTAAAACCATATAATTGTTCATGGAGTTATATTGTGAAAAATAAAAAATTGTTATTTTTGAGCGTGGCTATTTTATCAGCTATTTATGGTTCAGCATGGGCGACAGAATGTGATCCCACTCTAAATATCTGTGAAACAGTTAATGTTAATGACGGTAACACGGCTCAAATAAATAAAGATGTCACTGTTTCGCAAGGTGATGGCGTTGTATTTAATGGCTCATCAACAGAATACAAAGCACAAGCAATTACAAAAAATATTACTGTTACTGGTGAGGGCGCAAGTGCCATCAAGATAAATCAAGGCGCTTCTTTTAGCAGTAACATTAATTTGAATGGTGCCAACGTAACCAGTGAAAAAGGTACAGCCATATTGGTTGAAGGTAACTTTCCTAAACGTGGTACGGGTGTTTATGTTAGAGATGGTGCCATTATTCGTGGAAAAACAGCGGCTATTGATTTTAGAACACTAAAAACGGGTTTTAGAAGTGATGTAAATGGAGAGATCCACGGCGATATATTAGGAAATGGTCATGCTGACACTAAAATAAACTTTGCATATCAAGGTGGGGCTCAAAATGCCTTATTTGATGGTTATCAAATCACAGGTGTTCCTTTAATTGAAAACCATGGTAATTTAACCATTCAAGGAAAAGACAAGACTATTCACTGGGATGGTAATTTTATCAACAAGGAGAATAGCCAACTTATTTTCCGCCTCGATGACAATACCAATACCGATGAAACCATTCTCCATATTGATGGCGATGTTACCTTTAAAAAAGGTAGCCAAGCAAAATTGGATTTTAAAGGTACCAGTGTTGATAACATCATAAATAAAGATATTGTCTTAATTTCTTCTAATTCAGCGATTAAAGATGAAGCAGGAATTACGGTGACTGATGCCAATGCCATTGCACCAGATATTTCACCTTTATTAGAAAAAACAGATTCATGGTTAGAAACTACGCCACCGAATATTAGTGGTGGTGTCAGTGGTAATCAATTAGTCGCACGTTATGGTATTAGCTATGAAGGAGGAGATAATTTTATTAGTGCGGCTAAACGAGGCAATGTCAGTGAAAATGGATTAGTGGCAGCTAATTTTATTATTCCAACAGTTTTAAATGAATTTAATAATACGCGTAGTCAAGTTTCAGATGAAGCTCTGAGTTTATTAGTTGCTGCAGGAAATGACGATAATAATATTGCTACGTTATCGAATGACTTAGCCCCTATTGTTGATGGCAGTGATATTCAAGCTGGATTAATCATGGTTGAAGATATGCGTAATAATATTGCTCATCGCTATTTACGCTATGATAACCAATTACCTATTGAAGAAAGAGAAGCAGGCTGGAATAGCTGGGCTAATGTGTTGTACGGTTACGGCACACAAAGTAATCAAGGTGGAATAAACGGTTACAACACTTATCGCACTGGTATCCAAATTGGTACTGATTACGAAATTAATCAAGATGCTCTTATTGGTGTTTCTTTTGCTTATAACTACGCAAAAGCTGACGCGAAACAACGTAACGCAAGTAAAGAAATTAGCCATTTTGAATTTATGCCTTACACCGGTTGGTATAGTGACACATTATTCCTAAATGGTAATTTAAATATTGGTTATTACACCGTAGATAGTGAGCGAGATATCGGTGGCAATACCGGATGGGAAGGAAATACCAAAGCAAAAGGTGATTATTCTAGTGTGCAATTAGGTTATCAGATTAATGCCGGAACCTATTTTGATTTTGATTTCATCCATATTAAACCGATGCTGACTTACCAATATCAGTGGCTCAATATTGATTCTTGGGAAGAAACTGGCTCTGCATTATCCATGCGCACTTACGGCCAGCGCTACGCAGTTAATCAATTAGGTGGGTCTGTTGCTTTATGGAATAGCTATCAGACTGCTTATGGCAAATTAACCCCCTCTCTTAATCTTCGTTATTTCAAAGATATTGCAGGTGACAATGATATCAATCAACGCCACAGCCTTACCTATTTTAATACAGGGGGAAGTACCTTTGATATTAAAGGAAATACCGTTGGTGGTGACATTATTAGTGCGGAATTAGGTGCAAATCTCGATATCACTCAATCATTAAATTTAGGCACAACGATGGGCTATCAGCGTTATGACAAATTTAATGAAGGACGCATTGGTTTCACTGTTAGCCAGCGTTTCTAAGGAGAAAAATAATGCCGATATTTCGTTTTACTGCACTTGCAATGACATTGGGGCTATTATCAGCCCCTTATAACGCGATGGCAGCCACCAGCAATCCTGCATTTGATCCTAAAAATCTGATGCAGTCAGAAATTTACCATTTTGCACAAAATAACCCATTAGCAGACTTCTCATCAGATAAAAACTCAATACTAACGTTATCTGATAAACGTAGCATTATGGGAAACCAATCTCTTTTATGGAAATGGAAAGGTGGTAGTAGCTTTACTTTACATAAAAAACTGATTGTCCCCACCGATAAAGAAGCATCTAAAGCATGGGGACGCTCATCTACCCCCGTTTTCTCATTTTGGCTTTACAATGAAAAACCGATTGATGGTTATCTTACTATCGATTTCGGAGAAAAACTCATTTCAACCAGTGAGGCTCAGGCAGGCTTTAAAGTAAAATTAGATTTCACTGGCTGGCGTACTGTGGGAGTCTCTTTAAATAACGATCTTGAAAATCGAGAGATGACCTTAAATGCAACCAATACCTCCTCTGATGGTACTCAAGACAGCATTGGGCGTTCTTTAGGTGCTAAAGTCGATAGTATTCGTTTTAAAGCGCCTTCTAATGTGAGTCAGGGTGAAATCTATATCGACCGTATTATGTTTTCTGTCGATGATGCTCGCTACCAATGGTCTGATTATCAAGTAAAAACTCGCTTATCAGAACCTGAAATTCAATTTCACAACGTAAAGCCACAACTACCTGTAACACCTGAAAATTTAGCGGCCATTGATCTTATTCGCCAACGTCTAATTAATGAATTTGTCGGAGGTGAAAAAGAGACAAACCTCGCATTAGAAGAGAATATCAGCAAATTAAAAAGTGATTTCGATGCTCTTAATATTCACACTTTAGCAAATGGTGGAACGCAAGGCAGACATCTGATCACTGATAAACAAATCATTATTTATCAACCAGAGAATCTTAACTCTCAAGATAAACAACTATTTGATAATTATGTTATTTTAGGTAATTACACGACATTAATGTTTAATATTAGCCGTGCTTATGTGCTGGAAAAAGATCCCACACAAAAGGCGCAACTAAAGCAGATGTACTTATTAATGACAAAGCATTTATTAGATCAAGGCTTTGTTAAAGGGAGTGCTTTAGTGACAACCCATCACTGGGGATACAGTTCTCGTTGGTGGTATATTTCCACGTTATTAATGTCTGATGCACTAAAAGAAGCGAACCTACAAACTCAAGTTTATGATTCATTACTGTGGTATTCACGTGAGTTTAAAAGTAGTTTTGATATGAAAGTAAGTGCTGATAGCTCTGATCTAGATTATTTCAATACCTTATCTCGCCAACATTTAGCCTTATTACTACTAGAGCCTGATGATCAAAAGCGTATCAACTTAGTTAATACTTTCAGCCATTATATCACTGGCGCATTAACGCAAGTGCCACCGGGTGGTAAAGATGGTTTACGCCCTGATGGTACAGCATGGCGACATGAAGGCAACTATCCGGGCTACTCTTTCCCAGCCTTTAAAAATGCCTCTCAGCTTATTTATTTATTACGCGATACACCATTTTCAGTGGGTGAAAGTGGTTGGAATAACCTGAAAAAAGCGATGGTTTCAGCGTGGATCTACAGTAATCCAGAAGTTGGATTACCGCTTGCAGGAAGACACCCTTTTAACTCACCTTCGTTAAAATCAGTCGCTCAAGGCTATTACTGGCTTGCCATGTCTGCAAAATCATCGCCTGATAAAACACTTGCATCTATTTATCTTGCGATTAGTGATAAAACACAAAATGAATCAACTGCTATTTTTGGAGAAACTATTACACCAGCGTCTTTACCTCAAGGTTTCTATGCCTTTAATGGCGGTGCTTTTGGTATTCATCGTTGGCAAGATAAAATGGTGACACTGAAAGCTTATAACACCAATGTTTGGTCATCTGAAATTTATAACAAAGATAACCGTTATGGCCGTTACCAAAGTCATGGTGTCGCTCAAATAGTGAGTAATGGCTCGCAGCTTTCACAGGGCTATCAGCAAGAAGGTTGGGATTGGAATAGAATGCCAGGGGCAACCACTATTCACCTTCCTCTTAAAGACTTAGACAGTCCTAAACCTCATACCTTAATGCAACGTGGAGAGCGTGGATTTAGCGGAACATCATCCCTTGAAGGTCAATATGGCATGATGGCATTCGATCTTATTTATCCCGCCAATCTTGAGCGTTTTGATCCTAATTTCACTGCGAAAAAGAGTGTATTAGCCGCTGATAATCACTTAATTTTTATTGGTAGCAATATAAATAGTAGTGATAAAAATAAAAATGTTGAAACGACCTTATTCCAACATGCCATTACTCCAACATTAAATACCCTTTGGATTAATGGACAAAAGATAGAAAACATGCCTTATCAAACAACACTTCAACAAGGTGATTGGTTAATTGATAGCAATGGCAATGGTTACTTAATTACTCAAGCAGAAAAAGTAAATGTAAGTCGCCAACATCAGGTTTCAGCGGAAAATAAAAATCGCCAACCGACAGAAGGAAACTTTAGCTCGGCATGGATCGATCACAGCACTCGCCCCAAAGATGCCAGTTATGAGTATATGGTCTTTTTAGATGCGACACCTGAAAAAATGGGAGAGATGGCACAAAAATTCCGTGAAAATAATGGGTTATATCAGGTTCTTCGTAAGGATAAAGACGTTCATATTATTCTCGATAAACTCAGCAATGTAACGGGATATGCCTTTTATCAGCCAGCATCAATTGAAGACAAATGGATCAAAAAGGTTAATAAACCTGCAATTGTGATGACTCATCGACAAAAAGACACTCTTATTGTCAGTGCAGTTACACCTGATTTAAATATGACTCGCCAAAAAGCAGCAACTCCTGTCACCATCAATGTCACGATTAATGGCAAATGGCAATCTGCTGATAAAAATAGTGAAGTGAAATATCAGGTTTCTGGTGATAACACTGAACTGACGTTTACGAGTTACTTTGGTATTCCACAAGAAATCAAAACTCTCGCCACTCCCTTGATTTAATCAAAAGGAACGCTCTTGCGTTCCTTTTTTATTTGCAGGAAATCTGATTATGCTAATAAAAAACCCTTTAGCCCACGCGGTTACATTAAGCCTCTGTTTATCATTACCCGCACAAGCATTACCCACTCTGTCTCATGAAGCTTTCGGCGATATTTATCTTTTTGAAGGTGAATTACCCAATATCCTTACCACTTCAAATAATAATCAATTATCGCTAAGCAAACAGCATGCTAAAGATGGTGAACAATCACTCAAATGGCAATATCAACCACAAGCAACATTAACACTAAATAATATTGTTAATTACCAAGATGATAAAAATACAGCCACACCACTCACTTTTATGATGTGGATTTATAATGAAAAACCTCAATCTTCCCCATTAACGTTAGCATTTAAACAAAATAATAAAATTGCACTAAGTTTTAATGCTGAACTTAATTTTACGGGGTGGCGAGGTATTGCTGTTCCTTTTCGTGATATGCAAGGCTCTGCGACAGGTCAACTTGATCAATTAGTGATCACCGCTCCAAACCAAGCCGGAACACTCTTTTTTGATCAAATCATCATGAGTGTACCGTTAGACAATCGTTGGGCAGTACCTGACTATCAAACACCTTACGTAAATAACGCAGTAAACACGATGGTTAGTAAAAACTGGAGTGCATTATTGATGTACGATCAGATGTTTCAAGCCCATTACCCTACTTTAAACTTCGATACTGAATTTCGCGATGACCAAACAGAAATGGCTTCGATTTATCAGCGCTTTGAATATTATCAAGGAATTCGTAGTGATAAAAAAATTACTCCAGATATGCTAGATAAACATTTAGCGTTATGGGAAAAATTGGGGTTAACACAACACGCTGATGGCTCAATCACAGGAAAAGCCCTTGATCACCCTAACCGGCAACATTTTATGAAAGTCGAAGGTGTATTTAGTGAGGGGACTCAAAAAGCATTACTTGATGCCAATATGCTAAGAGATGTGGGCAAAACGCTTCTTCAAACTGCTATTTACTTGCGTAGCGATTCATTATCAGCAACTGATAGAAAAAAATTAGAAGAGCGCTATTTATTAGGTACTCGTTATGTCCTTGAACAAGGTTTTACACGAGGAAGTGGTTATCAAATTATTACTCATGTTGGTTACCAAACCAGAGAACTTTTTGATGCATGGTTTATTGGCCGTCATGTTCTTGCAAAAAATAACCTTTTAGCCCCCACTCAACAAGCTATGATGTGGTACAACGCCACAGGACGTATTTTTGAAAAAGATAATGAAATTGTTGATGCAAATGTCGATATTCTCAATACTCAATTGCAATGGATGATAAAAAGCTTATTGATGCTACCGGATTATCAACAACGTCAACAAGCCTTAGCGCAACTGCAAAGTTGGCTAAATAAAACCATTCTAAGCTCAAAAGGTGTTGCTGGCGGTTTCAAATCTGATGGTTCTATTTTTCACCATTCACAACATTACCCCGCTTATGCTAAAGATGCATTTGGTGGTTTAGCACCCAGTGTTTATGCATTAAGTGATTCACCTTTTCGCTTATCTACTTCAGCACATGAGCATTTAAAAGATGTTTTGTTAAAAATGCGGATCTACACCAAAGAGACACAAATTCCTGTGGTATTAAGTGGTCGTCATCCAACTGGGTTGCATAAAATAGGGATCGCGCCATTTAAATGGATGGCATTAGCAGGAACCCCAGATGGCAAACAAAAGTTAGATACCACATTATCCGCCGCTTATGCAAAATTAGACAACAAAACGCATTTTGAAGGCATTAACGCTGAAAGTGAGCCAGTCGGCGCATGGGCAATGAATTATGCATCAATGGCAATACAACGAAGAGCATCGACCCAATCACCACAACAAAGCTGGCTCGCCATAGCGCGCGGTTTTAGCCGTTATCTTGTTGGTAATGAAAGCTATGAAAATAACAACCGTTATGGTCGTTATTTACAATATGGACAATTGGAAATTATTCCAGCTGATTTAACTCAATCAGGGTTTAGCCATGCTGGATGGGATTGGAATAGATATCCAGGTACAACAAACTATTCATCTTCCCTATAACGAACTTGAAGCAAAACTTAATCAATTACCTGCTGCAGGTATTGAAGAAATGTTGCTTTCAACAGAAAGTTACTCTGGTGCAAATACCCTTAATAATAACAGTATGTTTGCCATGAAATTACACGGTCACAGTAAATATCAACAACAAAGCTTAAGGGCAAATAAATCCTATTTCTTATTTGATAATAGAGTTATTGCTTTAGGCTCAGGTATTGAAAATGATGATAAACAACATACGACCGAAACAACACTATTCCAGTTTGCCGTCCCTAAATTACAGTCAGTGATCATTAATGGCAAAAAGGTAAATCAATTAGATACTCAATTAACTTTAAATAATGCAGATACATTAATTGATCCTGCCGGCAATTTATATAAGCTCACTAAAGGACAAACTGTAAAATTTAGTTATCAAAAACAACATTCACTTGATGATAGAAATTCAAAACCAACAGAACAATTATTTGCAACAGCTGTTATTTCTCATGGTAAGGCACCGAGTAATGAAAATTATGAATATGCAATAGCTATCGAAGCACAAAATAATAAAGCTCCCGAATACACAGTATTACAACATAATGATCAGCTCCATGCGGTAAAAGATAAAATAACCCAAGAAGAGGGATATGCTTTTTTTGAAGCCACTAAGTTAAAATCAGCGGATGCAACATTATTATCCAGTGATGCGCCGGTTATGGTCATGGCTAAAATACAAAATCAGCAATTAACATTAAGTATTGTTAATCCTGATTTAAATTTATATCAAGGTAGAGAAAAAGATCAATTTGATGATAAAGGTAATCAAATCGAAGTTAGTGTTTATTCTCGTCATTGGCTTACAGCAGAATCGCAATCAACAAATAGTACTATTACCGTAAAAGGAATATGGAAATTAACGACACCTCAACCCGGTGTTATTATTAAGCACCACAATAACAACACTCTTATTACGACAACAACCATACAGGCAACACCTACTGTTATTAATTTAGTTAAGTAAATTTCGTAACTTTTAAACTAAAGAGTCTCGACATAAAAATATCGAGACTCTTTTTATTAAAAAATTAAAACAAGTTAACGAATGAATTAATTATTTGAAAAATAAAAAATAAATCGATAGCTTTATTATTGATAATAAATGTGTTGTGCTCAATGGTTATTTTGTTATTCTCTGCGCGGATGCTTGGATCAATCTGGTTCAAGCATATCGCAAGCACCAGAACGAAAAAAGCCCCGGGTAATATATTCATATTAACCGAGGTGGACTCAAACACAAACAATTTGTTTCTGCCTCCCTTTTTTATAGGAGTGTAAGAGGAAATGAAAAAATATTCTTAAATCGGGCTAATGATCGTAACTATGATATTACCAAGTCACGTATTATTAGAGCGTAAATATCTTATTGACTCATACCAAACAATGAATATTTAATTATTCAGGTTAAGATAGCTTTTACTTTATATTAATCTTGTGGGGCAGTGCCCCCCCCACAGTTTCCATCTTCAATTATTGTGTGTTTATCTCAGCACCCTGACTTATAAGAAGAGGTAACAATAATCTGTTACTTCTTATTATATTAAATATAAAAAAAGCCGACCCCTATTTTTGGTCGGCTCCTAGATAGGAAAATATTGCGCGGAAGGAATATAAAGCGCAAGAAAAACAACAAAGCGTCAATATCAAAGGTCTAGCAATTTTACAAAAGGTTTAAAACTTCACTTCCTGCTAATAAATAAGCACCTGCACCATAATCCATATTATGTTCAAAACTTCACTTCACGAGGGTTAAATGCTGGAAGTTGAACCCAACCTATCATGCCATTGTCATGAATACAGGTTTGTAATGCCGACCATGCTTTATTTAAAGCAGGAAAATAAATTTCTTTCTCTAATATTCCCTGATTAATTCCCCATGCTAATCCATAACAAAATAGCGCAGTTGCTGAGCTTTCTGGTGCAGGAAAATTATCAGGATCGAGTAAACTTGTTCGCCAAAAACCATCTTCATGTTGATAATCTAGGATGGATGTCGCTAATTCTTTAAACAGTGCAATATAACGTTCACGACCATGATAATCATCAGGCATATATTTTAAAATACGCGGTATCGAAGCTAAGACCCAACCGATACCACGACTCCAAAATACTTTTTCACCGTTAGCTTCGCGTAATTCATTACCTTGCCCATCAGGAATATAGCGATGATCACGGAAGATAAGCCCTGTTTCAGGATCACGTAAATGCTCAATCGCATCCCAATAAGCTGTATGCATGTAATCTAAATAGCGTCGTTCACTGGTCATTTCAGCTAATGCAGCAAATCCAGGAGGCGCCATAAAGAGAGCATCACACCACCACCAGTCTTCACGACCCGGTTTAGGATCATTAAGCATAATATCGAATGCTTTGATTGTTGGTTCAATTACTTCAGAGTGCTCAAAAAGCGGGCTGATAGCCAAATAAGCTTGTGCACAAACATGATCATCTGCAAAACGTGCGTTGGGACCTGTTCTAAACCCAGTATGTAAAGTGTAATTCAGCACACCATTGAGATACTCTTCATCTTGCGTTGCCTGCCATGCTGCGCTTACACAACTCCATAAAACACCGCGTTCCCAATCAGTATCTTTAATAAAACGGGTTTTACCACTACGACGGCGAACACTACGAACTTGATTAGCCGATTGATAACGATACACTCGCTTCATGTTTTGTAATACAAGCTCTCTTTGCAAAGTATCTGTATTAGCGTGTTCCATCCTATTTCTCCAAGAAATTAACGAGCTAACCAACCACCATCTACAGCAATTGTGTATCCATTAACATAATCACTAGCTTTAGAGGCTAAGAAAATGGCAGGGCCAGCAACATCTTCGGGGGTTCCCCAACGTCCTGCAGGAATACGTTCTAAAATAGCGGCATTACGCGCTTCATCAGCACGTAACGCTGCTGTGTTATCTGTTGCCATATAGCCTGGAGCAATCGCATTTACATTGATGTTGTATTGAGAAAGCTCGGTTGCTAATGCTCGAGTTAATCCCATGACTGCAGATTTACTTGCTGTGTAAGAAGGTACTCGAATACCGCCTTGATAAGAGAGCATAGAAGCGATATTAATTATTTTTCCACCTTCACCTTGTTTCACAAATTGGCGAGCCACTTTTTTGTGATAAGAAAAACAGTGTTTTTTGATTAATATCAATCACATCGTCCCAATCTTTCTCACTAAATTCCAAAAGATCTTCACGACGAATAATCCCTGCGTTATTCACTAAAATATCAATGCGCCCCATCACCGAAACGGCTTCATCAACTAAAGCATCTAGCCCATCTTGTTGCATTAAATTCTGAGTAATGTAATGAAAACGGCGACCTAATGACTCTACTTGTTGACGAGTTTCTGGTGCATCTTGAATACCCACTCCCACAACATCAGCACCCGCTTGAGCTAAACCTACAGCCATGCCTTGACCAAGTCCTGTATTACAACCTGTGACGATGGCAACCTTGCCACTTAAATCGAATAGATTCATAACAATTAACCTCTCAGGTGTGACTTTATAGCCACACCTTTTTATATGTAGGGTAAAAATAAAACGTGACTATTTGTGGTTATTTCAGATCTTTCATTGCAACATGATCCATATCGTGGAAAACCTGGTTTTCACCCACCATTCCCCAAATAAAAGTATAAGAAGCTGAGCCCACGCCGGAATGAATTGACCAGCTAGGGCTGATAACTGCTTGCTCATTACGAACAACCAAATGACGAGTTTCCGTTGGTTCCCCCATATAATGGAAAACCACGTTGTCATCTTTCATATCAAAATAGAGATATACTTCCATACGACGTTCATGAGTATGGCAAGGCATGGTGTTCCATAAGCTGCCTGGTTCGAGAACCGTCATTCCCATGGATAATTGGCATGTTGGCAACACTGAAGGATGTAAGAATTTATAAATAGTACGAACGTTGCAATTTTCCGTATTACCTAATTTTTCAGGTGATGCTTGTTGTTGAGTAATTTTACGTGTTGGATAAGTGTGATGCGCTGGCGCACAGTTCATATAAAAACGAGCCGGTGTTTCCACACTATCACTCATAAATTCAACACTTTTAGCGCCCATTCCAATATAAATGGCTTCACGAGAGCCTATTTCAAACACTTCGCCATCAACAACCACTTTACCAGCACCACCGATATTAATGGCCCCTAACTCACGTCTTTCTAAAAAGAAATCTACGCCTAGCGCTTTACCAGCCATTAATGCTAAAGGTTGAGTTGTGGGGACAATTCCCCCAACAATAATACGATCTATATGGCTATAAGTGAGATTCATTTCCCCTTCACAGAATAGGTTCTCAATCAGGAACTCCTTACGAAGACCGTCTGTATCAAGCCTTTTAGCATGTTCACTATGAATTGGCTGACGAATTTCCATTATAAATACCTCATTTTTACTGATGGGTGCATAACTGAAAAAGCTATGCATTTTCCCCGGATACAGAGTAAATATGATTTCCTCTGATGAATGTATCGGTGAGATGAAAACACTCATCCACCACAGCAAAGCTGGCTTGTCGCCCTACTTTGATATAACCCAATTTATCGCCGATACCGAGATACTCCGCTGGGATGGCACTCGCCATTTGTACGGCTTCCCACTCAGGTACATGGGCAAGTTGCACCATATTTCGCAATGCGCTATCTAAGCTACAAGTACTCCCAGCCAAAGAGCCATCGGCCGTTTTTGCCTGACCATGAGTAACACTCACTGTTTGTGCACCCAGGGTATAATCACCATCAGGCAATCCCCCTGCACGCATACAATCAGTAATTAACGCGACTTGTTGATAGCCTTTCATGCGATACGCTAATTGCATCATCACGGGATGAACGTGAATGTCATCGGCAATCAACTCCGCTAATACATTGTGATATAACACAGCACCACAACATCCCGGCTCACGGTGATGAAGTCCCGTCATGCCGTTATACAAATGCACACCGCAATCGGCACCATGTAAAAAAGCATCTGAAGTTTGCTCGTAAGTTGCCGCTGTATGCGCCACACTTGGTTTAATACCTCGATTGACCAACCAATCAATCGCTTCTATTGAACCTTGTGCTTCTGGCGCAACAGCGACACGCAATAATGTGTCACCAGCACTTTCAAGCAGTGTTTCTAACTCTGATATTGTTGGTGCTTTTAGATATTTCACCGGGTGAGAGCCTCTATGACGCTCGGTAAAATAAGGCCCCTCTAAAAAGCTTCCAAGTAACAATGCGCCCGACGTTTGTGGTTTTGATAAAAACTCACGCACTTGTGATAATGCGAGGCGAATATCATCTATAGGTGCAGTAACGGTTGTCCCCACCCAAGCAACAACGCCTGTTTTTACTAAAGCATCAGCAATGGTTTGTAACCCATGTTCAGTCGCATCCATGACATCCGCACCTTCACGGCCATGAATGTGGATATCCACAAAACCGGGTAATAACGATTTCCCTTTTAGGCGAATAATAGGGCAATCTGTTGGTGCGTGAGTGGTGATCGATTCAATGACATCGCCCCTAACACAGACATAACAGAGATAACGAATGCCTTCAGGCGTAAACGTTCTATCTGCCAAAATGGCGTATCGCTGACTCATAAGCCGTCTTCTTCATCAGCGTCATTGCTGTCTATTTGTGCCAATTGCTCACGAATATCTTGAATACTATCTTGACCTATTTCGCGTAATGTTTGCACTAACTCTGACGTTGAACATCCTTCTCGTTCAAAAGCCGCATTAACAATCATCGGTAGATTCACACCCGCTAACACTTCAACAGCAGGATTTTGCATCATAATGGCCATTGCCCGATTACAAGGGGTTCCACCAGGTAAATCTGTTAAGAACAGATATTGCTGACATGACATTGAGTTAATCGCTTCACGCATTTTTTCTTCAAGTTCATCAGGAGAAATTGACTCAACAAAATCGATAAATGCAATATCTTCTTGTTCACCGGCAATCGCTTTTACGGCTGATGCCATGCCAGAGGCAAAATTAAGATGTCCTGAAACAATAAGACCTATCATGAGTGACTCCTTGCGGGCAACAGAAGACTCTCCTGCCCGTTTATAGCAAGTTAATAATGTATTTCGATTGACAATAACGACGGTGGTAAAGGCTCTCTGTTATAAGAATCCTAATACGTGGCCGACAACGCCAAATGCAAGAGTTGAGAAAATCAATACCGGAGGTTTACCCCAAAAACCGGTGCTTTTTACCATTTTGTACATCAAGAAAACTAAGCACAGAGGCAGTAAATTCGGCATGATTTTGTCAAAGAGCGCGGTTTGCAATTCAACCACTTTCCCTCCCAGCTCTAACGAGGCGGTGGTTTGCACCTTGATAAAGGTCGCAGAGAGCGCTCCAATGACAAAGATCCCCATAATATTGGCGGCTTTAGCCAGTTTTTCAGTAGCATCACTCATATTGACCATCGCTGCTGTTCCCGCGCGATAGCCCATAAACATCAGCCCGAAATACACTAAAAAGTGTACAATTTGGTATAAAAAGAAGAAAACAAAAGGCCCCGCAATCGAACCTTCCATTGCAATAGATGCGCCCAATGCTAAGGTCAATGGCATCAAGGTCATATGGTCAATAGCATCACCTATCCCCCCTGTTGGCCCCATTCCTGCAACTTTCATCACGTTAACAGTAGACGGTTTTTCTTTGTTTTCTTCCATTGCCACCGCTGTGCCTAATAAAAAGGTAAACAACTTAGGACTGGCATTGAAAAATTGTAGATGGTTTTTCAGTGATGTTGCATAGTCACGTTTATTATTTCCATGAATTTTCTTTAATGCTGGGATAATTGAGAAGGCAAACCCACCACCTTGCATACGTTCAAAGTTAAAGTTACCTTCCATAAATAGACCTCGGAATGCACACTTCCAAAGATCACCTTTAGTGATAACTTTTCTGACGGTGGTATCTTGATACTCATCAATGCCGTCAATCAAAGAACCCGTTTCTGGTTTATCCTGCGTTTTCAATGCGGTGCTGTTATCAGATACCATCTTCGAAATCCTCATTTTGCTGATTTGTATTTTTGTTGTTACCACTAAAGAAGAAATAGAGCGCGGCGGCTGATGCACCTAAAATAGCGACAGCCATAATTGGGAGTTTTAAATAGGTTGTCATGACGAAACCAATGAAGAACACACCTGCAACTTCTTTTGACCACATGATTTTCAACAACATGGCGAAACCAATAGCAGGAACCATCTTCGCACCGATACCTAATCCTTCTAACAAGACTTTTGGTGTATTTTCATCAATCCACTGAGCCGCATGCTCACCGAAATAAACCGTCACAAAAGCCACTAAGGCGTAGAGCAATGAACGCACCGTAATGGTGATAATAAGCAACCGTGAAATACCCGCCGCATCGGCTCTTTCAGCATATCTATCCGCTTTTCCCATCGTGAAAGCGGTTACAGCAAAGAAGCCAATCACCAACATTTGCATTAACACTGCAATTGGCATACCAATACCCATAGCAACTTCAGGTGATTGCTTTGTCATCACAGCAAAAGCAACCGCTGCAATCGTACCTAAAGTCACATCAGGTGGCTGAGCGCCTGCGTTAGGAACCAATCCTAGCCACGCGAGTTCTAACGTTGCACCTGCAATTAATCCAACTTGCATATCACCCATAATTAGGCCAACAATAGGCCCTGTAATTAATGGTCTGTGAATATTTAATGCAACGTCATACTTATCTATACCGCAAAAGAAGGCCCATAAAGCCACTAAAGAAGCTTCAAAAATCATAAATCATCCTCAAACCTGCTAATGCAGGTTTTTTTATCCAGGAAATTATCAGGCTGATGCGAGCGCTAATACATCAACAGGTATCTGATCGGGGGTGTTTTGGATTGTGCAAGTGACGCCGTTTGCGACAAGGCTTTTAAACGCATCAATATCGGTTTCGTCAACGGATACCGTTTTCGCAATTTGGCGTTTCCCTTCATGAAAATGCATATTGCCAACATTACAGTGAGTAATGGGCACTCCACCTTCCACTAAACGGGCAACATCTGTCGGGTTATTACACAAAACAAAAATTTTCTGACGAGGTGATGCTTTACTAATCACATCAATCGTTTTTTGAATAGAGAAGAAGCGAACTGCGTATTCACCACCGGCTGACGCTTTCATTCCTGCTTGCATAAATGCGGCATTAGGACCTTCGGCTGCATCATCATTAGCCACTAAAATCAGGTTTGCTTCTGTATGTTTACCCCATGTAATGCGGATTTGACCATGGAGTAAACGTTCATCAATGCGGGTCCAGACAATATTCGGTGTGTTCATGATTAGCTCTCTTATTATATTTTATTAATTTAAAACAGACTGTGTGTCGTCTTTTTTGTGTGAGAACGGATAAATTGTGACGCCTTGTACAACGCGGTTGATTTCTCCTGTCGGAGACGGGTTATCAGGCGTATTCCCTAGTGCAATGGAACTGTGAAATGCGAATGATTGCGCCAACATCAAGTAAGGGAACAATAGCGCCACATCAGGACAGTTCTCTAACGCAGGAATATAAACAAAACTCTCAGGCGAAAAAGCGTTATCATTTCGTGCGGTGATCGCGATCACCTTGCCTGATGCATTATCGTGAATAACCTCTCGTAATAAGTCAGTCTCATATTGACGTGTATAAGGATCATTAGAGAAAAACATCACCACTAAAGTTTCTTTATTTACGATAGACTTAGGCCCATGTCGAAAGCCTAATGGAGTATCAAAGCTTGCAACCACTTTACCCGCTGTAAGCTCTAACATTTTCAACGCGGCTTCTTGGGCTAAACCTTGCAAGCCACCACTTCCTAGATAAATAACCCGTTTAAATTTACCTGCGTATTTATCCCGAATAATTTGATTTGCTTTATTAAATTGCACTTTATAGTGACTAAAAAAGGGAGCGATAGAATCACTAAAGACGTTATCCCCTAAAAAAATAGTCACAGCCGCCATCATCATGGATGAAAAGCTAGAGGTCATCGCTAAAGAACGATCATTTGATTCTTCAGGCATCAGTAATGCCAATGCGTAGCGGTTATTCTGGCAATACTCATAAAGCTTGCCATTTTCATTACATGTCAGTACTAAGTGATAACACTGCGATAAGCATTCAGTCGCAACATCTAACGCTGCCACACTTTCAGGGCTATTCCCTGAACGTGCAAAAGAAATCAATAATGTTGGGATATCTTCTGCTAAGTATTCTTGTGGGTCAGCCACTAAATCGGTTGTTGCAATCGCATCGACTCGACGTTTTGTATGACCACTTAAAATAGGGGCTAATGCTTTTCCAGCAAACGCAGAAGTGCCGGCGCCCGTTAAAATAATTCGCGCATGAGGTACTGCAAGCGCTTTATTTAAAAAGGCTTCAATATCGGCACGTTTTTCTTTCACTGACTGCCATGTTTTCTTCCAACATTCCGGTTGTTGCTCAATTTCTTTCGCAGTCCAAAATGCATTCAGTTGCTCTAATTGAGCGGTCTGATAACTTAAATATTCCATGGTTTCCCTCAATTAATGGACATAGCACGCATCGGCATACACCGATAACACATCACGAATTTTCGCAATAACAAACGATTCAGGTGTTCCGTCAATCATGCCTTCTCTAAATTGAGTAAATTGATAAGGCAGATATTGGCTCAGTAGCGGTAGTGGAATGGGTTTAACGGATAAGTTATCCATTAGCGTGTCGATAGCGTCATTAATTTCAGCATCGGGCCAGTAATAGCGAATGCGATCGCTAAAACTATACACTCGGGCAAAAGCTTGTTGACGCTCATCACCATGATAATATTTTTGCCAAAATCCTGGCTCACGGCACATCAGTTGTTCCATTTTTTCACGCAATTTTGAGCACTGTTCTTGCGGAAATAAAGTTTCTTCAATGGCACAAAGTGCATATAAACCTTCACGCATAGCAAACGTGAGTGCAGGCCCAACTTTTAAAATAGCAAAGTGATCGTGAACTAATTGTTTATAAGCCTCTTTAGTTTGGTAATCCGTTGAGTGCGCTTCAAAAACGAGATGAGAATAATCGTTTACGACTTGGCTTAATGCTTGTGCATCTTCAGTCTGATAATCAATAATACCCGTATGATCAAATTCGACACCCGGTTGAACCACTAAACCAATCACACGTGTCCAACAATCACCAATGCCCGCATCTTGAAAAGCTTGGCGATGACACTCTAATGTTTTACGCGCAGCAGCAGGTGAAGTCACTTCAACGGTATCTAGCTCTTCAGCAGCACCACCAGGAACAGGCACTTCTGTGCCAACAACATAAACAATATCACTAGAGCCGAAGGCCTCTTTTGCTGTGTTTTCTGCAATGACAGCCAAACGTGCTGCACGAGATGCCACAATTTCATCAGTTAAAGGAATAGGATCGTCAGCGCAAGACATACTGCAATCAAGGTGGATTTTTTTGAAACCAGCGGCAACATAATGCGCAATCAGCACATCCGCATTTGCCATCGCTTCTTTAGCGTTAAGATGTTGCCAACGATTAGGCCCTAAATGGTCACCACCCAGAATAAGTTTCTCGATAGGAAAACCGACTTTTTCAGCCTGTTCAATAACATATTGGTAGAAGTCAGCGGGAGTCATTCCCGTATAACCACCAAACTGATCAACCTGATTAGAGGTGGCTTCAATTAGCAGAAAGGAATCATTATCCAGCGCTTGTAATAGAGCTGCTTCTATTACTAAAGGATGGGCAGAACAAACAGAATAAATACCATTCTGTTTGCCTGATTTGTGTTGCTGAACGATCTTTTCTAAAGGATGCATTAAATACTAACTCCATAATCAACACCGGCGGTGTTGCTAATGGAGTTAGCAAATTACGATGCCTTATCGTCGACGATAATTACTTCGATTTTGTGATCTTTCAGTTCCTGAATATATTCTTCAGGAATACCTGAGTCGGTCACTAAAATATCGATATCACCAAATTCTCTGATCATATGACAGCTGCGTTTACTGAATTTCGTAGAATCTGCAACCGCAATAATCGTTTCTGAGATATCACACATTAAACGGTTAAGACTAGCTTCCTGTTCATTGTGTGTAGTAATACCAACACGTAAATCGAATCCATCAACGCCTAGAAAAACCTTATCAAAACGGTAATTTCTAAGACTATTTTCAGCTTGTGAGCCTGAAAAAGACAACGCACTTTTTCGCAATACACCACCGGTCATTAATACTTCCACACCTGAGGTATTTGCTAACTCCATTGCGACATCCAGACCGTTAGTCATGACCACTACATTTTCGCGCGACTTTAAATGTGTCGCGATTTCGCGAGTAGTTGTCCCCGAGTCAAGAATGACGGTGTCTCCATCCTTTATCAGCGTTGCGGCTGCTTTCCCGATTAATGTTTTTATGCCCGCATTTTGTCCACGTTTTTCGTGGATACTCAATTCGGCAATAAATCCTGTATTAGGAATTGCTGCACCATGAGAGCGAACGATATAACCATTTTTCTCAAGAAAACTTAGATCGCTGCGGATAGTGACACTTGAGACTTTAAATAATTCAGCAAGATCTTCGACTCTGGCTTTACCTTGCAGGTTTACCATATCGAGGATCTCCATACGCCTCTCAACTGCCGCTTTCACTTTCGTCTCCTTACGAAACCAAAAGACTTTCTTTCGATTGGTTTCGAATGTAGTTTACTACGCCAATTTTAACCGACAATGCAAAAAAACAAAACTTTTGATCTCTTTCACAAAGTTTCGATTCATCATCGAATGCTTACGATTATTTTCGTGTCATTTCAATGATAGCCTTCAGGCCATCAGTTTCCAATAAATAAAATGATATAAGGCAACACTATACTTATGATTACACCATATATAGCTAGATAAAACACAATAATGTAGATTTAATTTCGCTACATTTCACAAAATACAGATTAAAACTTCACTGAATTCATTTATTTTCGAAAAGTAAATCAAAATAAATAGCTTATTTAGTTAATTGAATATGAAATAGTATCAAATCGAAAGAATTTTTTTCGAAAATAACGGTACTTATCTTTCGAAAAACACTTTCATTTACTTTCGATATTTCGTATTTGTGATTTTAATCTCTTTTGTTTTGATAAATTTTACGTAATGTAACAGGATAAAAAAGAGACTCAGGAAATGACTAATGGCATTAAATCAACCTGCTTATTTTCATATAATGGCAAAACCTACAAGCTACCACTGTAATATTAAGTGTGAATACTGCTTTTATCTGGAAAAAGAAAATATTTTTCAAGATGAAACTAAAGAAACAGGTCACACCGTGATGCCAGATGGTGTACTACGTCGTTATATTAAAGACTATATTCAGTCACACGGTGGCGAACAGGTTGATTTTTCTTGGCAAGGTGGTGAACCCACACTTGCCGGATTAGCCTTCTTTGAACAAGTCGTCAAATACCAAAAGCAATTTGCTAACGGTAAAACGATCACAAATAGTGTACAAACCAATGCCATTGCCATTAATCGCCAATGGGCGCAATTCTTTGCAGATAACCACTTTTTATTAGGGGTTTCAATTGATGGTATTGAAGCGGTTCACGATAAATATCGTATTTCTGTCAATGGAAGCCCTACTTTTGAAAGAGTAAAGCGTGCAATTAAGCTACTCAATGAATATGGTGTTGAATTCAATACACTTACTGTCGTTAATGATCAAAACTGGAATAAAGGAAAAGAAACCTACCAAGCCTTAAAAAGAGTTAGGTTCAACCTTCTTTCAGTTTATCCCCATCGTCGAAGTCGATAGACGCTTTCCTCATACTCATGGCGGGCATTATGCGCCTGGACCCAATGCCCAATTAGCGCCGTTTTCAGTTCCAGCTGAAGGTTACGGGCAATTTATGACAGACGTATTTAATGAATGGATACGACAAGGCGACATCGGGAAAATATATATTCGCTTATTTGACAGTTTACTAGGCACATGGATGGGCTATCCTGCATCAACCTGTATTCAATCTAAAACCTGTGGCCAAGCATTGATCATTGAAGCCAATGGTGATGTTTATTCTTGTGATCACTATGTCTACCCCGCCAATAATTTAGGCAATATTCATCAAAATAGTCTTGCTCATTTGGCCACATCAAAACAGCAACAGCGCTTTGGCCAAAATAAATATGATAAACAAACGAGCCTTTGTAAGCAGTGTGAAGTACAAAGCTTATGTTATGGCGGTTGCCCTAAACATCGCATTATTGCTATTGAAGGCGAAAAATATCGCCATAACTACCTATGCCGCTCTTATAAAAAATATTTCATCATACGGCGATAGGTATGCAATTAATGCAACAAGCTATTTCTCGTGGGGGTCTTGCTAGTGACGCGCTTCCTGCAATGAAAAAAAACTATCTAAAGTAACCCTTTTTTATTTTATCTTTTTATTATGGAGACAATCCGTGATCTTACCTTCTGTTAAAAAAAGCTTACTCGCAGGGCTGATTGCTACATCATGTTTAAGCATCCCAATATCAGCCAATGCTGGTGGAACACCTGAAAAGCCCAATATTTTACTCATCGTGATGGATGATTTAGGCACAGGACAACTTGATTTCGTACTGGATACCCTAAATGCTGATGAATTAGCGCAACGACCAACACCTGCGCGTTATGAAGGCGATATCAATAAAATGATTGAAGCCGCACGCATTTCGATGCCAAATGTCAGTGAAATGGCAACAAATGGTGCCAAAATGACCAATGCATTTGTTGCCCACCCTGTTTGTGGTCCTTCTCGAGCAGGTATCTTTACGGGGCGGTCCCCTGCAAGCTTTGGCACTTACAGCAATGACGATGCTATTTTAGGTATTCCCCAAAATATCAAACTATTACCTTCACTTTTCCAAGAAAATGGCTATGCCACTGCAAGTATTGGTAAATGGCATAATGCAAAAGTGATCCGCAAACCGAAAATTAATGAAAGTAAGCAAACTCGCGATTATCACGACAATATGATCTCAACGCCAGAAGCGGGTTATGCACCTCATGAACGTGGTTTCGATTATGATTTTAGCTATTACGCATCGGGCGTGGCTTTATGGAATTCGCCAGCATTTTGGCGTAATGGTACTAATGTTCCAGCGCCGGGCTATACCACGCATCTATTAACAGATGAAACACTAAAATTTATTGATGAGCACAAAGATAAACCATTCTTTATTAATCTCTCCTACAGTGTTCCTCATATTCCGTTAGAACAAGCGTCACCAGCTAAATATATGGAGAAATTTGATACAGGTAATGTTGAAGCTGATAAATACTTTGCTGCCTTAAATGCAGCCGATGAAGGTATCGGCCAAATTATTACAAAATTAAAAGAAAACGGTGAGTTAGAAAATACGCTGATCTTTTTCTTATCAGATAATGGAGCTGTTAATGAATCACCAATGCCAATGAATGCAATGGATAAAGGATTCAAAGGACAAATGTTTAATGGTGGCGTTAGAGTACCTTTTATAGCCTATCAACCTGGTACTATTCCTGCGGGTACAAAAAGTGATGCGATGATCTCCGCTCTTGATATTTTACCGACCGCGCTACATACAGCAGGTATTTCTATTCCAAACAATTTAAACGTTGAAGGAAAAAACATCATGCCTTTACTTAAAGGCGAAACAACAAAATCTCCTCACAACTATCTTTATTGGGCAGGCCCAGGCACTAAACATTACAGTGAAGAAAACCAAGAATTTTGGCATGGGTATCACCAATGGATAACCTACCAACGCAAAACACCGCCTACGAATCCTAATTTAGAAAAACTCTCTAAAGGTGCCTGGGCTGTACGTGACGGCGAATGGGCACTCTATTTTTATGATGATGGGAAAAATCAGCCTCAACTTTTTAATGATAAAGATGATCCGGCTGAATCAATCGATCTGGCTAATCAAAATCCACAAAAAGTAGCAGAATTAAAGAATGCTTATTATCAGTGGATAAAAGATAAACCGAAACCCGTTCTTTGGGGACAAGATCACTATCAAATACTAGTGGATTCTGCAAAACCTTAATATTCAACTTCCGTTTTGTTTCGCAAGGATGCGTCTTTTTTTCTGAGATACGAAAATGGCTATTGAAATTGCATCTTCAGCACGTCCAAAACTCCCTTATGAGCATCCAAACGTAAAAATTTACCGTCGCTTATTTAAGGAAAATATTATACGACGATTAGTCAGAAAATCGGCTTATCGTCGCTATGATAAAACGATTACTGACTTTTTTAATGACGAAACTCAGTCACTTTTCTCTTTATGTGAAATGTTGACACAATACGTCACTCAGGCTTTTCATCATTATCAAGTCTGGGGTTATTCACATGCCTATTATCCAGGAAGTCCGGGTCAACAGACCGTAAGAACGGATGCCCTTGAAGGTGTGAGTCGGGTTCTTCCTCTATTGGCAGCATGGACTGTCAGCAGTAAAAAAAGCACCTTAATGGGATTAAATCACCAAACCTTTTAATTTACCATTAATGATCAAACAAAGCTTTATTCATGGTACTGATCCACTTCATAAAGGATATTGGGGAGAACTTGAAAATTACGATCAGCGAATTTGTGAAGCTGCCGATTTAGCACTCACACTTTGGATAAGCCGTGAATGGGTGTGGGATACATTAACACCCGTAATACAACAACAAATTATTACTTGGTTCGAACAAGTTAATCACTGTGAAATTGTTGATAATAATTGGCATTTTTTCCCACTTACTGTTCAATTTGTCATTAAAGCACTTACAGGAAAAGATACCATTGCTCATTGGCGTTATGAACGATTAAAAGAGTTTTATGTTGGTGATGGATGGTTTCGTGATGGTGCGAAAGGTAATTATGATTACTACAATGCATGGGGTTTTTACTATTCGCTATATTGGTTAGCACAAATTGATCCCCAATTTGATACCACATTTATTACTCAATCACTTAATACCTTTAATCAACATTATCTTTATTTTATGACCCCAAAAGGTATTCCTTTCTTTGGTCGTAGTGCCTGCTATCGCCTAGCGGTTTCCGCACCATTATTAGCCGGAGTTGATTTACAGTGCCCTTCCGTCAAAGTTGGTGAGGCAAAACGTGCCTTTGAAAGTAGCTTACGTTATTTCATTTCTCAAGGTGCATTAAAAAAATGGTGCACCTACACAAGGTTTATTTACTCACGATCCCCGTTTAGTTGATAACTATAGTGGTCCTGCCAGTAGTTTTTGGTCATTACGTGCCGTGATTATTGCGCTTTATTGTGCTGAGCGTATCAATTTATGGCAAACTCCCTCGCTCCCTTTACCCATCGAAAAAGATAACTTTCGTTTCGACATTCCCTCTATTCAAGCATTCGTCAGTGGCGTAAAAGCAACACAAGAGGTCAACGTTATTTTTTGCGAAGATTATACAACTCAGCAAACTCCATTAACTCGCCGTTTAGAAAAACAGACCTTAGCACAAAAAGTTGCTGAAACCGTGATAGGACAGTCAAGACGCCCAAAAAATAATTTGTTACGCAAAGGGATCACCAGTTATAGCTCTAAAATGGCACATTTTTTCTAACCTACTTTCATTTGCTTTCAGTGCGAAGGGTATAAAAATGTGATTTAGATCTTTTACCTTTCTATTTCTTTCGTTTATTATAATTCGTAATTAAACGAAAGATGAGAGGCAAACATGTATCTGGTTTCTACTCGTAATATGCTCAATAAAGCACAGCGTGAAAATTATGCTGTGCCTGCTTTTAATATTCATAATTTGGAAACCATTCAAGTTGTGATGGAAACGGCAGCTGAGATGGCATCACCTGTTATCTTGGCTGGTACACCAAGCACGTTTGCTTATGCAGGTAGTGATTATTTGATCTCTATTTGTCAACAAGCAGCTGAACAATACCGAATTCCTGTTGCACTGCATTTAGATCATCATGAAGATATTCCTGATATTTGCAATAAAGTCATTTCAGGTGTGCGTTCTGCCATGATTGATGCCTCTCATTTTCAGTTTGAAGAAAACATTCGTATCGTCAAAGAAGTGGTTAATTTCTGCCATCATTGGGATTGTACTGTAGAAGCTGAATTGGGTCGTCTGGGTGGACAAGAAGATGATCTCGTTGTTGATGCTAAAGATGCCCTATACACTGATCCTGATTCAGCAGCACAATTTATTAAAGCAACGGGCATTGATTCACTGGCTGTAGCAATCGGCACAGCACATGGTATGTACAAACATGAACCACATCTTGACTTTAATCGCTTAGCGATTATTCGCCAAAAGACCGATATTCCGTTAGTTCTTCATGGTGCATCAGGGATCCCTGATAATGATGTACGCCGTTGTATCGATTTAGGCATTTGCAAAGTTAACGTTGCAACTGAACTTAAAATTGCTTTCTCTAACGCAATTAAGCAGTATTTTTTAGATAACCCTGATGCAAGTGATCCTCGTCATTATCTTGTACCAGGCAAAGCCGCAATGAAAGCCGTAGTTGCAGATAAAATTCGCGTCTGTAAAAGTGATGGGAAACTGTGAAAATAAAGAGAACTGTCGCCATTATTGGCGAATGTATGATAGAGCTTAGTGATCAACCTTTTTTACCCCAACAACAGCGTTTTGGTGGTGATACATTAAACACAGCACTGTATTTAGCGCGGCTTATCCCTACATTACATCCGCACTATATAACAGGTTTAGGCACTGATACTTACAGTGCCTTAATGCAAAAAGCATGGGAAGAAGAAGGGATCAACTGCCAATCTGTCATGACTATTCCTGAAAAACTCCCAGGTCTATATGCCATTGAAATTGATGCTTGTGGTGAGCGTAGCTTCCATTATTGGCGTAGTGACGCTGCTGCACGTTATATTGCAACTGATAGTCGCTTTACCGCACATCTCAATGCATTACCGAATAATAGTGTGATTTATCTCAGTGGAATTTCTCTTGCTATTTTAACGCAGGAAGGAAAAGAATCGCTACTCACACAATTAACCCACCTTAAACAGCGCGGGATCACCTTAATTGTGGATTCTAATTATCGATCTCGCTTATGGGATTCAATACCTCATGCGCAAGAATGGTTTGAAAAACTGTATAAGCTTAGCGACATTGCCTTAGTCACGGGTGATGATGAACAAATACTTTGGCAGCACCCCTCTTTAACAGAACAAAACATTGCACAACGCCTACATCAATGGGGTAATCAGAGCGTTATTGTCAAACTGGGGGCCAATGGTGCTTTTTGGTCTGATGGCCAAAATACGGGATATATTTCGCCCAACCCCATTGATTCTGTTGTTGATACTACAGCTGCAGGCGACTCGTTTAATGCAGGCTTTATTGCCGCTTGGCTACAAAATCACAGCTTACCCACCTGTTGTATATGGGGTAATACTTTGGCAGGACTGGTTATTCAACACCATGGTGCCATCATTCCTCATCAAGTTACTGATTCATTCTATACACTCATTAAGGATAACCATGACACAGTCAATTGTTGATACACTTTCATCACTGAAAGTGATCCCCGTGATCCAAATTAATCGCGCCGAAGATGCAATCTGGCTGGGTGAAATTTTAACCCAAAATCAACTTCCTGTTGCCGAAATTACTTTTCGTACTCCTGTAGCCGCTAAAGCGATTAAGCTAATGCATGAACACTTTCCTGAACTTATATTATGCGCAGGAACTGTATTAACTGCGCAACAAGCAGATATAGCAAAAGAAGCTGGAGCAAGCTTTGTTATATCCCCGGGTTATAACCCAAGTACAGTCGATTATTGTCTGAATAATGGCATTGACATTGTGCCGGGAATTAATAACCCAAGCCAAATCGAAGTTGCCCTTGAAAGAGGCCTCACCTTACTTAAATTCTTTCCAGCAGAAGCCTCTGGCGGTGTAAAAATGCTAAAAGCGCTTGTAGCACCTTACACACAAGCGCAATTTATGCCAACCGGCGGTATTAGCTTAAGTAATGTCAGTGATTATCTTGCTATTCCACAAGTCGTCGCTTGTGGAGGAAGTTGGGTTGCTACAGCAGAGATGATTGATAAACAAGATAAAGAGACCATTGCTAATCATATTCAAAATATCCACTCATTACTAAAAACAAATAAGGGATAAACAAAATGAAACAGGTTGCCGTTTTATTAGCGGATGGATTTGAAGAAGGTGAAGCCGTTGTTTTTATTGATATCATGCGTCGCCTTGATATCCATGTTGATGTACTTTCTTGTATGGATACCCTAGTATTGAATACCTATTTTGAAACTAAAATCAGTGCTGATTATCTATTAACAGAAAAGCTGACACACAGTTATGACGCCATAATGATGCCGGGTGGCCCTAAAGGTACCGATCGTTTATGCGCTAACGAGCAAGTTATTCAATTTATTAAACGCCATATTGCTGAAGATAAATATATTTGTGCGCTATGCTCTTCTGGAGCAAAAGTATTAGCTGCACATCATCTTCTTGAAGGTCGTAATTACAGTACAGGTGATAAATTGGCAGATAAATATGATGATGGCAATTATCTTGATCAAGATGTCGTTGTCGATGGAAAATTTATCAGTGCAAAAGGGTTAGGTGTTAGCTTTGAATTTGCCTTTACTGTGGCTAAACATTTACTCAGTGATAATGTCCAAAAGGTCGATTGGCAAGCTAATCATATTTATTTCAAACACTGGCCATTAAGCTACCTTCAATAATTAAACTTAATTATAATTTATAGAAAGAGGAGTTAATCTTCTTTCTATTTATATATAAAGTAATTACCCTCATAAAAACGTTAGATTAACCATAAATTTCTTTCTAATACTTTCTTTTTACTCATATTAAAAACACTCTCATAAAGAGCTTAATTTAATCAATTATTATGTTATTTTCTTTTTAACATAAAAATCCCATTCAAATATCACTCTCAATTTTATAAAAAAAATTACGATAATGGTATTTAAACAATAGGAATAATTAAAATTCATTTATTTCCTCATTAATTACACTTAATAAAATAAAGACCCGAAACTAATTAAATGGAAATATTCAAAATTAAAATAAAAAATCATAATAGATAAAAAAGATTATAAAACCCAAAAAACACCTATTATTAATTTAAATACAAGAAATCATAAATATTATAATTGTACTATTTTTAGTAATAGTAACATAAATTAAAAAGTAACCAATTATTACAGAGTAACTCTCAAATTAAAAAAATAAAATAAAGTGAATAATAAAATTATAGTGATAAAACATGAGGATATAATACAATTAAATGGTCATATGATGACAAAAAAAGAATAACTCTCATTATACTCTATGAAATGCAAGTAAAAACACTTATATTTAATCACTAAAGTCGCAAATCAATTAATAAGATTTATCTGCATTAAAAATACTTATTACCCTAGCCTCTCACTTACATTCTGTTTCAATTACCAACACTAATAAATATTAATCTTCAATAAAATAACTGTCATAAGTTTTATTAATTATTATATTACAAGGTGTATAAATGAATATGAAACCGTTTGTTATTTCATTATTATTAGTTTCTTTTGGCGCACAAGCATTGATTATCAATGAAAATAATCCACCAGAATATCAATCTTTTAAATCGAATTATTCTGATATGATTGAATTGGCTAATAAATCACGTTTACCACATCGTATTTTCTATACTTCACCAAGCACAGGTAGAAATGCATTATGGTTTGATGCGGTTAAACATGGTGATTTAAATGAAGTTAAAAAAATGCTTGCTAATGGTCAAGATATTGAAGCCAAAGATACTGGTAGCTTAGACCAAACTGCACTAGGTTGGGCTGCATTTATTGGTGATGAAGAGATGGTTGATTATCTTATTTCTCAAGGTGCTAATTTATGGGCTACAGATAAAGGTGATGTTTATAATGTCTTTAAGTCAGCAGTATTAGGAAATAATGTGAATGTAGTAAAAAAAATTCACGCCCTAATGAGAAGTGATATTGAACTCAATAATCAAAGAGTAGAAAGTGATGGTGAAACTTTTGTTATGATTGCTGCAAGCAATAATCGCATTGATACTGTAAAATATCTTATTTCTAAAGGCGCAGATGTTAATCTTGTTACCACAACACAAGATACATCTCTATTTTCTTATAATCATAGTGCATTAAGCTATGCTTGCCAAAATAATCTTAAAGACATGCAAATACTACTGATTAAAAATGGTGCCATAAATCATAGAACAGGAACTACATCCTGTGACTAATTCCCAAAATGCCATCTTATATAAGATGGCATTCCTACTATTAATTATCATCTTTTAAAATAGAAATTTAATTAAAAAATAAATCAATAAAAATATAGCAATACTATTTTTCAAATTATTTTTTTCTTTCTAAATATTACTATCTCACTGGGTTGTGCAATCGATTCTTTATCCTCAAAAATTATAAAATCTGTTTTTTTAGCCTCTAAAATAATACTTTGAGGTGTAACACCGAGAATATAAGAAATAGTAATCAATTGATCTACGGTTATTTTTAAATGTCCATTTTCTAATTGAGAATAATGTAATATACTTATTCCCAACCTTTCAGACATCTCATTTTCCGTGATCTTCAATTGTCTTCTTATCATTTTTATTCTACTTCCAACTTTGGTGTTAATCATCCCATTATTCTCCTTCTTTTATTAGATGATTATATCGATAGAACACCGAATTACAGTTTAAAAACGATTACATCATAAACTGAAGACACTTAATCATTAATTATAGAATGCTAGTAACACTACTTATTTTTATTAACCCTGTTAATAAGGTTATTCCGATATTTTAAATTTAAAATAATTTACATTTCTATAGATTATTTTAAAATAACTCACATTTAGAGTGACTCCATAGTATTAAGCACTAAAATAAAAATAAAATATTTTCCACTTTAACTGATTATATTTATTGGTTATTTTTAATTTTAATTTATTTTTTATAAAATTATTTACATATTATTTTCACATAAAAATACATTAGAATTTATTAATAATTTAGCAACAATAAGAAATAAAAATGATAAAATAAACTTGCATTAAATATGGTGAAAAAGAAATACCTCAATATACTGAGTATTGTGACGAACGTGAAAAAACCTTTAAAAAGATAGGGAGATAGATTTTACTTCCTGCGTTACTCTTACTATTTATGCTTGCTTCAGGAATATGTAGCTTCTATCAAACACTCGTTGAAGTGGTTCCAATTTATAGTTGTGCCACAACAATGGGACACTATTTTATTGGTTTAGGATTTACTTTAGATATAGTATTATTCGTGCTTATCGTGATCACCACAATTTTTTCTTTCAAAAATGTAAGAAGCCCCCACTCTTGATATTAGCCTTCTAATAGCGAATATTGCATTAAAGGAAACTATGATTTTATTGATGTACAATGTATTCTAGATATTACTAGAAGTATTTTCCATGTGGTAATTTGGATATCTTATTTTAAAATCTCCGTTCACATTAAAAGCACTTTTGTGAATTAAAAAAATAAAGCTGTTATTGGATATAAAAAACCCTCTATTAAGAGGGTGTTGGTATTTTAGCTAAATTAGAATCTATAAAGACTAAATGGTTTTGGATCTAAAACAGGTTTTTTACCAAGTAATAAATCAGCCGTTAATTCTGCTGATACTGGGCTTTCAGTCATACCCCAACCTGTTGCAGTATTAATCACTAAACCTGGATATTCTTTAACTTCTGAGATAATTGGATTCTCATCTGGTGCGATAGCCATTGCACCACTCCACTGATCAATTAATTTAGATTCTTTAAAGGCAGGAAATTCTGCTTTTAATTTTTCTAATGAAGTATTTAGCTCAGGTAAATCTGGCAGTGCTGTCATATTTCTAAATGCTCAAACGGAGAAACTTCATCTAAGTTCCAATGCGTTGATTGCATAAATGAATTGATTAATTGTTCATTTAAAGAAATATGCACAGGGAAATCAGGTAGCGCTAATAATGGCAGATATTTATAACCATAAGTAAAGGATTCTTTCACTACTGGTGCCACAATAACACGAGGAGAAGTTGCATAAGTACCATCAGCTTGTTCACGGAAGAAAATACCACCTGGTAAAGCGACGTTACCACCCGGTGCCGTTGGTGAACCACTGATTAACTGTTGAGACTGATATGCAGGCAGTGTTGGAACATCAACATTGAGGTTTTGCATAAATAGGCGCGACCAAACACCACCAGCAACAACTACTTGAGAAGTTTTGATTGCACCTTTCTCTGTAACAACATCAGAAATCACACCCGCTTGCGTTTCTAAGCCACGAGCTGCACATTGAGTGTAAATTCGAACGCCCATTTTTTTAGCATATTCAGCCATAACGAAGGTTGCAACCTCAGGATCAAAGCTACCAGAATCTTCTTCAAAGCCAGCAATTTTCCAATCTGTTGTTGCGCCACGAAGACGTTGATTTAATTCTGTCCCTTCAATAATTCTGGTTTTAAATGGAATATCTGAGCCAACATTCTTACTTCTCTCGTCAATCCATTTTCTTACGTTTACTAAATCTTCTTCATCAAGAGGAACTTCTACACGACCTTGTGTACGGTAAGTGGTATCAATACCTACTTTCGCATTCATTTCACGCCAGCGATATTTCCCTAAATGGTGTAATAAGAATGTTTCATCAGGCATTTTATAGCTAATTGCTTGCCCGTAGAATCTAGAAGATTGCTCACCCGCGATATTACCTTTCTCTACAATCACAACAGATAAACCACGTTCTACAAGGTTAATGGCGGTCATAATACCGAGGATCCCCGCACCAATAACAACAACATCAGCTTGTTTTGGCAAAGCCCCCTCTGTACCTTCAACAAAACCATGTCTTGGCGTACCCGGAACAAAACGTCCTTCACGAGTTAACATTGGTGTTAAAATTCCGGCCCCAGCTGCCACAGCAACGACTGTTCCACCAATGATAAATTTTCTTCTAGATATCGCCATTTACACTTTCCTTTTACTATATGAATTATTAGCATTGAAATAGTAACGCCATTTCATTTCATTTGTAAAGTATTGGTAAAGTGTTTGTAAATTATTTTATCTGTTTTTTTTCATCAAAATTCGTACTATTTTATTTACTTATATAAAAAAAGAAAATTATCATCACATTGTTTTTTATCGATTATTTAATGGTATTAAGTCAAAAAAAAGCTTTCCAAGCTAGTCATTTCCTTGGTTTTTTAGCCTAAATGCAAAATATTTCACTACGATTGTTATATAGCCACAGACTAAAAATATGCTTATTTTTCATTCATAGCATGGGGAAGATTAATTGAGGATAATAAATTGATTAACAAATAATCCACAAAATTACTAATGTTACTAAAATAATAAGTTGGGTATATAAAAAAGGAGATAATGATAAGAAATATAACAATGGGCTGGTTATTTGATAGTGATTCAGAAGAAAATAAGGAGGTAATTGAAATGACCATACTTAAGATTATATTTATCTCTTTGCATAACCAAATTTTAAGTGTTTACTTTTAAACCAATAACAAAATAAGTCTTTTTTTTGATTATTTTTGTAAAATAGACCTTAATTTTTCCTTATAAATCAACACTGTTACAATTTGAAACAAAACATACACTTTGTTACATATTAAAAACCCATGTACATCAGAACGGACTGGCTTTAGCGAGATTTCGGATATTTACGAAAGTTAATTGTATAAGTGAATACGCTTATTACAAGAAACGAAAGCAGTAAATATCGTGTGAGCAATTACTTTACGCTAAGTCACTTATCCTACGAGGATACAACACCCTTTCTCTCCTCTCCTTTCTTTACTTCCCTTCAAAATTACTTAAGCTACTCTTATCAGATCGCAGTGTGCACTGGCTGATTTTTATCGAAAGGACTTCAACAAAATGATTTTGTTGAGAAACGATTATTTACAACTGGCACAACAGCAACAAAAAGGCCGTGTCACTCGCCGTATCACCGCCAAAGGTTATCAAGACTATCACTACGATATTAATGGTCGATTAACGCAAAAAGTGGTTCATCAACACGGTGAAATCACCCCAAAGGCACGTTATCAACGTGGAAAACTGCATTATGTCGTCACTGACCATCAAGGTACACCACGCGAAATTTTTAGCGAAAAAGGGATTGTCAGCTGGGCGGGACGGTTAAATACCTGGGGGAAAATGACGTTTTGGCAATCCCATGATGATTATGCCGATAACGACCAGAAGAAACCGGCATGAAGCTCCCGATTGCAAGTCAAAAAATGCATATCGGTGTCTCTTACGATCCGTTGAATTGTTCAGGCTCTATCGTCTGCCATTATCGTTCAAATTTCAATAACGATATCGAGTGGAAAGCATTCCATAAACGAAATAAAAGATAATAATAACGGATAAATTATCTTCCATTAAGTGAAATAATATATTCTCTAGAGGTAGAGATAAATAATATTTTATCTCCACTTTTTATCAGTCATATTCAAGTGACATAAGATTTCCTTTTTGTTTTTCTTAAATAATTTCACTTAATATTATTTTCTTATATTAAAATTAACTTTCAAGCATAATAATAACACTAGGTTACATTATTTCTACTTATATCATAGTTTTATTTTTCATCAAAAAAAGCATTATATATAAAAAAATAAAATAAATAACAAATGGGAATTAAAGTAAAATTAACGTTAAATATCTTATATTTATAGAATTACAGAATAAATAATTCATAACGAAATTTTCATTTTCAATATTTATAATTTAAATTAAATATAAATTAATTTGTTCCTATCAAGTTGCATAAAATGAGTAAAATAGATAAAAAAACTTACTTATAAAGATAAATCATTATATTTAAATTAAATACAAAACTAATTAATTGTAAGGAAAAGTAAAAAACGTTAAATATTTCTTATTGACTCAAGAACTGTTTTATATAAAACTAAATGCATATATTAGAAAAAGTTATTTATTATTTTATTTACGCCAGGAAAATTGAACTCATATAAGGTAATTATATTATTGCCTAGGATAGGTATTTCTTAATTTAAATTATTCATCAATACGCTGAGCATTTAATTAAGAACTTAAGCTAAATAAGGAGCTTAGTTTAAATGAGTAAAAATACTCTTGGTAGTGTTGCCCCCAAAGAACGTATTAATATCAAGTACATCCCTAATGATGGTGGTATTCAATCTGAAGTCGAATTGCCTTTAAATATGCTTATTGTGGGCGATATGAAAGGAAAGACAGAAGAAACCCCTATTGAAGATCGTAAAACCATTTCTATTCATCAGAACAACTTTAATTCCGTTATGGAAAGCGCTGGTATTAATCTTAATATTGCGGTTCCAAATACCTTAAATGAAAAAAGTGAATCTGATCTTAACGTCAATTTAGAGATTAAATCACTACAAGATTTTTCTCCTGATAATATTGCACGCCAAGTTCCTGAGCTAAAAAAACTATTAGAACTAAGAGAAGCGCTCGTCGCATTAAAAGGCCCTCTTGGCAATATCCCTGCTTTTAGAAAACGTCTGCAAGAACTTCTGGAAAATGAAGCAACTCGCGAACAATTACTGAAAGAACTTGATATTGCTAGCCAAAAATAATATTTACAGAGGATGACCTTATGTCTTTAGTTAATGAAGCCCAACAAGAGCAAGTGGCAATATCTGGCGGTTCTTTACTTGACGAAATTATGGCGCAATCAAGAATGTCGCCAGAAACGGAAGCCTATGATATTGCTAAACAAGGCGTTGCTGCTTTTATTAGTAATATTTTTGCTAATCCGTCAGAAGAAGAGCCTATTAATAAGCTTTTGATTGATAAAATGCTCGTTGAGTTGGACTCTCAATTAAGTGCCCAAGTTGACCAAATTTTACATGCGCCAAAATTTCAAGAAATTGAGTCATCATGGCGTTCATTAAAATTACTCGTTGATCGTACTGATTTCCGTGAAAACATTAAAATCAATATATTACATGCAACAAAAGAAGAACTATTAGAAGATTTTGAGTTCTCACCAGAAATTGTTCAATCCGGTTTTTATCAACATGTTTACTCTTCTGGCTATGGACAATTTGGTGGTGAACCTGTTGCGACAGTCATTGGTAACTATGCATTTAATAACACCACGCCTGACTTAAAATTAATGCAATATGTTAGTGCTGTGGGTGCAATGGCTCATGCTCCCTTTATTTCATCCGTTTCACCTAATTTCTTAGGTATTAATAGCTATGCTGAATTGCCTGCAATTAAAGATCTTAAATCTGTTTTTGAAGGCCCTGCTCATACGAAATGGCGTTCACTGCGAGAATCTGAAGATGCGCGTTATTTAGGTTTAACAGCACCTCGTTTCTTAGTGCGCTTACCTTATTCACCGACAGAAAACCCAATTAAGTTATTTAATTACTCTGAAGATGTGAAGCAAGATCATGAGCATTATTTATGGGGCAATACTGCATTCTTATTAGCAAGTTGTATTAATGATAGTTTTGCTAAATATCGCTGGTGCCCAAATATTATTGGCCCTCAAAGTGGCGGTACTGTTGGTGATTTACCTGTGCATAATTTTGAAGCAATGGGTGAATTACAAACTAAAATTCCAACAGAAGTGTTAGTTACTGACAGACGCGAATTTGAATTAGCAGAAGAAGGTTTTATCACTTTAACCATGCGTAAAGGTAGTGATAATGCCGCATTCTTCTCTGCAAACTCAGTACAAAAACCGAAAAACTACCCTAATACGCGTGAAGGAAAATTAGCAGAAACTAACTATAAGTTAGGAACGCAGCTTCCTTACATGTTTATTATCAATCGATTAGCACACTATATTAAGGTACTACAGCGCGAACAAATTGGCTCATGGAAAGAGCGTCAAGATCTTGAGCGAGAACTTAATATCTGGCTAAAACAATATATTGCGGATCAGGAAAATCCACCAGCAGACGTTCGTAGTAGACGCCCTCTACGCTCAGCTCAAATCCAAGTTCTGGATGTTGATGGCGATCCGGGTTGGTATCAAGTCGCTATTCAAGTTCGCCCTCATTTTAAATATATGGGTGCAAACTTTGAATTATCTCTTGTTGGTCGCTTAGATAAGGAATAAGTGCGATGACAGCTCTGTATAACTTGGAAGATAACCCCGCTTCCAGTTTATTTGAGCGCATACAAGGGAAGAGTGTAGGCTCTTCCCAACGCGCAAAAATCCAGGCGTTACTCATGTCAATTAAGCAAAATTTGAATCAGGTTTTAAATAGTAGACCGTTAGGTTGCCAAAGTACTCCCGCTTTAGGCGTTCCTGATTTAAATGATGCAACATTAACAGGAGTCGATTTCAAGATTCATTTATCCAATATTATTGCGGATTGCATTACCACTTATGAGCCAAGAATAACTAATGTCACTGTTCATTTTATAGAAAATGAAGCCGAACCATTGTCACTGCAATTTAGTATTACTGCTTTTATTTTATTAGAAAATAAAAAGCAGCTTATTGAATTTAACGTGCAATTAGACAGTAACCGTAGATACCAATTGACGCAATTTTAATATGTCTTCAAATCACTATTTTGATAATGAATTAAGCTATCTCAATAAGCTTGAACAGTATGTTGCAACTGAAAAACCGCAGCTTATTAATCAAATATCTGAAAAAGTGCGTGATCCTGACGCCGCACGCCTTTTAGATGGTATTGCTTATTTATCGGGTAATTTACGAGAACAAATAGATAGGCAATTTCCTGAACTAACAAACAGTTTAGTGAATATGTTATGGCCTGCTTACGCTCGTCCATTTCCTAGTATGACGGTTATGGAATACCGCACAGAGCCATCTCAAGAACACGCTATTAAAATAACCAAAGGGCAACCATTTAGTAGTCGCCCACTATATGTTCAAAATGACTTGGCTCAAAATGATGATGATAATTGGCATCAATGCCAATTTACACAATGTCGCGATTTATGGGTTTTACCCATACAAATAACACGTATTACTCAAAATAAAGATACGTTGGATATTCATTTTTCTCTAAACCAATTACAGTCGCTAGCCGCAGTTGGCTTAGAGAAACTGTGTATTTACCTTAATGGGCTTTCTTATACAACGACTCAGTTATTTTATTTATTAAATAGCAAAATAAAAAAAGCAAAAATAGCCACAGTTAAACATCAAATTACATTAGAACATTTTTCTGTTGAGCCTATTGGCTTTCATCCTGAAGACTCCCTTTTGCCTTATCCTAAAAATAGCTATGACGGATATCGCTTATTACAAGAGTATTTTTGTTTTCCTGAAGCATTTTTGTCTCTTGCCATAAAGGGATTAGACAATCTCCCACCTGCATTAAGATCGGATGCTTTTACATTATCAATTCAATTTGAATGTGATATTCCAGAAGCAATGCTTATCACTGAAGAGAGCATCAAGATTAATTGCGTACCTGCAGTTAATTTATTTAAATCTGAGAGTGAGGCGATTAATTTAACGGGAAAAGAAACGGAATATGTTCTGAATAAAAGCCATAAAAAACAAGATTGCTATGATATTTTTTCAATAAATACCATTCAAGGTTGGCGTTATATTCCTAATCAGAAGTCCTATATTACTCATTACACTGCTTTTGAAAGTTTTCATCATCAAAATAATCAAGAAAACCCAGAAAGAACAGGCTATTATCGCTTAAAAATCGCACACCATAAATCTAATTATGGTTATCAACATACCTTGTCTTTTGTGCGAAATAATGAAGAAAATTTACTCGACTGTGAAGAAAGTATTTCAGTCTCAATGAACTGTACTAATCGTACTTTAGCCTCTTCATTATCATCTCATTCAATAAATTTTTATGAGCATACTGCTATTGCTGGCATTTCATCTACCAGCAATATTATTAAGCCAACGAAAGCGCTTTATCCTTTATTAGGAAATACGCTGTATTGGTCTGAGTTGACTAATTTATCCATTAATTATCAATCTTTATTAAGTTTAACGGCACTTAAACAAATTTTACAGTTGTATGATTTTAAAGCGAGTTTTTTTCAACAATCTGCACGTCAGTCTCAAAAGTGTCTTGATGCAATCACTGATTTAAAAACAGAGTCTATCGAATACTTATATAAAGGTTTGCCTGTCCGAGGAGTAAAAACAACATTATCAATACACCAAAATGCGTTTATTTCAGAAGGCGCCATGTATCTATTTTGTTCTGTATTAGCACAATTTTTTACCCTTTATACCAGCGTTAATATGTTTCATGAATTGGAAGTTATTAATTTAGATAATAAGGATATTTATCTTTGGCCAGCGAAAATAAACCAGCAAATACTCAAATAACAGATATTGAGAAAATACAAAGCTGGCTAAATAAAAAAGCGGGCAAATCTGTTACTGAATATAGTTTCTATCAATTAGTTGAGTTGCTTAATAAATTATATTCTCAAAAAACAGCATTCAATAATGAAAGCTTTATTCAGTTTAGATCAAGCGCCAATACGGCATTTCCAACTCGAGATGTTGTTTCCTTGCGCCAAGATGAACAAGGTCAGTTTGATTTAGAAGTCTCTTTTTTAGGATTACATGGTAGCCAATCACCATTACCCGGTTATTATCTTGATCATTTCGCATGGGAGGAAGCGCAGCAAGCAAATCAATTAACGGATTATCTTAATTTATTTAATCATCGCTTAGTCACATTACTTCATCGTATATGGCGTAAATACCGCTATTACATTTGCTTTGAAGATGGTGGGCATGATGCATTTTCTCGTTATATGTTTTCACTTGTGGGATTAGGAAGTGAAACCAATCGTGGCATAATGAATATCAACCACAGCAAAATGCTTGCTTATGCCGGATTACTTGCTAGTCCAAGTCGTTCTCCTGATGTTATTTGTAGCTTAATTTCTCACTGTTTTGATTTAGAAAAAGTTGAATTAATCGGATGGGAAATACGCAAAGTGCCTATTCCAGAAGATCAACAAAATCGTTTAGGCATTATTACTCGTCATTCAGGACAGAAATCTCGACCTAAAATGGTTTTAGGTGAGAATTTTAATATTGGCTCTCATATTTATGATTGCAATGGAAAGTTCACGATTGAAATCAGTGAATTATCCATTGAACGCTATATGTCGTTTCTTCCCAATGGCAAAGATTTTTTGTCACTCATTACTTTTGTTTCTTACATCATGCACGAGCAACTTGCGTGGGATTTACGCCTACGTATTGCGGACAAACAAACGAATGGAATTTGCCTAGGCAGAGCGCAACACAACCAATTAGGTTGGCAAAGCTTTCTAGGAAAACCTGAAGTCAATCCCAGTGTGACAATGACTATTTTGGAATAATATTTATGGATAATTATTTACCCACAATCTCTTTTCGCTTAATCAATAGTGAGTTGCTGGAAAGTGGCTATGTACCGAATAGTCAATTTACCCAACTTGGTGGCACGATTGGTAGCAATAAACAATCTCACTGGGTGATACAAGATACTCAATCCTCTATTGCTCCTACACAATGCGCTATTGTTTGGCAAGATAAGCAGTTTTGTTTAAAAACGCTTTCAGAGCCTATTTATATTAATAATGCTCTGATCCCTATTCATATTGGGGCGGTCTGTTTATCTCAAAATGATCAGGTCAAAATTGGGCAACTTGTTTTATCCGTTAATATCAATTTAACGCAAAACAATAAACCTGATCTTATGGCGATGACACCACAATCGTTGATCGAGACTGATGATAATCCGCTAGATCCTTTGCTACAAAAAAATTCCCCTTCTGTTCATAAAACCGAAAGCCATATGCCTTTAGCCCCAACGGTTTCAGGCTCCATGACGCATGATCCATTAAAAGCCCTTGAGAGCGAAAGCTTAGAGCTTATTCAGTCATCATCTTCTAACACTCATCACTACTCTCTTTCTTCGCCTCGTTCAGATAACCAGGGAGATCTCATGGTTCAGGAGTTTATGGATTTGCCAGAAATAACGTCTCAAGATAATGAAACAAATGCAGACGTAGACTATGTCGCAATTAATCCATTAATGAAAGGGCTAGGTGTACACCTTAACTTAAAAAACACCCAGCAAGCGAATGATTTTCTTATTGAATTAGGAAAAACGACGCAATTTGCAATTAAAGGTTTATTGGCATTACAACAGCAAGAAAATTTACAAGATAAACAACTGCGACCAATCGAAGATAACCCGCTTCGTTTAAATAATGAATATGACAGTGTTATGCGCTTAATGTTTACGGATGAACGTAGCCCTGTGCATTTATCTGCACCTTCGGCTGTTGCAGAAAGCTTACATAATGTGCAATTACATTATCATGCCAATCAAGAAGCCATTTCCGCTGCATTAGCTACCCTGTTAGATGCATTTTCTCCAGAGCATTTATTAAAACGCTTTTCTCATTATCGCCGTAGTTACGATAACAATTCAAATGACAGTGCTTGGGCTTGGAATATGTATACCAATTATTACAATGAGTTAGCATCTTCCCGCCAACAAGGTTTTGAGAAGCTATTTTACGAGGTTTATATCCACGCTTATGACCGAGCCTTAAGAAAAGGGCTTGATGAGGTGTGATATGCCGATAAAAACACTCATGACTTATCTCTTTCTTATTTTTGCAAGCACTCAACTTAGTGGGTGTAGTGGCCCGTTTGAAGCAATATCAAAAATAGGCAAAGTCATGTGGGATCCTTCAACGCCTGTAGGAGCAGAAAAAGAACAACCTTCCGTCGTTGCATTCACATTATTAGCAGATCCTGAAATCAATCCTAACGATCAAGGAGAGGCAACCCCCGTCCAATTACAAATTGTTTATATGAATGAAGATTCGCTCTTTGCTTCTTTAGATCAAGACCAAATTATTGAAGAAAATTGCGATCTGAAAAAGCTATTAAAAAGAAATTATATCGATCATCAAGATTACACTCTTTTGCCTGATCAATATAAACCACTCGATCTCATTGAGTTGGATAAAAAGAATAAGTATATCGGGATCATCGCTTATTACTCCGATGTCAATATTACTCAATGGAAAAAAATATTAAAAATCAATGGGATTGGTCGCCATTACAATCTACTAGTCCATATCAAAGAAAATGAAATTGAATTTAGAAAAGAAGAGGAACAATAACAGTGTCGACAAAAAATAAAGTGATATGGCATGAAGGGTTATTTATTAAACCTCAACATTTTCAGCAACAGCAACGTTACCAAGATTACATGATTGAAACGCTGATCAAAACCTACCACGCTCATTATTATGGCTTAAGCCAACTGACGCTAAATACGGAATTATTAAGTCTTGGTCGTATTGGTCTTAAAGAAGCCGCCGGCATTATGCCTGATGGCACACTATTTTCTATTCCACAACAAGATAATCTTCCTTCACCTATTGATATTTCACAAATTCATGAAGGCAGTGACAATGTTGTCTATTTAGCATTGCCATTACAAAACAGTACAGTCAGTGAAATCTCTCATTCCCATAATGGCAATCATTTGTTAGCCCGTTATAACGGTGTGTTAACACAAGTACGTGATTTGCATACTGAGAATGGGGATATCAGCCAGCTTAATATTGCGAAGCTCAATCCTATTTTGAAATTAGGAAAAACAGAATTAGATGCTTATGTAATGCTTCCGATTTGCAAAATAAGAGAAATTAGTGCTGATGGGAGTTTAACTCTAGATAAAAACTTCATTCCTACCTGCTTAAACTCAAGAATTTGCCCTATTTTATCGGAATTTTTAGCCGAAGTTGAAGGTGCATTATTTGAACGAGGCCGCCAAATAGCAGAAAGAATTGGCTCTCCCGGTCAGCAAGGAATTGCCGATGTGGCTGAATTTATGATGCTACAGCTACTTAATCGCGCTTATCCTCAATTTTCACATTTATCTAAGCAGACAGTCGTCCACCCAGAGCAACTCTTTAAAGAGCTACTTCAATTTAATGGTGAAATTCAAACCTTTACTAATGGCTCTCGTTTGCCTGATAAATTACCGAGTTATCGACACTATGACTTGGCATCTGGCTTTTTACCTCTGATTAAATCCATTCGACAAGCGCTAAGTGTGGTTCTAACACCAAGAGCGGTACCGATCCCATTACAAAAACAAGAACACGGTATTCAAGTTGCGACAATTCATGATAGGCAACTTCTGCAAACTGCTGAATTTATTATTGCAGTGCGCGCTCAGTTACCTCAAGAGCAACTGCGCCGACAATTCGCACAACAGGCTAAAGTGACTTCAGTGAATCAAATTCGTGATTTAGTCAGTGTTCAGATGCCTGGCGTGGGTTTTATTCCGTTATCCACAGCCCCTCGTCAATTGCCATATCACTCAGGCTATACCTATTTCCGCTTAGATCCTCAAGGCGAATCATGGGCTGATATACAAAAACACGGAAATATTGCATTTCACGTATCAGGACAATTCCCCGAACTTGATATTCAACTTTGGGCAATAAGAAGTGGAACGCAACATGAGTGATCAATCATTAATCCAAGAGATCGCTGAAAAAAAGGTGAGCCATAAATCATATCAATTGCCATTACGTGGTAACAACATTAACCCAATGATTGATACTGCAACGCCATTATTGGGCATGGTGATTAGAATGAAATCAATGTCTGCAACACCACTATCAGACAAACTTTTTCAGCAAGTAGTGACTGACATTCAAGCCATTGAGCAACAACTTCAAACTCACGGTTATGAACCGGGTGCCATTGTTTCATTCCGTTATGTGTTATGCACATTTATTGATGAAACAGCATTAGAGCTGGGTTGGGATCAAGATAATAATTGGGTAAAACAATCCTTACTCGTTCATTTCCACAATGAATCTTGGGGTGGCGAAAAAGTTTTCGTATTAATCGAGCGCTTATTAGGTGAGCCCAAACGCTACCTCGATTTATTAGAGTTTATTTATCTCTGCTTATGCCTTGGCTATCGCGGTCGCTATAAAGTCAGCAATGGCTATGGGGATGACTTTAATAAATTACTTCGCCAACTTCAAAAGCAAATCCAACAACTTAAAGGTGAACCTCAGTCTGTTATTTTATATAAAGAAAATGGAAATAAATCACATCAATACCGTTTAGGACAGCGCTTTGGGGTTCGTTATATCGCCATTGGCTCACTGATCTTCGCCACTATTATTTACACTGTTTATGCTTCTAGATTGAGACATCAAACTCTCAATATTTTGGAACAGCTTAATACACTTCTTAGCTAGGACGCCCTTATGATCCAGATTGATCTCTCAACATTAGTTAATAGACTTCACCCTATTGCTAAACACGCTTTAGAAAATGCGGCTGCGTTTTGTGTAAGTCACCAGCAACTCGAAATTACAGTAGATCAATTATTACAACAACTGCTGGAAACACCACTGACGGATATCCGCACTATCTTTAATAAAGTTGATATCAATCCCACTGAATTAACGGAGCTTTTAAATCTCCACACAGTACAACAACAGAGCGCGACACAAAGTTACCCTAATTTTTCACCACTGTTAGTGGAATGGCTAAAAGATAGCTGGCTACTGGCTTCAGCAGAACTTAGCCATAACGAATTACGTTCAGGTGCTTTATTACTCACTTTATTGCAAATGCCCCATCGTTATCTCTCAAAAGTAGCGGCGGAATTACTATCGCAAATCAATCGAGAACAACTCAAACTCAATTTTAATGAATGGACACTAACATCTGCTGAAGCACCAATAACAGAAGCGAATAAATCATCCAATAGCTATGTTCAATCAGACTCTATGCTTGCACGTTTTACACAAAATATGACACAACAAGCAAAGGATAACCAACTCGATCCTGTTTTATGTCGCGACCATGAAATTGATTTAATGATTGATATTCTCTGTCGTCGTCGGAAAAACAACCCTGTGGTGGTCGGTGAAGCGGGTGTGGGTAAAAGTGCCTTAATTGAAGGATTAGCTTTACGCATTATTGCGGGTGAAATTCCCGAAAAACTCAAAGAATGTGAGTTATTAACACTGGATTTAGGTGCATTACAAGCAGGCGCGGCTGTTAAAGGGGAATTTGAAAAACGCTTTAAAGGCATTATGCAAGAAGTAGCACAATCACCTACTCCTATTATCTTATTTATTGATGAAGCCCATACCTTGATTGGTGCTGGAAATCAGCAAGGTGGCTTAGATATCTCCAATTTGCTAAAACCTGCATTAGCCCGTGGCGAATTAAGTACCATTGCCGCAACCACATGGAGTGAATATAAAAAATACTTTGAAAAAGATGCAGCACTAGCGCGCCGTTTCCAACTTGTTCAAGTCAAAGAGCCCACCGCTGATGAAGCCATTATTATTATGCGTGGATTGCGCTCTATTTATGAAAAAGCACATCACGTCTTTATTGATGATGAAGCGCTTTGTGCATCAGCACAATTAAGTGAACGTTATCTTTCAGGACGCCAACTTCCAGATAAAGCCATTGATGTACTTGATACCGCTTGTGCTCGTGCGGCTATCAATCTTTCAACTCCTCCTAAACAGCTATCAGCATTAAAAACGCAACGTCATCAAACCAAGATGGAATTCGATGTATTAATGCGCGAACAGCAATTAGGTTTAAAAGATCATTCAGGGCGCTTGGCGATATTAGAAAATCAGTCTATTGAGATTGAAACACAAATTGAAATGCTTCAACAGGCGTGGGAAAAGCAGAAAAATATTGTTCGTGAAACTATCGAATTACGGTCAACTTTATTATCAACATTAACTAAATCACTTGAAGAAGAAGCAAACAGTGACGACATTGAAAATAATAAGGCTAAACTGAAATCTCGATTAAATACGCTAAATAAAGAGTTAGATAAATTACATCAACACTCTCTATTAGTCTCTCCCCATGTCGATAAAAAACAAATTGCTGCCGTGATTGCGGAATGGACTGGCGTGCCACTTAATCGCTTATCACAAGATGCATTACAAGTAGTGGCAGAGCTACCAACCTACCTTGAGCAAAGTATTAAAGGCCAATCACTTGCAATCAAACATCTTCATAAGCATTTATTAACCGCTCGTGCCGATTTACGCCGTTCAGGCCGTCCATTGGGGGCATTCTTATTAGCCGGGCCAAGTGGCGTTGGTAAAACAGAAACAGTAATTCAAATTGCTCAGTTGATGTTTGGTGGAACACAATATCTCACCACGATCAACATGTCAGAGTTTCAAGAAAAACATACAGTTTCTCGCCTAATTGGTTCACCACCAGGTTATGTGGGTTATGGTGAAGGTGGAGTATTAACCGAAGCTATTCGCAAAAAACCTTATTCCGTTGTACTACTGGACGAAGTAGAAAAAGCACACCCCGATGTTTTAAATCTGTTTTATCAAGCCTTTGATAAAGGAGAATTAGCCGATGGTGAAGGTCGTGTTATTGACTGTAAAAACGTTGCGTTTTTCCTAACGTCTAATTTAGGTGATCACGCCATTATGGCTAATGCCGATAAACCGGATGAATTGCATGATGTGCTCTATCCAGAATTAACCACCTTCTTTAAACCTGCCCTTTTAGCGCGTATGGAAGTGATCCCATTCTTACCGTTAACGCAAGTTATTCTCAAAGAAATTATTGCTCACAAACTAACACGTTTAACCCAATTACTTACGCAACGTTTTCACGCAGAGATCAAACTGGAAGGGGCCGTTTCCGATGAAATATTACGTCGCGCTTCAAGAGCAGAAAACGGTGCAAGAATTTTAGAATCCATTATTGATGGTGCGTTATTACCACCTCTTTCACTTCTTCTGTTGCAACACAGTGCAAAAAATGAAGATATCAGGACGATACGGTTATCAACACAAGATAACCAATTCATTGCAGAGGTAAATGTAGAACTATGAAGCACAGACTGAAAAATGCGCTCTCTCTCTTAACTTGTTTAGATGTGGACTCACTGACCAGCCAATTTCTTGAGCTGAGTATGCCTCGTAGTCCATTCAGCGCGCTCATTGTTTCAATGATTAATAAATCAGAGAACCGGTTAGAGAGCTGGAGTATTGATCTTAGTGAAAAAGTAGAGAAAAAACATTTGGATGTCGATATTACAGAAGCGGATCACCCATTGATCCAGCTTCTATCACAACCACAACCTATTCTCTGGAATGATTTAAAACAAGGCAGTTATATAAGCGATCATGCTTTACAGCAATTTATCGCCAAACAACCTGTGCATTGCGGACTGTTTAGTATTCCCTTTGTTGATCTTAATAATAAACCTTATGGGCTAATTATTATGTTAGGGGAAGATCTCGATGAAACAATTTATGAGCAAGGTATTTTTTCTATTTACTGCAATGTATTTCATCATCAATTAAAAAGCATTTTGGCATTTTCTCAATCACAACAGAAAATTGCCGATCTGCAATATTTATTGAAATTACAACAAGAAAAAGAAGAGAAAATAAATAAAACCTTACTTTCATTATCCGTATCAAATTTAACGCCAACACAAACTCCAATTCATTCTTTTGCTGAGGTGAACGATCTTACTTTAGCCACTGAACATTATGAAGCGTCAATTCTGCGTTACCAACAAGAAAACAGTAATGACGATCTCAATTTAATTGCTGAAAACTTAAATATTTCAAAGCGATCGCTTCTATATAAATTAAAAAAATATGGATGTCTTAAATGATTTATTTACGATCCCTTTATTTTATATTTCTCGCTCTATTTTCAATAAGTCACGTTTTTGCACAAGAGCAAGAAAATAAAACCAATCTTACTGAACTAGCTCTCTTTGAGTGTCGTAAAGAGCTATCTCAACTTCTTCGCTTATCTTGCTATGACCAAATTAACGTTGGAAACAAACCCGTTTCTACTGTTGATGTTAGTGCGATGGGTGATATTTGGCGTTTAGCGGTAGAGCATGAAATGAAACGTGAAAATCACACCGCTGGATTTATGGTTACAGCTCACAATAAAGGCACTTATCCCGTTATTATGACTATTCCAGCAATGGGATATCAGCCACCTCGCCCCATCCTTATGTTGAGTTGTATCGACAATATTACCCGTATGCAAATTGCGCTAACAAAAAAACAAGCAACCGGAAATGTCCTGCTAATCACAGATAAAACCCAATTAAGTAGTGAATGGTTTCTTCGAGAAGACGGTTATCTGCTTGAAGCGAGTCGCGGTATACCCGGCATTGATGAAATCAAGCAATTACTCTCTAGCACAAAATTAACCATCAAATTAGCAAATGATGAACAACTAACCTTTAATATTTCAGGCATTAACAAAGAGATAAAACCTCTGCGTTCAGCCTGTCATTGGTGATAATAATGACAACAAAAACACTCAGTGCATGGCGAGAACAGCTTTTAGTGCCTTTAGATGAAGCCAAAGTGAGCAGTCAACTTGATGAAAATAGCCCTGATTGGGAATATATCGAAAGTGAAATGATAAAATTTGGCTCACTAAGCCACAGCACTTTAGATATTGATGATATTCAGCGTCGAGCATTACAACTCTTTGCTACACAAACCAAAGATTTTCGCTTGCTTGTACATTTTTTAAGAACGCTACAACACGCAGGTATTCCCGAAGAGCTTGTGATGGCATCGACAATTACGAGTACTTATATACAACATTATTGGGATACTAGTTATCCAAATAATTCACGTTTAAAACTCCGTTTAGCACAACAAATTATTAAACGTTTTGAATCAGTCAAAAACATTTTTTGCCAGCAAGCCACACCTGAACAACGCGATGAAATTTTAGGTGAGTTTGCCTATTTAGCACAATTTTGGCATTCCAATCAGCCTAATTTATCTACACAAGTGGATGAATTAAGCCGAGCATATCAACATATAGAAAATACACAAAAATCAGCCCTTGCTGTGACAGAAAGTGTCAAATTAGAAACAGCGAATGAAATAAAAATATCACCAGAAACATCAGCGAACATGATCCCTGCTCCTGTAATACAGCAACCTCATGTTGAAATTAATCAAAGTGATGATCGCCAATGGAAACAGACATTATTAAAAGTTGCAGGCATTCTTTGTGAACAAGCGCAAAATGACGCCGTCGGTTACCGTCTACGCCGATATGCCATTTGGCACACTATTCAAACACTTCCCATCAGCGATAAGCAAGGTAAAACCCCTTTAGCTGCCGTGGCGATTGATAGAGTGACTGATTACAAAGCGCAACTCTCACACCCCTCAATCTCATTACTTAATGATATTGAGCAGAGCTTAACGCTAGCGCCTTATTGGTTAGATGGGCATTTTATGGCGGCTCAAGCAGCACAACGATTAGGACTAATCGATGTTTCATCAGCAATTGCTCAAGAGCTTTCACTGTTTTTAACCAGATTACCTCAGCTTAATCATCTCTATTTCTCTGATATGACGCCTTTTATTTCAGAAGAAACCCACCAATGGCTAGGGAGTTTAGAAAACCAAGCTAACAATAAAGTAAGCTCTTCGTTATCACGACACAATAATGAGCAACAAGAAATTATGGATTGCTTTGAACAAGAAGGTCTTAATGCTGCATTATTAATGATTGATAACGCTATTTCAGTGACGGCCGAACCCCGTCAACGATTTTATCTACAGTTACTTTCTGCTCAGCTTTTTGAAGCGTCAAAAATGAGTTCCATCGCAAATGTTTATTTTAATCAGCTTTATCAGGATGCGCTTCGATATTCATTATCAGAGTGGGAACCCAATTTATTAAATCAATTGGCATCAAAAATGGAACATCAACAGAACTCGTTTTCTCATAGGGAATAATAATGAATTGGTCATTTCTTTCTGGAAAAAAAATAGCAGATTTTATAAAAAAATTTTTCTATTCTGATAAATCAAAAATTAAATCCCTATTTTTACTTTTAATTGCTTTAATTCCTGCGTTGTTTGTTATTTGGATCTGGTGGTGGGGAGCAAACTACGAATTTAAAGGTGATTATCCATTACGTTCACTGAGTGCACGTTGGTTAGCGACTGTTATCACTATTTTAGTGGTTGTCAGTTGGGTTGGAATTGCAACATGGCTTCGAGTTAAAAAACTTGAAGGGCTGAAATTAGAGGTAGAATTAGCCATTGTAGATCCTGTCCGTAATGATATTGAGCACCAAACTCGTTATTTAAATTACTGGAAATCACAATTTATTAAACATCAAAATGGACATACCAATGCGTTTTATCAAAAGCCTTGGTATTTTGTTTTAGGTACTGATGAAAGTGGCAAAAATACCTTATTAAAAAATAGCCTAAATACTTTAGATATTGCACCTATTGAAAATATTATTAGCGAGAAAAAACTGCCTTTACATATAAAAATGCGACTTGCTGATCAAGCAATATTATTAATTCCTGAAGGAAAGTTAATTACACAGCCTAATCTCATTTTAGAAAAACCAAAACTTTATCATCGACTATGGAATGAATTATTAATCTGGGTAAATGAACATCGTGCTCGTCAACCGATGAATGGCATTATTCTTACTATCGATATATTACAACTACTGACAAACGACAAAGAGAAAAATAGCCAATTTATTGCCTCATTGCATATGCGGTTACAAGAAATTCGCATCACATTTAATAGTCAATTACCTATTTATATCGTATTTACAAAACTCGATTTATTACAGGGATTTGATGCGATGTTTCAATCATTAGAAACGAAACAACGTGATGATATTTTGGGTGTGACATTTCAATTAAATAATAAAAATAACTGGGAAAAAGAGCTGAATGCATTTTGGGAACAATGGGTAAGCCAAATGAATAGCGCCCTTCCTGAGATGATGATTAATCGTGTAGATGAAAGCCAACGCACTAAATTATTTAGTTTATTAGACAAATTCAAGGGTTGAAAACTACCGTAACCAATCTAATTGATGCGTTAGCATCTAGTGATAAACAACAGGATATTAAATTACGCGGTGTGTATCTCACATCTGCAACACAAGTCGGGCAAGTTGATAATATCTTTAGCCAAACTGCATCTGTGCAATATCATTTACCAACAGCACCTTTAGCCACTTGGCCAATTGCTGAAACTCACAGCTATTTTACACAATCACTTTTTCAAGATGTTTTGCTATCAGAGCCCAATCTGGCTGCTGAAAGTCAATTTTGGCTTAAAAAGCATCGCAGAAGAGTCCTATTAGCTTCTGCTATCAGTTTTGTTGGCATTATCGCTTTGTGGAATGGCTGGAGTCACTATTACAGCAAAAACTATCAGTCTGGTGAAAATGTACTCAATGAAGTAAAAGCCTTCCGCACTTCTGATACCACTATTACGACAAATACCGCCGGAAAAGAACAACTTGCCGTATTAAATCCGTTATTAGATGCCACATTAGCTTATGGTAATTATCGTGAGAAAAGTGATCTATTTTCTGATCTTGGGTTATATCAAGGAAAGAATGTAGGTCCATATGTCGAAAATGTTTATCTTCAATTGATAACAGAACATTATTTGCCTTCAATAATGAATTCTTTACTTATTGAGTTAAATAAAGCCAAAGCAGGAAGTGAGGAAAAACTCGAGATATTGCGCATTATGCGCATGCTTGAAGACAAAAGCGGACGCAATAATGAGATTGTTGAAAATTTTATGGCTAATTATTGGAGTCGCCTATTTACGGGTCAGCGTGATATTCAATCTCAATTAATGTCACATTTGCAATACGCATTAAAACATACCGATTGGCAAGCTCAACGCAAGGCAGGTGAAGTAACTGCTATTAATGCTTTTACACCATTTACTCAGCCAATCAATACAGCGCAAAAAGAGTTAAGTCGTTTACCGCTTTATCAACGTGTTTATCAAACATTGCGCCTTAAAGCGAACCAAGTTCTCTCATCGCCATTAAATATACGTCATCAAGTTGGCCCTAGCTTTGACTCTATTTTTACCGCTATTAATGAAGATAAACTTCAAATGCCTCAACTTCTTACACTGTATGGGTTAACAAACTATTTTACTCAACATAATGATGAGCTGGTGGATCTGACCTTTTTAGATGCATGGGTATTAAATTTAAGTACAAACACCCAATACAGTGAAAGTGATAGAAAAGAGATCCAACGCCAAATCACGGAACAATATCTTAATGATTATACAGCTCAATGGCGCGCTGCTATCAGTAACCTTGAAATAAGAGAATTTGAATCACTACAAGATGAAATTAATGCATTAGAACAAATTATTAGTGGTGAACAACCAATACGACGAGCATTACAAGTATTAAAAGATAATACAACATTACCCAAAATAGATAACTCACTGCCCGTTGCTGACCAAAAAGCCTTAATGAATGAATTAAAATACAGATTACTCATACGGTTAGATAAAGAATTTGCACCTCAAACTGAAATTTTAGTCAGTAATAATGGTGAAAACCTGCAAAATCTTAATCAAAAATTAAATGAATTACATCGCTATTTATTAGGCATTTATAATTCACCAGTACCAGGTAAAGCGGCATTAAAAGCAGTGACCTCTCGTCTTGAAGATAATAATCGCGACATTATCTTTGAATTATCTCAATCAGCTAAAACATTGCCTGAACCAATGAATCGTTGGGTTGGTCAATTAGCGGATCAAGCTTGGAATGTTGTACAAAAAGAAGCAATCCGCTATATGGAAATTGAGTGGAATGAAACCGTCGTTAAGCAATATCATACCTACATTATAGGTCGTTATCCGTTTAACGCAGTGGCTACACAAGATGTACCTTTAAGTGAGTTTGAACGTTTTTTTAAACCGAATGGCACATTAGATAGCTTCTATCAGCAAAACCTACGCCTTTTTGTTGAAAATAACCTGATTGAAAACAGCGATGGCCAATCACTTATTCGTCCGGATGTATTAGAACAATTTGAAATTGCAAATCGAATTAGAAAGACATTCTTTAATGCACAAGGCAATTTAGAAGCGCAATTTGCTATTGAAGCGCTATCGCTGACTGGTAATAAGCGCCGTAGTGTTTTAAATCTTGATGGTCAATTACTTGATTATTCCCACGGAAGAAGCCATACCGTACATATGGTTTGGCCCAATTCAATGCGTTCAAATGTTGAAAGCAAACTCACTTTAGTGCCTATTTCTGGCGATAAATCACCGCGAGCTATTTTATTTAGCGGTCCTTGGGCACAAATGCGACTAATTAATGGTGGCAGACTTACCAACATAAAACCACACTCTTTCGATGTGAAATTCACTCTTGATGGTGGTGATATGACATATCGGATCACAATCGATGAATCTAATAATCCTTTCTTTGGTGGATTATTTACACGCTTCAAATTACCAGAAACCCTTTATTAACTGATTTCCCCTCATATTTATGAGGGGATAGGATCTTTCATGAATACGCCAAAAGAAAAATTTGTGATAAAAATTGCAGGCTCTCCTTTAGATATCCCTGAATTTATCGCATTAAAAGCGGAATTTAATAAACTCAATCATCCTTCTCAGCCTGAGATCAGTTGGACACTTATTGAGTCTCTCTCATTAACGTTATTTAAAACTCACGGTATCGACTTGCAAAGTGGTATATATTACACACTTGCTCGCCTTCATATTAATGGGTTGAATGGTTTTACTGAAGGGTGTGAATTGCTTGCCAATATTGTGGTGAGTCAATGGGATAACCTTTGGCCTTTCCAATCAAATCATCGATGTGATGTATTAAATTGGTTTAATACCAAAGCGGGTACTTTATTACGGCAATTAACCTTTTCTCCTTCTGATTTACGTTTAATTTATCGTTCAGAAAGAGCTCTACAATTAATTATTGATCAAATTGCTTATACAGATTGGCCGAAATTACCAAAGCTAGAAAATTTACTCTGGTTTTTCCAAAATGTAGCAAAAACATTAGAACAAACAACAAAAAGTACAACACAAAAAAGTAACAATGCTACGGTTAAGATCCCCCCTATTGTCTATATCAGCCCATCTGATGAGATAAAGGAAAATAATGCGTCTAAACCTAATTCCATCACCGAAGTTGTTTTATATGACGATCCTCCTATTGAGAAAAAATCAATAAGTGCAAAAAAAGGGTTTCTTATTGGACTATTCACTAGCAGTGTTATTTTTACTGTTATTGGTGTATCGCTATATTTGCCGATGCAAAAAGAGTTATCTGCTATTACATCTCAACCTGAAGGTGCCATTACACAGTGGTTATATCAACCGAATATTAGTTCATACGCAAATAACCTTATTTTAATGGAAAAACAGTCCCCTCTATTTGCCTTAAGAAAATCAGATCATATGCTGGAGGTGGCTAAAAAGCTTTGGCCTAATAATGCTGATCAGTCTTACGCTACACGACAGTGGCAAAATATCCTCACCACGCGATTAGAAAATACACCGATTGACAGTAGTTGGTCTGATACCAATAAATTAATTCAACAACTTTCTGACAGAATTGTTCAGCAAGAACGTAATCGAGGAAGCTTTACTCTTTCTTATTTAAAAACAGCCATTTATGAAATCCAAAAAAGCCATAATAAATCAATTCCTATTGAGAATAAGCTATATGAATTTTCACAAACAATAAATAAAGAACAGGCTATCTCACCTGCTTTAATTAATAATCTTGATACAGACGTTAATGGATTATTAGCACGATATTATTTCCTTCAAAAAGAAGCTGAAGAGTTAGGGTTAAAGCCTTATTCGTATTAAAAATAAAAATCATGACAGATATTATTAAAGGTTAGATATTAGATTAATATGAGCGAAATTAAATATTTAAAAGAAAAGCAACATCTACAAAAACTGGCTAAAATCTACGCGCAAAAAAAACCACATTTAGCAGAAGTCTTAGAGCCAGATGATCCACAAACAAGCTATTTAATGGAAGGATTTGCTTTTCTTTCTGCTCACTTACAAGAAAAAATTGATGATGCCTTTCCTGAAATTACACTTCCTCTATTACAACGTTTAGGCTCTCAAGCAATCAAAGGGATACCCTCAACATCCATTATTCAAATTAGCTGTGAAAAGGAGATTAATTACAGTTATTTTATTCCTAAAAATAGCAGTGCATTAGGTAATAATAACGAGTGTTTTTCAACTTGTCGTGATTTATATATTGAGCCTTATTCTCTTATTGAGAAAAAAGTGACACACCAACCCAATAAAAGTTGTATTTCTTTAACATTTAAATATCTTGGTAATATCGAGAATATACAATCTTGCTCGCTAAATTTATTTCTTAGCCCAATCAAGAATATTGCAGATACCTTGTTACTTGGGTTAACACAGCATTTTGACTATATTGAATTAAAACATGCTGATCAAAGTTATCATGGTGATAATGCAACTTTTTGTTTTAACTCTCAAATTGGTAAAGATTATCCTATTTTTCCACAATCAGAAAACACACCGAAAGCGCCACAACAATTATTAGAGGGGTTGTATCTTCCTCATGTTCACCACTTTATTAACTTAGATATTCCAATGATTATCAAGCAGTTAAATTGGGAAAAAAGCACTCAATTTACAATTAATATCTATTTAAATAAGCAAATTTCGCTAACGAAAGAACAATGTCAAAACTGTTTTTTACTTAACTGCATTCCTACCGTTGATAAAGAGAAAGATCATACAGTTATCATTGATTTTCAAGAGAATAAATCATCTTATTTACTGCCTATTCCAAATAACCATTATCTTTCAAGTTTATCTGAAATCATGCTTTCCCTTGAACCGCATGAAAAGGAACGTGGTATTTATTGTCATTTTTATTCAATTACAGAGCTAACATCTGCGTCTCGTCTATTACCTCAATATCAAAACTCTCTTTTTTATTCATTAACTATCGATAAAGATATTACAGGAAGAACATTCTATACTGTTCATTTTTATGATAACAAAGGTGAAGGACTTATCTCCCCACCTAGTTTGCATTTTTCTTGTACCTATGTTGGTTTTGAAAAATATAAAGATAACCGTATTGGTATATTAAATGCACATAGTGAGAATATACCTGATAATTTATTACTCACAAATATAACACCATTATCAGAATGCTTTCCTCCTATTGTTGATGATAAGTATTATTGGCATTTATTATCACATTATAGTGCTAATGCGTTTATGTTAATGTCTATCTCAACAATTAAAAATATGCTGAGTGATTATTTAATATATGCAGAGCTAGATAAACAGATCACGAGAAAAATAAAACATTCACTAGAAGGGTGTATTGATTTAAAGAGTTATACTTATGATTATATCTTAAAAGGGAAACCACATCGTTGCTTATCTTTAACCTTAACTATTGATACTAATTATTTTGAAAATGAAGGAGATGCATTTATTTTTGTTTCTCATCTTTATCATTTTTTTCCATTCTGTTTATCAGAGAATATGCTATTAGAAATGAAAATTAAATTTAATGATAATGATAATGTAAAATGGTTTTTATCACCCTCTCCATTAAAAGGCTATAAGTCACTCTTATGATTATAAAGGGCTCCTAATGGAGCTTTTTTTTAAATTTCTTTTCTAGTTTAGAATTACTTAATATATCATAAAAATTTTACATTTTTATCGAATAAGATAAAACAGCTACAATAGCCTTATTACATCAATATCATAAAAAATCATTTTTAAAATCAACTTGGTAAGCTAATTAATTGAGAAGTAAGTTAGACAAATGAATACGATTTTATGATAAAAAATAACCCTTTAAAGGATTTAACTTATTTTTACCTATATCTCTCTTAACGCCCCTCATCAAAAAAGGATCTTCATTTCTGAGCAAACGCTAATTAACTCATATTATTCTTAATTAACACTCTTATTTCGTCATCAACAAACAAAAATACTAATAAATACTAATGTAATTTATCTAATTATTTGATTTAGGTAAAACGGTTTAAATCTTTTAATAAGTAAAAATTGATAGTCACCAGCTATCAATAATCTATTTTTGATCGCCTATATCGATCTTTAAGTATTTTTACTGTAATATCACTTAAAAAGAGGAATTAATATGAATTCAGTTAATATTGTTGTAGCTCAGAGAATTAAACAAAAAAGAAAGCAGTTAAAAATAACAGGTGTTGAGATGGGACGCAGACTTGGTATGAGTCAACAACACTATTCACGCTTGGAAAATGGCCATATAAAAATAACCGTCGATCAGCTAATTACCATTGCCCTAATATTAGGAGTTTCTCCTCAAAGTTTATTGCTTCATTCCGAAATAATGTCCCCCATGATAAAAACATGGTCTGAAACAGTTTTATCATCAAGAGATATTGTTATATCAAGAGATAGGAAGCGTCGTAGCCTAAAATAAAAAATATTAATATTATTATACACTATCTAGCCTAATACTTATTAATATACCTTAGTTAAAAGAAAATCATTTTTTCTTATTTTATCAAATTTATATTATTTTAATAAATCAATCGATTGATTTATTGTTAAAATAAATAACCAGTTGTTAACTTTTTTGAAAATTAATATTTAGATAGAACTCGTGCAATATTGGGTAATATTTTGTTGTCTTCTCTTATCAAATAAATAACTATTCTTCTGATAATCAATCATCAACCTCTTCAAGTTTAATATACTCATTATAATAATAAATAATTTCTAATAAAAAACTCATTTTGCAAGGTTAACGAAATTACCCAGTACAACTAAATATAAATATAAACTTAATAATATTAATCAACTCCATATAAATAAGATTATTTCAACACTTCACTTTATTAAAATATATTCTATAATTTTTTACTTACCTATAAATTATAATCACGAAAATCTTAAATTTAATAAAGTGTAACTACTTGAGTATTCCAATTCATTACCATCGTTTTAAATTCGGGATCATTCTCGATTATTCATATTAGTATCATCATAAAATGTCATATTCAATTTTATTTTTTTACCATAAATTTTAATGTAATATAGCTCTAGTAAAGCTTTTTTAACTTATTTTATTGCTATTTTACTCTTTCTAGTTACTAATCAAGCTAACATAATGAAAATTAAATCATTATTATCACTTACCAATAGGAATATATAATGAAATTTTTATATCTAAAATCATTTTTCTTGTTTTACACATTGTATGCATGTAATGCTTATAGCGATGAAAATCTAAATGCGGGTTATGCAAAATTACTTGCTCTTTCATTGACTAATGATATTAACGCATCAAAACTAAACTCAGATGGACTTAGCTATAATAAATATTCTTTACCTTATGAATTCAAAAATCTTTATGTAACAAAAAATTACTTCTTATCTATGAAGTTAAATGGTAACTATCTTAAAATTAAATCCTCACCAACCAATATTGACCCCTTAGGTAACTTGCGTGCTCAGTGGGATATTTTTAGCCTCTCTGCTGCACCAAAAATCATCTATCCAATAAATGAAAAATTTAGATTAGAGAATGAATTAGAATTTGGTTATTCAAATATGAATAATAAATCTTCATTTCATGGTAATGAAAAAATGAAAGAAATATTGCGTGATGAAGGTTTATTAGATTGGAGTATAAATACATTTCATATAACACCAAAATTTGGGCTGAGAAATACGAATAAATTAAATAATAATGATGAGTTTAATATATATGGCCATGTATCATATATGTTTACAAATAGCGTTGGCAACGAAAAAAAACTAAACGTTAATAATAATACAGGGACATGGTCTATTGGTGGTGAATATATTATGACTGATTTAATTAACTTAAATGGTATGAATTTTAATTTAATCTTATCCAATGACATCGGTGGGTTCTATGGGAAAGACTATAGAGAATTATCTTTTGGTTTTATTAACAATACTTCATTAGCATTAGAAACTCCTATTAAATTTTACGATAACCAAGTAAAAATAAAAGCAGGGATTGGCTATCTATCAAGCGACAATGCTCATGGTATCGCTCTCACATTGGGGATCAGGTAGATCTAAGTTCCAATAGATATGAATAGATATCGGAATACTGTAGATCCTGACTAAGGCTGATTTTATAAGGGCTTTATGGATAATGCTTGTCATTAAAATATTTGAAAATAGTACACTCTATCAAAACGTTTTATTACTCTGATATTTATTTATGAAAATAAGTTATTTTCTTTAATTCTGGAAATTAAAATGGAAAGGAACACCCGAGATCGATCAACCAAAACATTATCGGGCGCCCCTAATTACACAACGATCCTAATGAATAAGATCAAAATGGTTATTTATCAAATAGCGTTTAGTTCACTCTGCGCATTCTTCATCAACTCAAAAACAAAGGGTACCGAATGACGCAAAGAAACATTGTATACATCCAAATGCCCAATATTAGGATATTCATATACCTTTACATCTGTTCCTGCGTCCAATACATCCTTTGCAAACTCTTGTTGCCAACAAGTTAATACGTGAATATCCTCTAAACCAATTCCAATCAATATGGGCTTATCAATAAGAAGCTTTCTATAATTTAGGCTTGAAGATTCTTGTTCTAGCAGTTCTTTAAATTTAGGCTTTAAACTATTAACACCATTAAGTTTATTATCCATAATTAACTGACTTAATGGACTAAGACAAAGCGTTTTCGCTTTTTCAACATAGGGAATAGCTTGTTCTTGGAAGTAATCGCCTACTTTTAAGTCTGGGTTTTTATCAGAGGCAGAAAGATATAAGTACATCGCATAAGGTAGTTTTCTATCACCTTCCTCACGGATATCATCGCTAACAAAATTTTCGAGTAAATTGTCACTAAAGTAAGGTGTTCCTGTCATTACTACACCCAATACATTTAACTCTGGCGCATATTCAGGTTGATAACCTATCGATGCAAATGCTGCGTGAGCACCTTGAGAATGACCGATAAAAATAATGTTATTACTCAATGGAAATACTTTAAGGGCCGCTTTTATACTATCTAAAGAACTCCATGCCGTCGCCCTTTCATCCATATAATGATGCAATCCAGATGAACCTAATCCCGGGTAATCAGGAGCAACTATTGCAAATCCAAGTGATAGCCAAGTATTTAAATATTGAGTGACACGGCTATTTTTAGGCGTCAATGAAGGGGCACAAGTCGGAGCAATCCCTACAGTACCATGGTTCCAAACAATTACGGGCCATCCGTTTTCAGGAGCCTGGCTTTTAGGTATGAAAACAGTACCAGTATCTTCACGGATAATCTCACCATGCACACTATCACAAGAAGTATAAGAAACTTTGTATTGCTCAAAGGCCTCACTTAATCCCAAATCTGGCTCCAGCACTTGCCTATGAGTAATGACTCCCGTCTCATTAGAGAGATTTACATTAACTGTGCTATCCGTAGAGAATAAAGAGGCAGATGATGATGTTTTATTACAGTCATTCATATATATTTCCTTATATTATTGATGAATTTCTAATTCCATTTAATGCCATTAAACTTACAATTAACGTGTTAATTCAAGGTAAGCATTTGCTTTTTCACTTAGCCATTGGCTAAATTCAGATAACAAAAAACCCCGCCGAAGCGAGGTCTTGATAAAATCAAATAGTGGGCTAAATGATAAATAGCCCACTATTTAAAGAGAGTAGTCTAATCTTATTCAAAGCGCAATCACTTTACTGTTTATATAAACAGTTATCTCGTATAGAGATGGTAAGCAAGTATACTCACTTGGCGCGGAACCATTTAACAGAACATGCACGTAAAATTGATGACGTTTTAATAAAAACGACACAAATACGTCCCACTTAAGAAAAATAGTAAATTTGAAATGAATGTAACCAATTGATTTTAAATGGTACGCCCTACAGGATTCGAACCTGTGACCTACGGCTTAGAAGGCCGTTGCTCTATCCAACTGAGCTAAGGGCGCCTAGAAGAGATTAGACGTCAGCAATCACTGCTGATAACGGGTGTGAATTATACGTTCAACATTCTGAGAGTCAACGATTTTTCAACCCTCTCAAACTATATGGTCAAAATATGGCAAGTATTCGACTGACAGATTGCTCTTGATCTGACAAAATAGAGCGATACCGTAATTGAATAATTTGGATGTATAGATGTCAGCAAGAATTATAGATGGGAAATCGATTGCGCAGACCATCAGAAGCGAAGTGGCAGAAAAAGTAAAACAACGTATTAATGCAGGAAAACGAGCACCTGGCTTAGCTGTTATTTTAGTGGGTGATAACCCAGCATCACAGATTTATGTCGGAAGTAAGCGCCGTGCTTGTGATGAAGTTGGTTTTATATCTCGCTCTTATGATTTACCAGACACTACCAGTGAAGCGGATTTATTAAACCTTATCGACCAGCTTAATGAAGATAACTCCATTGATGGTATTCTCGTCCAACTCCCCTTACCTGCTGGAATTGATAATGTTAAGGTGTTAGAACGCATTCACCCTGATAAAGATGTGGATGGTTTTCATCCCTATAATATCGGTCGTCTATGCCAGCGAGCACCAAAATTACGCCCTTGTACACCTCGTGGTATTGTCACACTGCTAGAGCGTTGCAATATTCCGATGAATGGTTTAAATGCCGTTATCATTGGTGCATCAAACATTGTGGGTCGCCCAATGAGCTTAGAGCTCTTACTCGCAGGCTGTACAACAACCGTTACTCATCGTTTTACTAAAGATTTGCGTTTTCATGTTGAACACGCTGATTTAGTCGTTGTCGCGGTAGGTAAACCTAATTTTATTCCCGGTGAGTGGATTAAACCTGGAGCCATTGTCATTGATGTCGGTATTAACCGTCTTGAAAATGGTAAAGTAGTGGGAGACGTTGAATTTGAAGCTGCATCACAACGTGCAGGTTGGATTTCACCCGTACCTGGAGGTGTCGGCCCAATGACAGTCGCCACACTGATTCAAAATACTTTACAAGCATGTGAAGAATATCACGACCCTGAAATAGGAAATAACTAATCAATGGAAACATTTCAATTAGATGGACACGACTATGTTGAGCTTTGTGATCTATTAAAACTTCAAGGTTGGACTGAAAGTGGAGCGGCAGCTAAAATTGTCATTGCTGAAGGATTAGTTAGCGTTGATGGTGTAGTTGAAACACGTAAACGCTGTAAAATTATGGATGGGAAAGTGGTCACCTTTGGTGAATTCTCAGTTAGTGTCAGCAAATAATCAGCAAATCCATTAATATTAAAAGCGTTACGACTCTAAGTGACGCTTTTTTTTCTTTTTACTACTTTTTCTCTTTATTCTTCTTTTTTCCTCTACTTTTCTTTATTTAATCCTGTTTTTTTAAAAAAAGACAATCACAACCAATTGAATTAAAAGAAAATCAATAAATTTAGTTTAGTTTAATTAAATTTAGATCATCATTTTTTGGCTTATCTCTTGATATAATCTCTCACAGATCTTCAGCATATTATACATTTGATCAAGATATAGATAAAAAAAGATAATGTAAGTTATTATTATATATATAGATAACACTTTTAAACTATTACTGTAAAACTTCAGCAACAAACCTTTTTGTTGACATTTTTTACTCATTTATTCATGTTTAAATGCACTAAAACGTGATTTAGATCTAATTTATTTCTACTTTCATTAGGCAAAAGAAGATTGTTTGTACTAAATTACACGTTATAATTTGAAACGATTCAGCCTAATGATACGATTTTAGTTGTTATTTTGTGATATTTAGGTCTTTTTTGCCCTTTATCTAACAGGAGATTTTATGCTCGGCTTACCCATTCAAGGTATCTCTGCCTTTGCTAAACCACAGCAAAAAACGATGCCTGTTCATTTATTGAAGGTAAGGAACTAGCATGAAACGCAGAGTTGCAACCATCACACTTAACCCTGCTTATGATCTTGTTGGCTTAAGTGATCCTATTGAACTTGGTGAAGTTAATCGTGTTAAAACAGCAGGCTTTCATGCTGCCGGTAAAGGTATTAACGTAGCTAAAGTCTTAAAAAGCCTCGGTGTTGATGTCACTGTTGGCGGTTTTTTAGGCAAAGAAAATCAAGATGGGTTTCAAAAAGAGTTTAGTGATTCAGGTATTGCTAACCGTTTTCAAATGGTTGAAGGCCGTACCCGTATCAATGTGAAACTGACCGAACCAAATGGTAAAGTCACCGATTTTAATTTTTCTGGTTTTGAAATTACAAAACAAGATTGGGCTCGTTTCGTTAATGATACCCTAAGTTGGGCGGGTCAATTTGATATGATCTGTGTCAGTGGCAGTGTACCTTCTAGCGTTGATCTTAATGATTTCACCGCATGGATGACACGTTTACGTAGCGAATGTATGTGTTTGATCTTTGACAGTAGCCGAGATGCTTTTGTCGCAGGATTAAAAGCCTCACCTTGGCTTGTTAAACCAAATCATCATGAGTTAGAGATTTGGGCAGGTAGGCCTTTACCTGAACTCTCTGATGTTGTGAAAGCCGCCCAAGCATTACGTCAACAAGGTATTGCTCACGTTGTAATTTCATTAGGTGAGCAAGGTGCAATGTGGGTAAATGCATCTGGCGCATGGATGGCAACTCCCCCGAAATGCGATGTTGTTAGTACTGTAGGTGCTGGCGACTCAATGGTTGGTGGCCTAATTTATGGACTAATGATGAGGCAAACCAGCGAGCATACTTTACGCCTTGCAACTGCCGTTTCCGCACTTGCCGTAAGTCAGACCAATGTTGGTATTCGTGATCGAGAACAATTGGCAAAAATGATGGCAGAAGTAGAATTAACCCCTCTAAAATTATAAGTAATAATACCAGTGGTATATCGAATAATATTAAGTAGAATTACCACTATTCCAATTAAATATATTAACGTCATATTTATAAAAACTCCAAAATAGAATCTCTTAAATTGATTAATAATTATTTATTATTAAATCAAACTTTATTTTTTCCAGTTATTCGATAAACTTCACTTTATTAAAAGCTAATAACGATATTCTAAAGCCAATAAAAACTTATTTTGTTTTTAGGAGAAATTATGGAAAGGCCCATAGTACTTTTATGGATCCAAATTATTTCAGTATTATTTTTAGGTGTAAGTTTATTTATATTGGTTGCAGGAGCTCCAATTTATTTATTAGCCATGGCAATGGGGGGTGGCAAAACAATGCTAGTAGGCTTATTCATCATGCTATGCTTAATTATAACAATGATAATTCAAGTTACAGCATGGATAAAACTTGCAAGAAACAGTAAAAATGCTTACTCATTTTTAAAAATTTCATGGGTATGTTTATCTATTTCTTTATTTTTTATACTTAGCATTTCTATGTCATTAACGAATATATCTGAAATTGGTTTTATAACTTTTTCTATTATAGTTATCTTAACTCATAGACTCTTCTTTTCTGAGCATGTCATAAATTATTTTAAAAATAAACAAGAAGATAATGAAAGAGAAACCAGTATTATTAGCCAATAAATTAAATATTAAATATTAAATAATAAATAGCAAAAAATATCGGATAATAAATATCCGATATTTTTATAAAAACACGTATTTAGTGTAACAACTCGTTAATTATATTAATTATTACGACGCCAAGTTGTTCCTTGAGGACCATCTTCTAAGACAATCCCCATCGCAGTTAACGCATCACGCGCAATATCGGCAGCAGCCCAATCTTTATTTTTACGTGCATTATTACGTTGTTGAATTAAAGCTTCAATTTTTTCAACCTCACCAGCATCGTCTGCTTTAGCACGACTTTGTAAAAAGGCTTCCGGATCTTGCTCTAACAGACCTAATACTTTAGCTAATTTGCGTAACATGGCAGCTAAACCATTAGCTTTATTCATATCCTCGCTTTTTAAGCGATTTACTTCTCGCGCTAAATCAAATAATACTGAATACGCTTCTGGTGTATTGAAGTCATCATTCATAGCCTCAATAAACTGTGCTTCAAACGTTTCTCCCCCTACAGGTTGTGCATTTGCATCAGTACCACGTAATGAAGTATAGAGGCGCTCTAATGCCGTACGTGCCTGCTTTAAGTTCTCTTCAGTATAGTTAAGTTGGCTACGATAATGGCCCGATAATAAGAAATAACGCACCGTCTCAGCATCGTAATAAGCTAATACATCACGAATGGTGAAAAAGTTATTAAGTGACTTAGACATTTTTTCTTTGTCTACCATCACCATACCGGAATGCATCCAGTAATTAACGTAAGGGCCATCATGAGCACAAGTTGATTGTGCTATTTCATTCTCATGATGAGGGAACATTAAGTCTGAGCCACCACCATGAATATCAAAATGATGTCCTAGCTCTTTACCATTCATTGCAGAACATTCGATATGCCAACCAGGACGACCATCTCCCCATGGAGATTTCCAGCTTGGCTCACCCGGTTTGGACATTTTCCATAACACGAAATCCATTGGATTACGTTTCACGTTCGCCACCTCAACACGAGCACCAGCTTGCAATTGCTCTAAATCTTGGCGAGAAAGTAGGCCATAATCAGGATCCGTATCAATCGCAAACATAACGTCACCGTTTTCAGCAACATAAGCATGCCCACGTTTGATTAACGTTTCAGTTAATTCAATAATTTCAGCAATATGATGTGTTGCACGAGGCTCTGAATCAGGGTGGGCAATATTTAATGCATCAAAATCTTTGTGCATTTCAGCAAGCATACGAGTCGTTAATTGCTCACACGTTTCATTGTTCTCAATCGCCCGCTTGATGATTTTATCATCCACATCCGTCACATTACGAACATAATTAACGTCATAGCCTAAATAACGCAGATAACGGGTTATGGCATCAAACGCCACAAATGTACGTCCATGACCAATATGACACAGGTCATAAATAGTGATGCCACACACGTACATACCTATTTTCCCTGCATGGATAGGTTTAAATTCTTCTTTTTGGCGAGTGAGAGTATTAAAAATCTTTAGCATCAGTGGACGTTCCCGTTTTCAACTGTACGTGTTTATTACGTTTTTATATAAAAGAAAATAACAACTACTATAGCACGATATTTATTAGGATATTGGATCTTGAAGGCAAAGCAAACTCAAGATTAGCGCCTTTATATTACTCTGCTTAATATTTATTTTCACTGTTCAATCGTTGATAGTGAACAATCAAACTTCTGTTATTTCGCTAAATTTTGGCTAAAAGTGTTTCTCTCTCATTTTATACGTCTGTTTAGCTAGAAAAATCATCTGAAAAAAAGATGAATACTGACTAAATAAGGCAACTGTGATATAAAAAACAGGACTATTGTTTATGCCCCAATCTGGGTAAAGCTAAAATTATATTAGGATCTGAATATGGTTACTTTTCATACCAATTACGGCGATATCGTGATTAATACATTTGCAGACAAAGCGCCTGCAACCGTAGAAAATTTTTTAGACTACTGTAAAGAAGGATTCTACGATAACACTATCTTCCACCGTGTCATTAACGGTTTTATGATCCAAGGTGGTGGTTTTGAACCCGGTATGAACCAAAAAGCAACCAAAGCACCTGTTAGAAACGAAGCAAACAATGGACTTGCTAATAACCGTGGTACATTGGCGATGGCTCGTACTAACGATCCACATTCTGCAACGGCTCAATTCTTTATCAACGTTGCAGATAATGATTTCTTAAACTTCCGTGCTGAAAATGCAAATGGTTGGGGATATTGTGTCTTCGCTGAAGTTGTTGAAGGAATGGACGTTGTCGACAAAATTAAAGCGGTTTCTACAGGTCGTAGCGGTTTCCACCAAGATGTTCCTCGTGAAGATATCATCATTAAAAGTGTAACGGTTAGCGAATAAGCCTCACTCTTTATGTGTACGCTTTTTATTGCAGACTTACATTTAAGTGAACATGAACCGGCAATCACTGCCGGTTTTCTTCGCTTTTTAAAGGAACAAGCGATTCAGGCCAAAGCGCTTTATATCCTAGGTGATTTTTTTGATTTTTGGATAGGTGATGATGACCCCAATCCTTTACATCAACAAATTGCTCAAGCACTAATGACACTAAAAAATGCGGGTATTCCTGTTTATTTTATTCATGGCAATCGTGATTTTTTAATTGGCACTCGTTTTGCAAAAGAGAGTGGGATCATTCTACTTCCCCAAGAAAAAGTACTCAAAATTTATCAACATCACATCTTAATTTTGCACGGTGATACACTTTGTACAGATGATGATGCTTATCAACGTTATCGTAAAAAAGTACATAATAAATTTATCCAGCGTCTCTTCTTATTGTTACCTCTATTTGTTCGACTGCGTATTGCCGATAAAATGCGTTCGCGTAGTCAACACGAAAACCAATATAAATCTGATGCAATTATGGATGTTAACCCACAAGCGGTGATTGATACCTTTAAACATTTCAATACACAATGGATGATCCACGGACATACACACCGCCCCGCTGTTCATACTGTCCATATTGAAGGTAAAACATACTATCGTGGTGTACTGGGTGCTTGGCATACAGAAGGTTCAATGTTTAAAGTAACCGCTAAAAAAATAGAACTGATTCATTTTCCCTTTTAAGCTCTTTCACTTATTTTTCTCTATAAAGAGCCTTTTTTTCTTTACGCAAACGTTTTCCTTGACGTATTAGCATGATACTATCATTCTCAGTTTATTAGGCTATATCCGTTTATGCTTACAGGAGCAGTTAAGTAATGTCTTCTCACGTTGGTCTAAATACCACTTACCCTCGTATCGCCATTGTAATGGGTTCCAAAAGTGACTGGGCAACCATGTCTCATGCCGCAGATGTATTAGATACACTACAAATTCCTTACCATGTTGAGATTGTCTCTGCACACCGAACCCCTGATAAGTTATTTAGTTTTGCTGAAAAAGCAAAAAGTAATGGCTTTGATGTCATTATTGCTGGTGCAGGAGGAGCTGCCCATTTACCAGGAATGCTTGCAGCTAAAACGTTAGTACCCGTATTTGGTGTTCCTGTTCAAAGTGCGACATTAAGCGGTGTTGATAGCCTCTATTCAATCGTACAAATGCCAAAAGGTATCCCTGTAGGAACCTTAGCGATTGGTAAAGCAGGGGCTGCCAATGCGGCTTTATTAGCGGCTCAAGTTTTAGCGTTACATTCTCCTGCTATTTTAGATGCATTGACTGCATGGCGCACAGCACAAACCGACAATGTATTAAATAACCCAGATCCAAGAGAGGCACTATGAAACCGGTTTGTGTCCTCGGAAATGGTCAATTAGGCAGAATGCTAAGACAAGCAGGTGAACCTTTAGGCATTGCTGTTTACCCCATAGGCTTAGATGCAGAACCAGAAGCCGTTCCCTATCAAAAAAGTATAATCACGGCTGAAATTGAACGCTGGCCTGAAACTGCACTCACCAAAGAGTTAGAGCGTCATACTAACTTTGTAAACCGTGATATCTTCCCTTTGCTTGCCGATAGGTTACCTCAAAAACAACTTCTTGATGAACTAGGTTTAGCCACCGCACCTTGGCAACCCTTAACATCTCCCACACAGTGGCCTGATATTTTTGCTCAATTGGGTGATTTTATTATTGTGAAACGTCGTGTTGGTGGTTATGACGGTCGCGGGCAATGGCGAATTCACCCCGGTGAGGAGCAACAGTTACCCACTGAAATTTATGGTGAATGTATCGTTGAACAAGGTATTCCTTTTTCTGGTGAAGTATCATTAGTAGGAGCCAGAGATAAAAAAGGCCATTGTGTATTTTATCCTTTAACACATAACCTTCATCAAGATGGCATTTTGCGTATGAGTGTTGCATTACCAACGCCCCCCCCAGAATTACAACAATCCGCAGAAAAAATGCTGACATCTATCCTTGATAAACTCAATTATGTGGGTGTGATGGCGATGGAGTGTTTTATTGTCGGTGATAAATTACTTATCAACGAATTAGCTCCCCGAGTCCATAACAGTGGTCACTGGACACAAAACGGCGCCTCAATTAGCCAATTTGAGTTACATTTACGTGCAATCTTAAATTTACCAATGCCAACACCCGAAGTGTGCCAACCAGCAGTGATGATTAATTTGATTGGTACGAATATAAATCCGCAATGGCTTTCATTACCCTTAGTACATCTACATTGGTATGAAAAAGAAGTTCGGCCTGTGCGTAAAGTGGGTCATCTCAATCTTGTTCATCGTAATAACCAACCACTGAAAGACACACTCAAATCCTTAAGTCCAATGCTTGATGATGCCTATCAGTATCCTATCGAATGGGCTTTAGGAAAATTAAGCTAGCAGTCCGACTCATAAAGTTAGAGAATAATAGCCTTTAAACGAACAGACCTTAATTAAAGAGGTCTGTTATTCGCTATTTTCTCCTGATTATTCAGGTTACTGCACCCGTTTGATGGAGTCAGGATGCAAGCCACGCAACAGAATTTTGGACCCATTTATCAGTGGAGTATGCTGATATTACTGGGTTTTGTCTATTTTTTAGCTACCGCAACCACATTTACATCTCTGGGTGTTGTGCTTCCTAGCATGATAAGCGAGCTGAAGTGGAATTGGACACAAGCGGGCCTTGGTTTTACGTTATTAGGATTAACCTGTGGTCTCGCTAGTTTTTTTACCCACCTTACTTATTCGTAAATTAAGTGTTCGATTTACTCTTCTTATTGGACTGATAATTTTCGTCAGCGGTTTTTATTTTCTTTATGAAACCTACACCATAGCACAATATTTCCTTGGTACTGCATTATTAGGTATTGGTTTTACTTTGCTTGCAACAGTCCCCGGAACTTACGTTATTTCTCGTTTATTTGAAAAGCAATCTTTTGCCTTCGGTGTTTATTTTACGATTGGTGGATTAGGCGGTGTAGCGGGGCCTTGGATCTACTTTTTAGCCACGCATTTATGGCATACATGGCGTATGCATTGGCTTATTTCAGCGATCACGCTTACCGTTGTTACTCTTTTCACTATTCTCGTTTTACGAGAAGGAAGCAAAGAGCAAGAGCACGCCAAAAGGATCAGCCAGCGCCAAAGTACAAAACGTATCTATCAAACCAAAGAAATTTGGACGGCACGTCATGCTTTAAGAACGTGGCAATTTTATGTTATCGCGGCAACTTACACAGCTTTTTTATGGTGTGGTATTACCGTTAATAGTTTTGCCGTTGCTCATATTATTGAAAATGGCTTTGGCGAAACCATTGCAGCAACCTTATTAAGTAGCATGGCATTTATCAACGCCTTCTCACGCTTAGCGGGGGGGCGATTGGTGAATGGTTAGAGCCTAAAAAATTACTTATCGCTAGTTTAAGTATTATCATTATCGGGTTATTAGCACTCAGTATGGCGAACTCCTGGATTTACCTGATCCTATTTACGGTTTGTGTCGGTATCGGCTATGGCATGACATTTTTAGCATCAAGTATATTGCTGGCTAACTACTTTGGCCGCTCACCTTATCTTGAGCTATTTTCAGTGATGAATTTAATCTCAACTCTTGCTTGCTTAGCGCCGTTCTTTGCGGGTGCAATAAAAGATATCTCAGGAAGTTTCACTCCTGCATTCTTAATTTTAACCGTACCTGTACTATTGATCCTAGCAGTAACACTCTTTATGAAACCACCGACTTACCCTAAATTTCAGCATGCAAATGAACAGGAAAAGTAACGATTAAAATAAGTAAGATAACGTGTTTCATATTATAAAAAACGCATTTTCTAAGGAGATGTTAAGCTGATGAATGATGCATTAATAATAAAATACTCAATAGGTGTCGGCATTGCTTTAGCCTGCTTTGTTGGTTTTGTTGCCGTCTCTCTTTTTCATGATAAAAAGAAAAAACGTCGTAGAAATATTATTATTCATATTAGCCAAGCCATCTTCCTTTGTAGTTTAGTGATTATCTTAAGCCAATATTGTGAAATGGCCGTTATTGATTTTAATCTCCACTTTATCTCTTTTAGGATGATTAATTTCTTAACTTATATCGGCATTGCCTTAATTTTAATGCAAAAATTTTTCTTACTTATTAATCAATTAGAGCAATCACAAATCAGAAAAGGTAGCGATCCTACTTCTGCTCGTATTATTTCTCGTATATTTAAAATTACCCTTTTTGTCATCATCATCTTATTGTTTGGTGAACATTTTGGTATGAGTTTATCTGGCTTAATGACTTTTGGCGGATTAGGCGGTATTGCCATTGGTATGGCGAGTAAAGATGTACTCAGTAACCTTTTTTCGGGTGTTATGCTCTATTTCGACCGTCCTTTTAATATTGGTGACTGGGTACGTTCGCCTGATCGTAATATTGAAGGTACAGTAGTAGAGATTGGTTGGCGTATTACTAAAATTATTACCTTCGATCACCGGCCACTTTATATTCCCAATTCAATTTTCTCCTCCATTAGCGTAGAAAATCCGGGGAGAATGACGAACCGGCGCATTGAAACTGAACTTGGTTTACGTTACGAAGATTCAGATAAAATTGGTGTTATCGTTGAAGATATTCGCACTATGCTCATGCAAAATGAAAAAATCGATACACAACAAACCTTGTTAGTCTATTTTAATCAATTTGCAGACTCTTCACTCAATATTATGGTGTATTGTTTCACCAAAACAACCGTCTGGGCACAGTGGCTAGAAGCTCAGCAAGAAGTCTATTTGAAGATAATTGAGATTGTGCATAAACATGGTGCCGATTTTGCATTTCCATCTCAAACTGTTTATATCGAAAAACCCACTCCTATTACCCAATAATAAAACAATGGATAAGTTTATTTTTCTATAGACTTATCCATTAACTTATTTATCAGACTGGTAATTTATGCAGATACCATGCATAAAAAACTCCTTTTTACTCTTTAATTTATTTCAATCATATTCACAACCAAGTATATTGTTCGCCAATTCTCCTATTGATTAAACACGAGTGTAATGAAAAAAATGAAGTTGGCGTGTCGCCCCTCGCTTTCACACTATTTTTATTGTGAACGTCCGATTGTTGATATTGTTGATGCAAATTTAACGCAAGTGTCAGCAGTAGTATTGTCATTGTCAGATATTGAGTCTGGCGAACTATATCGCATTCATCAAACAGGCTTTCAACTCCCCGTATTTATTGCAGTTAATCTTAATGATACAGTCGGTGCTGAATTACTTAATCAAGTTTCAGGGATTTTGATCACTGATAAAAGCGCGCATCAAAAAAATAGTACGTTGATTAATGAAGCTGCACAGCAATATGAAAAGAGTCTGACAACACCATTTTTTTCACGCTTAGTGAATTATGTTGCCGAAAAGAACGTTGCTTTTGATTGTCCCGGTCATCAAGGCGGAGAGTTTTTCCGTCGTCATCCCGCAGGGGAACAGTTTTATCAATATTTTGGTGAGAATCTATTTCGCTCTGATCTCTGTAATGCTGATGTGGAAATGGGTGATTTACTTATCCACGAGGGGTGCACCTTATGATGCTCAAGCATTCGCCGCGCAAGTGTTTAATGCTGATAAAACCTATTTTGTCTTAAATGGAACGTCTTCTTCAAATAAAGTCGCATTAAATGCCTTATTGGCACCAAATGATTTAGTGTTATTTGATAGAAATAACCATAAATCCAATCATCATGGTGCACTAATTCAAGCGGGTGCAACGCCTGTTTATTTAGAAACAGCTCGCAATCCCTTTGGTTTTATCGGTGGTATTGATGCACATTGCTTTGAAGAGAGCTATTTACGCCAACAAATTGCAGAGATTACGCCTGAACGCCAATTCGATAAGCGCCCTTTTCGTTTGGCCGTTATTCAACTAGGCACTTATGATGGTACGATTTACAATGCAAGACAAGTTGTTGATAAAATTGGTCATCTTTGTGATTATATTTTATTTGATTCCGCTTGGGTCGGTTATGAACAGTTTATTCCAATGATGAAACAGTGTTCGCCTTTGTTGCTGACACTCAATGAAAACGATCCTGGTATTCTCGTCACTCAATCTGTTCATAAGCAACTAGCCGGCTTTTCACAAACCTCCCAGATCCATAAAAAAGATGCGCATATCAAAGGGCAATCTCGATATGTTAATCATAAACGTATGAATAATGCCTTTATGATGCATGCATCCACCAGCCCTTTTTACCCTCTTTTTGCGGCTCTTGATGTCAATGCAAAAATGCATTCGGGTAAAAGTGGTGAAGCAATGTGGATAAATTGTGTTAAGCAAGGCATCGAGGCTCGTAAATCCTTACTAAGACAGTGCCAGTTTATTAAGCCATTTATTCCTGAAGTTGTTGATGGCATTGCTTGGCAAGATCACGACACAGATGAAATCGCTCACGATCAACGCTTTTTCAATTTATTCCTAATGATAATTGGCACGCTTTTGAAGGTTATGCCACCAATCAATACTTTGTTGATCCTTGCAAATTAATGCTCACAACACCGGGCATTGATCCTCATACAGGAGAATATGAAGCCTTTGGTGTACCCGCTTCTATTTTGGCAAATTATTTGCGGGAACATGGCGTTATCCCTGAAAAAGTGACTTAAATTCTATTTTATTTTTGCTCACCCCCGCAGAGCATAGTGAAAAATTTGAACGTTTAATTTCATTAATTGTGAGATTTGAACAATTGTTAATTGATGACGCCCCATTAGCACGGGTATTACCTTCGATTTGTCGTCGTTATCAATCTCGTTATCAGGGTTATACATTACGTCAACTCTGTCAGGAAATGCATGATATTTGTGTCAAATACAATATCAAGCTATTACAAAAACAGATGTTTAGGAAAAAACATTTCCCTAAGCGAGTCTTAAGCCCGCAACAGGCTAATATTGAGTTTGTTCGTGGTAACCTTGATTTGTTACCTTTAAATAAATTAGAAGGACGAATTGCCGCAGAAGGAGCATTACCATATCCACCTGGTGTTTTATGTGCTGTACCAGGTGAAATTTGGAGCGGTGCTGTTTTACGTTATTTTCAGGCGCTTGAAGTCACAATTAATCAGCTACCCGGCTTTTCAACTGAACTTCAAGGGGTTTATATTTATGATGAAGATGATGGCAGTAAGCGAATTTATGCTTATGTTATAAAAGAATAATTGCCTTATCTTTTCTCATAAAAAAATGCTGATGTCATCAAACATCAGCATTTTATTTAACTCTATTTATAGATCTTGTTTATTGCAACTACTCACCTTGGATTCGACGATATTGCCCTTTATCTTGCAACAGCCTTACACCTAAAATACTGCCACACAGCGACAATAGAAGTGCAGCAATAATAGGTACAGTAAGCCACATTCCCCATTGAGGATGCCAAGAAAAATTAAATACAAATTTTTGCAATAAACCTAATGCCACCTCAGCACCAATCGCTGCAGCTAATCCGGCCATTAAGCCTAATAATGCAAATTCAGCCAAAGAGTCCGTCTTAGTAATGATTTACCTGCACCTAATGTGCGATATACCACCAGCTCAATGCGTCGTTGTGTCATCCCTACCTGAATTTGAGCAACTAACAACAACATACCGCAGATCATCACCAATCCAACCATAATCTCCAATGCACGACTAACTTGCTGTAAGATTTGCTGAACTTGCTGAATGAGTGCGCCTGTATCTAACACACTGACAGTTGGAAATTGTCGATTAAGTGCCGTAATTAATGCACCATCACCATTATAATAAAAGCTACTCATCCATTTTTCTGGTTGATTACTTAACCCTTCTTCAGAGAAAATAAAGAAGAAATTAGGGCGCATATTTTCCCAATCAACATGACGAATACTAGTGACAATGGACTTAAATTCACGAGTATCGCCGACAAAAGTTAATTCATCGCCCAGCTTAATCTCAAGTTGTTCAGCAACACCTTGATCGAGAGAAACCCCATTCCCACAGGAGGCCATGTTCCTTCAACAATCACATTATCTTTTGGCAATTCACTATGCCATGTTAAGTTAAGCTCTCGACGAACGGTGTTATTACCTGCATCACGTTTATCTGCCCACTCTTTGGCATTATTCTCATTAATCTGTGTTAAACGCGCCAATACCACAGGAAATGCATCCGTTGGTTCAACGTTATACTTTGCCAATAAGGTATTAATTTCTTGAACTTGAGGCGCTGACATATTGATTAGAAAATAATTAGGGCTATCTTCTGGTAACTGTTTTTGCCATTTGTCTAGCAAATCACCTTGAATAAGGACTAAAAGTGTTAATAACATAAATGAGAGCGCGAAAGCCGCAAGCTGGGTCATCGTTTGAAATGGTTGTCGTAATAAACGAGTCACCGCTAAACGAGCACTGAGTTGACGGAATTTAAACTGTTTTAATACCCACAATCCAAGCCAACCAATGACCCCAAGTAAAAAGGCGATGACAACAACACCGAATAAAATTGACCACAATAAAACACCCGTTCCAGCAAAAAGCGTTAAAGTACCGACAATAATTAACGCCACAAGTGGTAAATAATAACGTAGTGGCCAGACTGGAGCCGTAGTATCACTTCTTAATACACGAGAAGGCTGAGTTGCCATTAATTGGTAGTAAGGCCTTAATCCTGTGAGTAAGGCAATTAACAATAAAGAGCCCACCGACCAAAACCATGGTAAAAAGCTTGCTTCAGGCAAACGTTTAGGTAAAACCGGGGCTAAAATTTGTAGTAGGACAGCTTCAAAAAGAAGTCCCGTCAATGAACCAACAATAATGGCACCAACGAGAATGACGCCCCATTGTCCTACTATCCATTTTCGCAATGCGCGTTTATCTGCACCTAAGGTTTTTAGTACCGCAATTAAGGTATGACGACTACGACAATAGTGCGCCATGGAAACGGCAACTGCGGATATCGCAAGTAATAATGTTAACAGCGCAGAAAGTAAAAGAAAGTTTTTTGCTCTTTCCATCGATTGTGAAAGTGCACCACTCTCTTGTTTTAAGCTATTCCAACGCTGATCGGGCTTTAATAGGGGATCAAAGCGTTGCTTTATAGCTATCAATCGCTGGTTCATCACCCGCTAACATATAGCGATACGTTAGACGGCTACCGGGTTGTACTGCCCCTGTTGATTCAACATCGTCAAGATTAATTAAAATACGAGGCGCTATTTGGAAAGGGTTAAATCCACTGTCAGGCTCTTGAATTAATACACCACTGATTGTAAATGTAGCATCACCTACATCAATATTATCACCAACTTTTATATCCAGTAGTTCCAATAATCTGGCATCAACAAGCGCAGCTCCTTTTTCTGGTTTTAAGCCTGCGGGTTCTGTTTCTAGTTCACCATAAAGAGGATATAAATGATCAGCGGCTTTGACTAAAGCAAGCTGAGGCGTATCCCCTTCTGGCGCATAAGACATCGTCGTAAATTGCATTTGGCGACTGAGGGTTAACCCCTTTTTTTTCGCCTCAGCAAGCCAGTCTTCATCAACGGGATAAGATGCTCGTAACACTAGATCGCCCGCAATTAAATCTCGACTTTGAGCATAAATACTTTTATCAATGCGATCGCCAATACGCCCCAAAGCAAGCACACAAGCAACTGCCAGCGCCAAAGAAAGCCAAACAATTAATAGTGCAGGAGAACGCCATTCACGCCAAAACCAACGCCAAATCATGACTCCTCCTTAAGTTGTCCGTCGACTAATCGTAATCGTCTTTGACAACGAGCTGCCAGCTCATTGTCATGAGTCACTAAAATCAATGTTGTTGAATAATCTCGGTTAAGAGAGAACAACAAGTCAGCAATTTTATCACCTGTTTTACGGTCAAGGTTCCCTGTTGGCTCATCCGCAAACAGAATGGCGGGTTGAGTGCAAAATGCTCTTGCTAATGCAACGCGCTGTTGCTCACCTCCAGAAAGCTGTGCTGGCATATGGTATAAACGTTCACCTAATCCTAACAGCTTAAGTAAATCAACTGCACGCGCATGACTGTGCTTTTCTGACTCACCTTTTAATAATGCGGGCAACTGCACATTTTCGAGTGCATTCAATGTTGGGATCAACATAAATGATTGAAAAACAAACCCAACATGTTGAGCACGCAATTTGGCTCGCTCTTCTTCATTCATTTTTGTGAGATCTTCACCCATCAAATGTACACTGCCAGAGGTGCCATCATCTAATCCAGCAATGATCCCTAACAGGGTCGATTTACCCGATCCTGACTCACCAATTAACGCAATTGTTTGTGCAGGCTCGACAACTAACTCAACACCCTGCAATATAGAGATCTGACTATCACCTTGTCCTACTTGTTTGGTTAACTGATGAACTTCAAGAACCTTTTCCGTCGACATACATTTTTCCTTATCGTTATGATGATGTTTAGCTTTAAGGCAATTGCTGCTGATACCTTTTTGATCTTTGGTGACAGCTTGAGTGCAGGATACCGTCTTCCGATTGAAAGCGCATGGCCACAACGTCTTGCTGATAAATGGAAAACAACCCACCCTGAAATTAATGTTGTTAATGCAAGCATTAGTGGTGAAACTGCCTTTCAGGGACAAAATAGGCTTCCTGATTTATTAAAACAGCATCAACCACGCTGGGTTTTAATTGAATTAGGTGCAAATGATGGTTTACAGGGATACCCTGTTGCACAAACAAAAGAGGCATTACAAAACATCATTACACTAGTGAAAGATGCCGGTGCAACGCCACTTTTTATGCAAATAATGATTTCACCTAATTACGGTAAACGTTATACACAATCGTTTTCAGCGATCTATCCAAAACTCGCTGAAGATAATGCGCTTCCTCTGCTTCCTTTTTATATGGAGCAAATCGCTGATAAGCCTGAGTGGATGCAAAATGACAGCATACACCCCCAATGAAGATGCTCAGCCTTTTATTGCTCAATGGATGGATAAAACATTATCCCCTTACTTAACACGTTAGGCTATTCTGACAGTAGTTAACGTAGATTAAACGAGATTAATTGTAAAATTATGCAAAAAACGGTATTGATTACAGGAAGTTCTAGTGGGATCGGGCTTTGTGCAGCTAAAACACTCAAGCAAAGAGGCTATCGAGTCCTTGCTGCTTGCCGTAAAGATGACGACCTTAAACGCATGGAAACACTAGGATTCGAGCCTATTTATCTTGATCTTGATGATGCTCAAAGTGTTGAAAAAGCGGCATTAGAGGTTATTCACCTAACAAATGGTCGTTTATATGGGTTATTTAATAATGGTGGATTTGGTGTATACGGCCCGCTAGAGGCCATTAGTCGCCAACAAATGGAAAAACAGTTTTCCACAAACTTTTTTGGTTTGCATCAATTAACAACTTTACTGTTACCGGCTATGTTGCCTCATGGTGAAGGAAGAATAATTCAAACTAGTTCAGTGATGGGGATAATTTCAACGCCAGGCAGAGGTGCTTATGCTGCCAGTAAATATGCCGTAGAGGCGTGGTCCGATGCCTTAAGAATGGAATTAGTGCATACCGGTGTTAAAGTCAGTTTAATTGAGCCGGGCCCGATACGAACTTGCTTTACAGAAAATGTGGCACAAGCGGAAAAAGATAAACCCGTAAAAAATCCGGGGATTGCGAGTCGTTTCACATTAACACCCGAAGATGTAGTGAAAAAGCTTATCCATGCTTTAGAAAGTCCAAAACCTAAGATACGTTATCCGATAACGCTATTAACTTATGCTGTCAAAATATTAAAACGTTTTCTACCTGATGCCTTGATGGATGCAATTTTAGGTCGCCAAAATGGCAAGGCTTGATTTTTCGGGTTTCACCCTTACTTATTAATAAATAAGCTTTATAAATCGCATCTATATTTAAAACTCTAAAAAAGGGACAAGTTAATGTTAGCAACTGCACACATTGTTGATGTAAATGAATCAAATATTCAACAAGTTATAGAACAGTCCATGACTAAGCCAGTCATGATGTATTTCTATTCAGAACATAGCCCGCATTGTGCAGAGCTTGGTGCAACATTGAATAAACTAGCAGCCGAATTTGCCGATCAATTTATTTTGGCAAAATTGGATTGTGATGCAGAACAAATGATTGCGTCACAATTTGGCCTACGCGCAATTCCAACTGTTTATATTTTGCAAGAAGGTCGCCCTGTCGATGGTTTCCAAGGCCCTCAACCTGAAGAAGCAATTCGTCAAGTTTTAGCCAATGTATTACCAAAACCTGAAGAACTAAAAGCGACACAAGCAGCACAACTTCTTTCTGAAGGCAAAGCAGACGAAGCTTTACCTCTGCTAAAAGAGGCTCACCAACTCGCTCCTAAAAATAGTGAAATTACACTTGCGCTAGCAGGTGCTTTAATTTCTTTAAATAAAAATGAAGAAGCTCAAACCTTGTTAATAACTATCCCATTACAAGACCAAGATAGTTACTATCATAGTTTGTTAGCGCAAATTGAATTACAAAAACAGGCTGCTGATACGCCTGAAATTCAACAGTTACAAAATGATTTTGATCAACAGCCTGAAAATACGGATCTTGCCATTCAACTTGCACTAAAATTACATGAAGTTGCCCGTAATGAAGAAGCACTAGAATTGCTATTTAGCTTTATCAAAAAAGATTTGAATGCAGGTGACGGGCAAGTTAAGAAAACCCTGATGGATATTTTATCTGCATTAGGCACTAATGATAATTTGGCGTCTAAATATCGCCGTATGGTGTATTCTTTACTTTATTAGTTTTATTTTCTTATAAAAAAGCAGACTTAGGACAGGTATATGGAAATAGTCATTGGTATTATCATCTTATTCGCTATTATTTTAGTTATAAGCGGTGTTAAAACCGTTCCACAGGGTTATCAGTGGACTGTCGAACGTTTTGGTCGTTACACTCGAACACTCACTCCAGGACTTCAAATTCTTATTCCTTTTGTCGATCGTGTTGGTCGCCGTATTAATATGATGGAACAAGTGCTTGATATTCCATCTCAAGAAGTGATCTCTCGTGATAACGCCAACGTCAGCATCGATGCAGTCTGCTTTATTCAAGTGATCGACCCTGTAAAAGCAGCTTACGAAGTTAATAATCTCGAACTTGCGATTATTAACTTAACACTGACGAATATCCGTACAGTCCTAGGCTCAATGGAACTTGATGAAATCCTTTCTCAACGTGATCAAATCAATAGTCGCCTTTTACTGATTGTGGATGATGCAACAAACCCTTGGGGCATCAAAATTACCCGTATTGAAATTCGTGATGTTCGCCCCCTAAAGAATTGATTTCTGCAATGAATGCCCAGATGAAAGCAGAACGTACTAAACGTGCTGATATTCTTGAAGCTGAAGGTGTTCGTCAAGCCGCTATCTTAAAGGCTGAAGGTGAGAAACAAGGACAAATTCTAAAAGCAGAAGGTGAGCGTCAATCTGCATTCTTACAAGCAGAAGCCCGTGAGCGTGCTGCAGAAGCTGAAGCCAAAGCGACACAAATGGTATCTGAAGCTATCGCTAAAGGGGATATGCAGGCGATCAATTACTTTGTTGCTCAAAAATATACGGATGCACTCGCACAAATTGGCTCTGCCAACAACAGTAAAGTAGTGATGATGCCACTAGAAGCCAGTAATTTAATGGGCGCAATTGGCGGTATTTCAGAACTATTGAAAACCCAGAAAAATGACTCTGGTAACAAGAGTAATTCATGATGATTGAATGGATAAGTGCTCACCCCGCACTTTTCTGGCTTTGTCTTGGTGGCTTGCTGTTAATTGCAGAAATGCTAGGAACAGCAGGATACCTTTTATGGTCAGGAATGGCAGCGCTGTGCGTTTCTTTGCTCGCATGGATGCTACCTATTAACTGGCCTATTCAAGGTGTGTTATTTGCGATACTAACGGTTATTAGTGCTGTACTTTGGCACCTTTGGCTTAAACGTAGAAAGCAATCAAAAGAAGCTGAGAACTTAAATCAGAAAAGTCATCAGCTGATTGGTGTTCATGCTGTTTTATTATCAGATACAGAAAATGGATTTAGTCGTGTAAAGCTAGCTGATGGCAGTTGGCGTGTTTATTCAGACACGCCATTGCAAGCAGGTGATAAGGTTGAAATTATTGCTATTGATGGCATTACTTTGCACGTTATTCCACTTAAACCGACTACTTCTGATGATGGCAACATCCTGACAAATGATCAATGATCGGGCAATCTGCACCATCATCGCCGGGACATTCACTGGCTAACAAGAGAAGACGTTGACGAATGGCATTAAGCTCGTTAATCGTCTTCTCAATTTCAGCAACCTTTTTTAACGTCGCTTCTTTCACATCAGCGCTATGTCGTGATGGATTTCTTAATAACATTAACAGTGCGCGACACTCTTCTAAGTTAAAACCCACCTCTCTGGCTTGTCGCAATAATGTTAACTCTTCAATATGTTGCGCTTGATAATAGCGATAGCCGTTTTCACCTCGCCCTGGAGGTGTAATCAAGTCTTTTTCTTCATAAAACCGAATAGCTTTCGCTGTTAACCCTGTTTTGTGTGCGATTTCACTAATATTCAAAATTCCCCCTTGACCTTCCCCTTGCGGAAAGGTTTAGCCTTTATCTCTGATAAGAAAAAACCTTTAAAGAAAGCAAGTTACCAGATATTGCGCAATAATAGAGGTAACGCTTTTTATTTCGGAGATAAACTAACATGGCAAAAACTACGCTACTCGCATTACAAGGGCTTTCATGCTCCCACTGTGTTAACAGTGTAAAAAAAGCACTTGATGCTCGCAATGATATAGAACAGTCAAATGTGACTATTCAATACGCTAAAATTGACAGTGATGCAACCGCTGAAAGTTTAATCAAAACGATTGAGGATGCTGGTTATGAAGCTAAAATTGCAACACAACCTGATGTAAAATTAAGTCTAAGTGGACTTAACTGCATGAAGTGTATAGGTAAAACCGAAAAAGCATTATTAGATATTGATGGTGTTGTTGCTGTTAATGTCACTAAAGAAACGGCTGAGATCTTTGGTGATGCCAATGCTGATACTTTGATTTCAGCTATCACCTCAGAAGGTTTTCAAGCAAGTTTAGCGCCGACTGATGAAACCATTCATTTAACTCTTTCTGGTTTAAATTGTGGTCATTGTATCGGTACTGTTAAAAAAGCCCTTGAATCCACGACAGGTGTTGAAAGCGCTGAAGTTGAATTAACTCACGCAAAAGTAATCGGGTCCGCCTCCACAGAATCATTAATAGCTGCTATTAAAGATGCTGGTTTTGAAGCACAACGAGCAGGTACTGATTTCCCAAAAACTGAGCCGCTGACGCAAACGCATGCACAACTGGAAGCATCGTCAGCGGCTATTTGCGACATTCCAGTTGAAAATGCTGACATTGAGAACAGCCCAGAAATAGACACTGACGATGACAGCAGTGTTCAACTTTTAATTGATGGCATGACCTGTGCAAGTTGCGTAAACAAGGTTCACAAAGCATTACAATCTGTTGATGGTGTTGAGAATGTGCGTGTAAACCTTGCTGAACGTAGCGCATTAGTGACAGGTGAAATCGAACATGATGCACTAGTGACTGCCATTGAAAAAGCAGGTTATGGCGCTGAAATTATTCAAGATGATGTAAAACGCAGAGAGCGTCAGCAAGAAGTCGCTGTTGCTAATATGAAACGTTTTCGCTGGCAAGCTGCATTAGCCTTAATTGTTGGTATTCCTGTCATGATTTGGGAATGATCGGCGACAATATGATGCTCACAGAGGCTAACCATGGCATTTGGTTGAGTATTGGTATTGCAACACTGTTTGTCATGGTTGTTGCTGGTGGCCATTTCTATCGTAGTGCATGGCAGAGTTTAAAAAACCGTAATGCAACAATGGATACCTTAGTTGCATTAGGTACAGGGGCTGCATGGCTCTATTCTATAACAGTAAACTTATGGCCAGAAGTCTTTCCTGTTCAAGCTCGACATCTCTATTATGAAGCCAGTGCAATGATTATTGGTTTAATTAATCTGGGTCATATGCTTGAGCAGCGGGCACGCCAGCGTTCTTCTAAAGCACTAGAGCGTTTATTAGATTTAACGCCACCAACAGCCAGAGTCATCACTGAAAACGGTGAAGTTGAAATGCCATTGGCTGATGTTAAACAAGGAATGACATTACGTTTAGCAACAGGTGATAAAGTACCGGTTGATGGTGAAATTATCCAAGGTGAAGTGTGGATGGATGAAGCCATGTTGACAGGTGAACCCATTCCACAACAAAAAACAGTAGGTGATACTATTCATGCCGGAACCACAGTCCAAGATGGTTCAGTCCTATTTAAAGCAGCTGCTGTGGGAAGTAAAACGACGCTGGCTCGTATCATTAAATTAGTTCGCCAAGCACAAAGCAGCAAACCTGAAATAGGTCAGTTAGCAGATAAAATTTCAAGTATTTTTGTTCCTATTGTCGTTGCTATTGCCTTAATTGCTGGTGCTATTTGGTATTTCTTTGGCCCTTCGCCTCAAATTACGTATGCACTGGTGATTATTACAACGGTGCTCATCATCGCTTGCCCCTGTGCTTTAGGTTTAGCCACGCCGATGTCGATTATTTCAGGTGTTGGTCGTGCAGCTGAATATGGAGTACTTGTTCGTGATGCGGATGCACTACAACAAGCGAGTAAATTAGATACTTTAGTTTTTGATAAAACAGGAACATTGACAGAAGGTATGCCTCAGGTCACTGAAATTCATACTTTCAATCAAGTAGATGAAACACAAGCACTTGCGTTAGCCGCATCACTGGAAAATGGTTCTAATCACCCATTAGCTAAAGCAATTTTAACACGTGCTGAAGGCATTGATTTACCTGAAATAAACAATTTCCGTACACTCGCAGGTATGGGATTAAGGGGAGAGATTAATGGTAAAACAGTGCTTTTAGGCAACCCTAAACTCATGCTTGGATCGGGTATTGATATTAGTGAAATTAATTCACTGATTGATGCACAGGCAACCAAAGGTGTTACGCCCGTTTTATTAGCACAAGATGGCAAAATTGCGGCACTGCTTTCTATACGAGATCCACTTAGAGAAGATACTGTCAGTGCGTTGCAACGTTTACATAATCAAGGTTATCGCCTAGTGATGTTAACAGGAGATAACCCGATTACTGCAAATGCAATTGCAAAAGAAGCCGGTATTGATCAAGTTATTGCAGGCGTAATGCCCGAGGGTAAAGCACAAGCTATTATGGAGCTTCAAGCGGAAGGTCGTCGCGTAGCAATGGTAGGTGATGGCATTAATGATGCCCCCGCATTAGCCAAAGCGGATGTCGGTATTGCGATGGGAGGAGGTAGTGATATCGCGATTGAAACTGCGTCTATCACGTTGATGCGCCATAGCTTACATGGTGTTGCTGATGCCGTTGAAATATCAAAAGGTACGCTACGCAATATGAAACAAAACTTATTCGGCGCTTTTATCTATAACAGTTTAGGTATTCCTATTGCGGCAGGCCTTCTATACCCATTTACAGGCACATTATTAAATCCTGTTGTTGCTGGTGCAGCAATGGCTCTGTCTTCAATCACTGTCGTGAGTAATGCAAACCGCTTATTACGTTTTAAACCTAAGCAATAAAGCCTAACAATATATTAATAAGTATCATACTGAACCCCTTTTTACTTATCTATAAAAGGGGTTTTTATTATCTTAGTTTTCACATTTCTTTGATGATTGGTAATATTATCAAAAGGTTAAAAAAAAGCCGATATTTCTATCGGCCAGTCAAAGAGGAATTTCTCATTATACAAGAGAGTCATTACTCCGCTCTCTTAGTGCTAGAATAGCAATATCTTATAAATATTTCATTAAATTTTATTACTCTTAAAATAAATATAACATTGATATTAAAAGCACTTCAATAATAAGGTTATTAATTTATAGTGAAATAAAAGCTAGAGTTTAAAATATTAGAATTAAAACATTGTTAATATAATTTAATTTTAAAGGGATTTATACATGAGATATAACAAATTATTTATTATTAGTTTTTCTTTGATTTACTCTTCCACTGTTTTTTCCAACACTATAGAAATAAAAAAAAGCACACAAGATACAATTATTCCTGAGTTTCAACCTTCAGTATCTACCCCTCATTTTTTAAAAAAACCGGTAGCAGATAAAATTATCAGCAACAGTTATGTTTGGATAGATAACGATCAGAATTACTCTTATCTACGTATAGATAAACCACTACTTTCAGAGTTAGCTAGTTATTTACAAAATAGAGGGTTAACAAATGAAGCGAATAAAATACAAGATAAACTGATTAAAATACCTAACGGATATATTCAAATTAATGCTTCTGATAAAAAAGTAAGAGATGTAATCACAGATTTCTTCTCTTTTCGTCATAACCCAGATTCAGAATATTCAAATTTTTCAATGAATCGCGACAGCGTTTTAAGTATCATGCAAGGAAATAAAAATATCCTTCTCGAAAGAACACCACAATCAGGAATAAAGCTAGATAAGCTAAGAGAAGATGGCGCAGATCTCGCTGAAGATATAGCTGAATTTAACATTAATACAGATAAATACAAACCAAGAAATTCAACAATCATGGTACTAAGCCAACATATTGAGCGTGAAATAACAAAATTAGAACAAGCCGATGGTATGCTCAACAACTCAATACGCGATCTTAAAGAAAGAACAAACGAAGAATTCAATGATCTTAACCAAAAAACAAATAAAAATAAAAATAGCATTCAAGAAAACAATGAAAAAATAACGAAAAACACGAACGATATTGCAAAGCATGATGAAAAAATAACACAAAATATAAATAGTATCATCACACATGAAGACGCAATTAAAAAAAATAAAGCGGATATTAGTGAGAATAAAAATCATATAACAAAAAATAGAGATAACATTAACTATAATGCATCAATAATAGATGATATAAAAGAAAATATTATAGATAATATTAATATTAATAACGTTAAATTACCTTTAAAAAACCATCTTTCTCATTTATATAATGAACAATCAACAAACAGAAGCCAATTTAATGCGCTTAAAAACAATTTTGAACAATTTAAATCTGACACTCAAAATCGTTTTTATAAAGTAGAAAAACGTGCCAATCAAGGTATTGCTTCTGTTGCAGCAATGAGTAATTTACCTTTTACTGATTCAGCGACATTTAGTACCGCTATTGGTATCGGTAATTATCGTAATGCCACTGCGCTTGCTTGGGGTATGCAATATCGTATTAATGAAAATATTAAAGTAAGAGCTTCTACAGCATGGAATGAATCAAATTGGGTCTCTGCTGGTGGTGTTGGTGTAAGCTGGTAAATAACGTAAAAACTGCGAAAACTAAGTAAAGCTTAGTTTTCGCAGTATCATTCCATATCAAATCCGTTATGCTAAAACTTTGTGATTTTATGCTCAAAGGAGCCTATCAATGACGGGGATTTTTCAAAAAATAAAACATTGGGTAGGAATAAAAAATACGCCCCAATACCCTTATCCTGCTATTGATATTACGCTACCGAATAATGTCTCTTTACACCTTGTGGGTAGTATTCATATGGGTGTGCCTACTATGTCACCGCTTTCCAATGTGCTTATTAACGAAATAAAGAATGCAAATGCGGTTATTGTTGAAGCAGATATCTCAACAAGCGTTCAACCTTTTGATCAAGCCTCACTTTTTAGAGCATCACTAGAAACACGCTTAAATAGCTCTCTTTTTTCTCAAATTACACAACACTGTGAAGCTCTCCCTCTTTCTCTTTATCAGATCGAAAATAAACCACTTTGGCAAATTGCCTTAATTTTGCAATCAACCCAAGCAATGCAACTTGGATTACAGCCTCAATATGGTATTGATTATCAAGTTATCCAATATGCTAATAAATACAAAAAAAATATTATTGAGCTCGAAGGTATTGAGGATCAGGTCTCATTACTATTGAATTTTCCTGATGATGGTCAGCAATTGCTCGAAGACACACTAAAAAATTGGCACGATAACGCACGTACATTGCAAATCATGATCAATTGGTGGTTAAATTATAATAATAGAGAGAAACAGCCACCTTTACCAAACACCTTTAGCAAAGCGGTATTTGATATTTTAATGGAAAGCCGTAACCAAAAATGGGTCAGTATATTATTAAAATTACCGGCTGGCCGTTATGTAGTGACTGTAGGTGCCCTTCATTTATTTGGTGAAGAGAATTTGGTCGATTTATTAACTCACCAAGCATAAAGATATTGTTCTAACCTTGTAAATAGGAATAATTATGACTCCCGCTGTAAATTTACTGGAAAAAAAGAAAATAAAATTTACCCTTCATCCTTATGAGCATGATGCTAATGTTCATAATTTTGGTGATGAAGCCGTTGAAAAACTAGGTTTGAATAATCGCCAAGTCTTTAAAACTCTTTTAGTTTCTTTAAATAGTGACGCTAAAAATCTAGCTGTTGCAGTCACTCCCGTTTCTGGTCAGTTAGATTTAAAACTTATCGCTAAATGCTTTAAAGCAAAAAAAGCGGATATGGCAGACCCACAAATTGCACAGAAGGTAACAGGTTATTTAGTTGGTGGGATCAGTCCATTAGGTCAAAAAAAACGCCTACCGACCGTGATCGATGAACAGGCTCTTGAATTTGATACGATCTTTGTTTCTGGTGGTAAACGAGGCTTAGATATTGAATTATCAGCGAAAGATTTAAGTGCCGTATTAGGTGCTCAATTTGCACTTATTCGTAAGGAGTCATAATCATAAATGATTTTTTATTTTAAGGTTCATCCTCAAAATAAGAAATTACCGTGATCTTGGCCAAAAATAAAAGGCGACATTAATGTCGCCTTTTGTCTATATAAGCATTATTGATAAAACTTATTTTTTGTAAACAATTTCGCCTTTAGGTTCGAAATCAGCAGCTTTCAATGGAGAATGCGATTCGATATAACCTTTTAATACTTCAGCATCAACAAACCCCGTGTTGACATAACCAGGGTGTGTATCAATCTTAGGATATCCATCCCCACCGATACCGTTAAAGTTTAATGTCGCCATACGGTAAGATTGTGTTTTATCTAATGGTTTGCCTGCAATTTTAACATCACTAACTTTACAATCGGCATCGACGGTTAAACTAACATTGTAGAACTGAGCATACGCACCAGAATCGACTTTCATGCATGCAACAGTTGATAGATAAGGTTCTACTTCTTCGCCTTTGAAATCAACATAAACCAATTCGTTAGCAAATGGTTGAACTTTTAAAACATCTTTATAAGTGATATCACCAGATTCAATTGAATCACGAACACCACCGCCACTCATAATTGCGAAATCTGCATTCGCACGTTCAGCTTGAGCTGATAATAATAAACGTGCCATATTGGTTTGAACAAAGCGAACTTTACTACGATCACCTTCTAATTTTCCAACAACCTCACCCACTTTAACATTCAGTTGCTCGCCACCTTTTTCTTGGTAAGGGGTTAACAATTTCATCATCTCTGGATTATGCGGAATTTCTTCTGTGTAGTAGACAAGTTCCGTAGTACCGTCGTCCTTCTTCACTTTTTGATTTAAGTTAATTGGAATAAGTTGATAATGCTTTAATGTGAATTCACCATTACGGAATTCGAAATCTGCACGACCAACATATTTGCCCCATTCATGAGCTTGAACAATCCATGTGCCATTTTGGTTATCAGGTGCACAAGGTGTTCCAGGTACATAATCAGCTTGTTTGTAGTTTTTATTCTCTTGAGACATACAGACTGGATCTTGTGAGTGACCACCCACAATCATATCAAGGTAGCCTTTTGGCAAAGCACGCGCCATTTCTACATCGCCTGGTGCGTTAGAGCCATGATGACCATCATCATAGTGACCCATATGAGTTGCTGCGATAATAATGTCTGGTTTCTCCGTTGTACGTAACTCTTCTACCACTTTTTTAGCTTCATCAGAAGGCTTGCGGAATTCGGTATCAGGGAAGTTCGCGGGGTTACCAATACGAACAGTATCGTCCGTTGTTAGGCCTAATACTGCAATTTTCACACCTTGCTTATCAAAAAATAGTGTAAGGCTTAAATAAACGCTCACCAGTACTCTTTTGATAAATATTTGCAGATAAGAATGGGAATGTGGCCCATTTTTCTTGTTGGCGTAATACCTCTAATGGATTATCAAACTCATGGTTACCTAATGCCATGGCATCGTAACCAACAAGATTCATTCCTTTAAAATCAGGTTCTGCATCTTGTAAGTCAGACTCAGGAACCCCTGTATTGATATCACCGCCTGATAACAGCAGAACACTACCGCCTTTTTTAGCCACTTCATCACGAATATTATCAACAACAGTTTTTTGAGCTGCTAAGCCGTATTCACCACGATCGTTATGCCAGAAATGGCCATGATGATCATTAGTATGCAAAATAGTGATTTCGTACGTTTTTATCCTTTTCCCATGCCTGAGACAACGCAGGCGCCATAGCCAAAGAAACGGTCAACGCGCATGCCGATAATTTAAAAGATAAGCTCATGGTATATCCCCATGTATATTAATTATTGAGAAGGTTCTGCCATGCATCTACTGTAGAAAAAAAAGACAGAAGTTAAATACTTTTGCTGTATTTTATGACGTAGGTTATATAATTTTTTTATTATTTCATTGTTCCAATAGTTTTTTTGAGACATGAATCAAACTCTATTTCTCACAAAAGCACTCTATTCCAAATAGATGTAAACTAGACCAATAAAAACAGAAACAATTTATTAACAAAATAATGTGACAGGGAATTAAAATGTGTAATACCGACCCGACAATCCCCATAAAAGCGCACGTTTTACAGCGAAAAGCCAATAAACGTAATACCGTTTTCAGCATCTTAACTGCAATAAGCTTCTCACACTTACTCAATGATATGATCCAATCATTGATATTGGCTATTTACCCAATGTTGCAATCTGAGTTTTCCTTGAGCTTTGTGCAAATTGGGATGATCACTTTAACGTATCAAATTACAGCATCTTTATTACAACCTTTTATTGGGCTCTATACTGATAAATATCCTAAGCCTTATTCATTACCTATTGGTATGGGATTCACTCTAACAGGGCTTATTCTTCTCGCCTTTGCAGACACATTCCCTATGTTATTACTGGCAGCTGGATTAGTAGGTACAGGTTCATCTGTTTTCCACCCTGAATCTTCTCGTGTTGCCAGAATGGCGTCAGGAGGAAGACATGGGTTTGCACAATCACTTTTCCAAGTGGGCGGAAATCTCGGCAGTTCATTAGGGCCACTTTTAGCCGCTTTAATTATTGCTCCGTATGGCAAAGGAAATGTCGGTTGGTTCTCTCTTGCTGCATTGCTGGCAATCGTCGTGTTATTACAAGTCAGTCGTTGGTATAAAATTCAGCAAGAAGCTCAAAAGAAACAGTTTCATGTGATGCAAGTTAAAGCATTATTGCCTCGCAAGGCTATCTTTGGCTCTCTTGGTATTTTGCTTATTCTGATTTTTTCTAAGTATTTTTATCTTGCGAGTATCAGTAGCTACTATACTTTCTATTTGATCCATAAATTTGGCGTTTCTGTACAAAATGCACAAATTCACCTATTTGTTTTCCTTTTTGCAGTAGCCGCGGGCACGATGATAGGCGGACCTGTTGGCGATAAAATTGGTAGAAAATATGTTATTTGGGGATCTATTCTAGGTGTCGCGCCTTTTACATTGATTTTGCCTTATGCCAGCTTGTATTGGACGGGTATCTTAACCGTATTTATTGGTGTGATTTTGGCTTCAGCATTTTCTGCTATCTTAGTTTATGCTCAGGAGCTCATCCCGGGTAAAACAGGCATGATTTCAGGACTTTTCTTTGGACTTGCTTTTGGGATGGGAGGAATTGGTGCTGCTGTCCTAGGGTATATCGCAGATCAGAAAAGTATTGAATATGTTTATCATATTTGTGCTTATCTACCACTACTTGGTATTTTCACCCTTTTTCTACCCAATATTGGGGTAGAAAAAACCGAATAAGCTGTACATCACCCTGTAATATAAATGAATTGATAACAGGGTATAACAAGCATCAAAGGCGAGAACTGACTAAAATAACATAAAAATGAGCATTTGCATCAAAAAACCCAACCAACTTGCTATTTTTATAAATAATCAATAATTTTTAGCGAATTTATTGCATAAATACGTTAAACTGTCAGCCTGCTATATTACTCGCCCCCCGATACATGTAGTTTTATAAAAAGAAGGAGAATTGATGCCGCATTCAACCCCCCTCATTACCACCATTGTTGGTGGATTAGCACTTGCTTACATTTTAGGCATGATTGCTCAACGGCTAAAAATCTCACCTTTAGTAGGATATCTTGCTGCGGGTGTACTCGCTGGCCCTTTTACCCCCGGTTTTGTCGCTGATACCTCTCTCGCCCCTGAACTCGCTGAAATTGGCGTCATTCTGCTAATGTTTGGCGTAGGTTTACATTTTTCTTTAAAAGATCTTATGGCGGTAAAAGCTATTGCTATTCCTGGTGCTATTGCGCAAATTGCAGTAGCTACATTATTAGGCTTGGGATTATCAGCATTTTTTGGTTGGGGTTTATTTAGTGGTATTGTGTTTGGTTTATGCCTTTCAACCGCAAGTACCGTCGTTCTTTTACGGGCACTTGAAGAAAGAGGGCTTATTGATAGTCAGCGAGGCCAAATTGCGATTGGTTGGTTGATAGTTGAAGACTTAGCCATGGTATTAGCCCTTGTACTCCTCCCTGCTGCAGCCAATATGCTGGAAAGTAGTGACCAAACCAGTATTTCTCAACTGATGATTAATTTAGGTATCACGATTGGTAAAGTCGTTGCCTTTATCTTAATCATGATGATTGTCGGCCGTAAGCTTATTCCTTGGATTTTAGCCAAAACTGCGGCTACTGGCTCTCGCGAACTCTTTACGTTATGTGTATTAGCTCTCGCCTTGGGTATCGCTTATGCCGCTGTAACCTTGTTTGATGCCTCTTTCGCATTAGGTGCATTCTTTGCAGGTATGGTGCTCAATGAATCAGATTTAAGCCATCGAGCGGCTCAAGATACCTTGCCACTACGTGACGCTTTTGCGGTTCTGTTCTTTGTATCTGTTGGCATGTTATTTGATCCAATGGTCTTAATTGAACATCCACTCGGTATCTTAGCTACGCTCGCGATCATTATTATTGGTAAATCTGTAGCCGCACTAGTGCTTGTACGAATGTTTGGGCATTCTCGTCGAACAGCCTTAACGATCGCAGCCAGCCTTGCTCAAATTGGTGAGTTTGCTTTTATTCTTGCTGGTCTTGGTGTTGCACTCAATGTCTTAGAGCCAGATGCGCGTAATCTTGTTTTAGCCGGTGCTTTGGTTTCTATTATGCTCAACCCAGTATTGTTCTCTTTATTAGACCGTTATCTGGCAAAAACAGAAACCAAAGAAGAAATGGAACAACTACAACAAGAAGAGCTTGAAGAAGAGATGCCAGTACCTGTTGATATTTGTGGTCACGCCATTATCGTTGGGTATGGACGCGCAGGCAGTATGCTTTCTGAAAAATTATTAGCTCAATCTATTCCATTGGTTATTATCGAAAATAGCCGTAATAAATTCGCAGAATTAAAAGAGAAAAGCTTAAATACGGTACTGGGTAATGCATCAACAAAAGAATCACTTGCTTTAGCCCGTATTGATTGTGCCAAATCTTTATTACTAACGATCCCTAATGGTTATGAGGCCGCAGATATTGCAGAAACCGCGAGAAGTATGAACCCTGATTTAAATATCATTGTTCGCGCTCATTTCGACGATATTATTGTTCGTGCTAACTACGATGAAGAGGCTTCTTTTATCCTTGAGAAAGGCGCAAATCACGTCATTATCGATGAAGATCAAACAGCAACTGCGATGGCTGATATGTTAGTGAAAGAAGTCGAGTTTGGTTGTGCTATTGATGATACCCCAGAAAATGGTCAGCAAATTATTTCGCCAAGTGCGGCGCAATAAGACAATATATATAACAACTTAAACATATTTATTTTAAGTAAATAAAAAACCTATCAACATTCATTGATAGGTTTTTTTATTTCACACTGATAAAAACAAGACTTAGAAACAATATAAACTTAACGTTCCCAATAGGCTTCTTCTAAGCTATCTTCTTTTTCAGGTAAACCACGAGTCAAACGTGGAGAATGTTGACTGAGCACTTGATAACTCACTCGATTAGCGTATTTGCACACTTGCGCTAAAGAAGAATAAGTTAAATAAGTCCGAGGATGCTTACTCGAATTTGGTACGTTAATCCGGTGATAGCTATTCGCCGTAATATCATGCAACAATGCTGACAATGCAGCATCACCCGCCCCATTTGTATTCATGATTTTCTCAGGCCCCCCCATATAAGGTTCAATATGAGAGTAAACTTTTTCAGGCTCTTCACAATCTTTACGGCGCATTGCACGACTAAACTCATAACGATTAAATTCAGCAATGGCACCTGGTAACAAAGGATGTGTTGTTTGGCGTTTAAAATCATGCTCCGTATAACCGCCCATATAAAGCCCTGCAGGACCCGCAGTGCAAAGCACTAAATCAACCCATTCTAAAGCAACATCAGAAGCCAGCAGAGGATCAGCATGCCCTGTTAACTCAAACGCTTCATCTTCATTCATTGCCACAACAGACACATGCTCTTTGAGAAAATCACGCCACCATTGCGGATCATCAGCAATAACGTATTTTGTACCTAATGTTAGCACTACGGGGACATCATGTTTTTTCGCGTATTCAATCGCTTTCATGGTGGCTAAAGGCATTGGTTCACCAGGTTTACAACGCACTAAATAAGCCGTCAATACAAGTGCTGAAGCTTCTGCAATCACCTCTTCTGGAATACTTTCAGGCTCAAGTTGATTCATTTGACCTGGGCTAATAGCAAAAGTCCGTTCACCATTTTCCGTGATCAACGTAAAACAGCGCCCAATAGCACCATCAACACCTTGAAGGTAATTCAGATCAGTACGGCTAGAGGTGTTGCATAAATAACGATAAGCATAACTACCTATCTGAATATTGTTACACATGGTACCCAATAATACAGAGCGATCATCAGCTAATACAGAATAGTTATGGAGCGTGTTACCGATAGTGCCACCCGCAAATTCGTGAGTGATTAAGTTATTATCGGTTAATTCACGATAAAGCGCTTCTGCGACATCATCTTCAATAACGAGAGAGTGTCCCTGACTCAAGTTATAACGGGTAATAAACGCTTCATCAACTTTCGCCTCGATATCAACCAATGTTTGGTCAATGCCAACGATATAGGCGCGAGAGGATTCGCTCTCCGTCATATTGATAATGGGTTGTAATAAAGGATCTCGTAAACTAACGGGAAAATAGTGTTTGGATTTTCGTTTGCCAGGGAATTTCATTGTGAACGATGCTACAAAGCTAAAAAAGATGCGCAATGTTAACACAATATTATAGGAGAGACAGTAGGTGTACGTCAGTACACCTACTTATTTAGAGATATTTTTATGCGGTTTTACGACGGCTTCTTGCCATATAGCTCAGTAAAACACCCATAACAGAAAGAATGAAGCCAACAAAGGCTGCTCCCACTAGGATCAGAGCTCGCTTAGGTGCATCTTTTTTAGTAGGTTCGTAAGGCTTCAACATATATTTGAAGGGGACAAATTGAAGCTCATCTAATTTCACTTTTTCTAACTGTTTCATGTTATATAAGCGGTTTTTCAGATCAGTGCTGACTGTAGTTGGATCAGTGATAGCTTCGGTGATAGCTAATTTACTACTTAATGCATCAGCCCCCATAGCAATAGAGTAATCAGGATCATCTTTAATTTGTGCGCCTTCGCTTGAAATTGGTTTTTTAACCCCAGCAGCATTAGCAATTTCTAACGCATATTTCAAACGTTGCACATTCACATTACGTGCATTAGCAATACGTTCTAAATCCATTTCATACGCTTTTTGAGCAAAACTTAATTTACGCTCAATTTGGTCATCAATTTCATCTTTCACTTCCATACGTACTTTTGTAGAAATAAAACGAATATAACCAGACAGCAAATCATAAGCCTCTTCAGACGTTGGGGCAGTGAAGCTTAGATTAATTTCACCACTAAACTCTTCTTCACTCTTTTTATCATCTGAAGCTTTTAAATTAATATCTTTCGTTACAATAGATTCAATTAATCGACGTTTATCCAGAGGTGTTGGATTTTCCATTTTAGCAATTAAGCTTTTGTAATAATCTGTACTGACCAAATACTCTTCACGTAATACACGAGAGTTATAGTTATTGATAAACTTTTGATAAACGGAGGAGCCATTAACACCCGTATCAACATCTACAAGGCTTAGCTCTGTCAATGTCGCTCTTAATTGCTTCATTTCATCGAGCATTGGCTTGGTAATTGCAGCTTGACTTGTCCATTTTTGTGGCAAAAAGCTTGCAACAGTAAAGCCAACGATAGCAAATAACAACGTGATACCAATAATGACAAATTTCGATTTATAAATAACAGAAAATAATTCAAAAAGATCGATTTCATCATTCTGTTTTAGATAAAAGTCGTCAAATTGCCCTTTATCAATTTCTGAAGATTGTGGTTTTGAAAGCTTACTATTCATTTTCCTGCCTAAATTTATGTAATGCAGTGTCCGTTTATCAGCATTTTTAGTGACTAACACTAAAACACTTAAAAAATGAGAAAAGATAAGTTTATATATAACTGAAATATGATCAAATTAATATATCATCAAATCCGATAATTTTATTTATAGAATTCAGTAACTATTTTTTGCATACCTCACGGATCAACGCTTCTAGCAGGTCAATATGCGTTGGATCATCATTTAATGCCGGAATATATTCATACTGTTGGCCACCACCATGAATAAAGAATTCGCGGTTCTGTTCGTTAATTTCTTCTAATGTTTCTAAGCAATCAGATGAAAAACCTGGACAGACAACTTGAACGTGTTTAATGCCTTCACTTCCCAGTTTTTCCATGGTTTTATCAGTATAAGGTGATAACCAAGGTTCGCGACCAAAACGGGACTGGAATGTCAACATAACTTGCTCTTTAGGATAACCTAACTGTTCTTCTAATTGCTGTTTTAGCTTTTCTGTTGTGAGGCAACACTCATCATAATAAATATCGCCCGTTTTGATAAAGCGCTCAGGAATACCATGAAAAGAGAGAATTAAACGATCGGGTTTGCCATATTGCTGAAAACTTTTCTCAATAGAGGTGACAAGCGCTTTGATATAAAGCGGATGAGTAGGATAACTGCGAATAAAGTGAAGAGAAGGTATTGTGCGCATATCTTTAAAAATGCGACTAACACCATCAAATACCGCAGCAGAAGTGGAGCAAGAGTATTGAGGATACAGCGGTAACAAAATAATCTTTTCAACACCTTGTTGTAATAACTTTTCAACCCCTTCATTTAGCGATGGATTGCCATAACACATCCCTAACTCTACGGGGATATTAGGTAATCGCTCAGCGACAGCACGTTGTTGCGCTCGGCTGTAAACTAAAAGTGGTGATCCTTCATCCATCCAAATCTGTTGGTATAACTTAGCCACTTTAGGTGAGCGAAACGGTAATATCGCCCCTTGTAATATTGGTTTCCAAATCAAAGGAGAAACATCAACAACACGAGGATCGCTAAGAAATTGTGCTAAATAACGCCGAACAGCACCCGTTGTCGGCTCATCAGGTGTGCCAAGATTAACCAAAAGAACACCATACTTAGCATAATTCATACTATGACTCCTTAGAGTTATTTTATTAGGATAACCAAAGAGTAGAAGAATAAAGGAAAATAATAGATTGTGCTTGTCAATTTATTGGATTGTTCTTTTCCCCTATTTTATTTAGATAAAAAAAATCCCGGCTCAACCGGGATTAGTCATCACAATGACGAAATTAGCCAAGGATACTTTTCAGTTCAGCGTTAATTTCGCTTACTTTTTGTGTACCATCAACTTTGAAGTATTTCGCATTGCTTGCTTTAGCTTCATTTTGGTAATAAGAAACTAACGGTGCAGTTTGAGTATGGTACTCAACTAAACGTTTACGAACAGTTTCTTCTTGGTCATCTTTACGTGTTGTTAATTCTTCACCTGTCACGTCATCACGATTTTCCACTTTAGGTGGATTAAATTTCACATGATAAACACGACCTGATGGTGCATGAACACGACGGCCAATAATACGTTCAACAATGATTTCATCAGGTACAGCGAATTCCAGTACGAAATCCACGTTGATACCTGCTTCTTTCATTGCATCAGCTTGTGGAATTGTTCTTGGGAACCCATCCAACAAGAAACCATTACGGCAATCGTCTTGTTTGATGCGCTCTTTAACTAACGCAATCACTAATTCGTCAGTAACTAACTGACCATTGTCCATTAACGCTTTGGCTTTCAGTCCTAGTTCTGTACCTGCGCTAACCGCCGCACGTAACATATCACCAGTTGAAATCTGCGGGATACCATAGTTTTCTTTAATGAATTGAGCCTGAGTGCCTTTACCAGCGCCTGGAGCGCCTAGCAGAATGATACGCATCGCGTAAATCCCCTTGCATTTAATTTTTTATATTTAAACTCGAAAACGCATTACCATACCATTTTGTGAGGTCATCGCTCAAGAAATCACGGTAGCGATTGCATTTTATTTTTGTCGAAAAAGAAAAAACCACGCTCTCTTTTCAGAGAAACGTGGTTTAAATGTTTGAAAACGAAAACAGTTACGCTTTTTGAACTAAAAGTTGATTCACTAAGCGAATAAACTGGTTTGGATCTTCCAAAGAGCCTCTTTCAGCAAATAATGCCTGATCCAGTAATAAATTTACCCAATCAGCAAATAAAGCATCATCGGTTAACTCTGATGTTTGTTTCACTAATGGGTGATTTGGGTTTAACTCAAAGTTATATTTCACTTCAGGTACGGCTTGTCCTGCAGCTGCAAACAATTTAGCCATTTGTGTGGTCATTTCATCCGCACTGGTTGTCACAATCGCAGGTGTATCCGTTAAGCGGTGTGTTAATTTCACCTCTTTCACTTTGTCACCTAACAACGTTTTAATGCGTTCAACGAAAGGTGCTAATTGTTTATCTGTTTCTTCTTGTTCAGCTTGCTTTTCTTCATCAGCCAGTTTATCAAGAGATTCATCTGCTTTACTAACAGACTGGAATGATTTGCCATCAAACTCTGTCAGATAATTCATCATCCATTCATCAATACGATCTGATAACAGCAATACTTCGATGCCTTTTTTGCGGAACAGCTCTAAATGAGGGCTATTTTTTGCAGCAGCGTAGCTATCAGCGGTGATATAATAGATTTTTTCCTGACCGTCCACCATGCGACTAACATAATCTTCCAGTGAAACGGTTTGAGCATCACTGTCGTTATGTGTTGATGCAAAACGTAGTAACTTAGCAATAGTTTCAATGTTAGATGAGTCTTCTGCTGGGCCTTCTTTTAAGACTAAACCAAACTCTTTCCAGAATGCTTGATACTCTTCAGGCTTATTCTCTGCCAGTTTTTGTAACATTTGCAATGCACGTTTAGTTAATGCACTACGTAAGTTACGTGTAACAGAGCTGTCTTGCAGAATTTCACGCGAAACGTTTAGTGGTAAATCATTAGAATCAACTAACCCACGAATAAAACGTAGGTAATTAGGCATAAACTGCTCAGCTTCATCCATAATAAAAACACGCTGTACATACAGTTTTAAGCCATGACGCTGTTCACGATTCCATAAATCCCAAGGCGCTTTTGAAGGCACATATAATAAACTTGTGTATTCTTGTTTACCTTCAACGCGGTTGTGTACCCAGCTTAATGGATCAGCAAAGTCATGAGAGATATGCTTATAAAACTCTTTATATTCATCATCACTTACTTCAGCTTTATTACGAGTCCAAAGTGCTTGCGCCTTATTAATTTTCTCCCAAGTTACTGTGCCGTCTTCTTCATTTTTCGTTTCAATTTCAACAGGCAAAGAAATATGGTCGGAATATTTACTAATAATGCTACGCAGACGCCAATCGTCTAGATACTCATCTTCACCTTCACGTAAATGAAGCGTAATTTCAGTCCCGCGATCTGCTTTTTCAATATCAGCAACGGTGTAATCACCCTCGCCTTCAGACTCCCAAAAAACACCTTTATCTGCACTTTCGCCAGCTGCACGAGTGCGTACTGTCACTTTATCTGCAACGATAAACGCAGAATAGAATCCGACACCAAACTGACCAATTAATTGGCTATCTTTAGCTTGATCTTGTCCGATAGATTCTAAAAATGATTTGGTACCTGATTTTGCGATAGTACCTAGATTATCAATGACTTCATCGCGAGTCATACCAATACCATTATCACTGATAGTCAGAGTTCGATTCTCTTTATCAGTGGAAATGCGAACATGTAATTCACCGTTATTTTCATAAAGAGTTGCATCTGATAATGCACGGAAACGCAATTTATCAGCCGCATCTGATGCGTTAGAAATCAATTCGCGAAGGAAAATTTCTTTATTGGAGTAAAGAGAATGGATCATTAATTGAAGAAGTTGTTTAACTTCTGACTGAAATCCTCTTGTTTCCTGACCTTTCATACTCATTTTTACCTCAATTAATCCTAATTTGGCGAAAAAAATCAATATGAGTAAAAAGTGGGGATAGTTAAGCAAGTTTCAAGGGTAACGTAAAAAATTAAGCCAATAAAAACAATAAAAGAACTTATAGGATTAAAGTTTGAGCTAAAATAATACTTGTTGTATATTTTATTATACAGCGATATTTACTCAGGTTTATTATTATGAAATCTTTATTACAATACGGTTTATTTGGTATTGGCTTATTTTCTCTCTCGTCACTTTCTTACGCAGACAGACAAATCGTAGACCAAATTGGTCGTACCGTAACCATTCCAGATAAAGTAGAAAGAACTGTTGTTTTACAACATCAAACGCTGAACTTACTGGTTCAACTTGATGCTACAGATAAAATTGTTGGTGTAATGTCTAACTGGAAACAACAATTAGGTGATGGCTATGCGCAATTAGCGCCATCACTGGAAAATATACCCAAAGTAGGCGATCTCACTCGTTTCGATGCTGAAAGCCTAGTAAAACTGCAACCTCAAGTTGTTTTTGTCACTAATTATGCTCCTAAAGAAATGATCGATAAGATCTCAACTCTTGGTATTCCAGTGGTCGCTATTTCATTACGTAAAGAAATTAATGATGATAAATCAACACTTAATCCAACATTACAAAATGAAGAGCAAGCCTATAACGAAGGGCTAAAAGAGGGAATTTTACTGATTGGCGATATCGTCAATAAATCAGAAAATGCAAAAGCCTTAGTAAATGATACTTTTAAACAACGTGAGCACGTAAGTCAGCGCTTACAAGATATTTCTAAAGAACAACGTGTACGAGCCTATATGGCAAACCCTGACTTAACCACTTATGGCTCAGGTAAGTATACCGGCTTGATGATGGAGCACGCGGGCGCATTCAATGTCGCGGCATCAACCGTCAAAGGGTATAAACAAGTTTCTCTTGAACAAGTTATTGCTTGGGATCCTGAAGTTATCTTTGTTCAAGACAGATACCCACAAGTCGTTGATGAAATAAAACAAGATACACGCTGGCAAGTCATTAGTGCCGTTAAAAATAATCGAATCTATTTAATGCCTGAATATGCAAAAGCATGGGGGTATCCAATGCCAGAAGCCATGGCAATTGGTGAGTTGTGGATGGCTAAAAAATTATATCCTGAAAAATTTAGCGATATCGATATGCCAAAAGCCGCTAATGATTGGTATCAAAAATTCTATCGCACGCAATATCAAGGGAAAGAGTAGGATATAGCACAATGACATTTTCCCTTTTTGCAGCGGGTAGCTTAAAAGCAACGCTACCTGCTTTTATTGAGCATTATCAGCAAAAAACTAGTGAAAAGTGGACACTTACATTTGGGCCAGCAGGATTATTACGCCAACGTGTTGAACAGGGGGAAATTTGTCATTTATTTCTTTCTGCTGATGAGAATAATGCACAGCAATTAATCAATAAAGGTTTTGCACTACAATATGCTCCTTTTATTGCCAATCAGCTTTGTATTACAGCTCGGCGTAATGATGTAAATGAAGAAGATAACTGGCTTAGCGTATTATCAAATACCGTATTAAAATTAGGGATATCCACACCAAAAGCAGATCCATCAGGGGATTATAGTTGGCAACTGTTTGATAATATTGCGCAGATTGACCCAAAGTTAAGTCAGGCATTAAAGATGCGAGCTCTTTCTTTGGTTGGAGGTGAGCATTCACTTACCATTCCTCAAGGTAGAATAGCTGCTCACTATTTAATTACCACACATCAAGCGGATGCCTTTATTGGTTACCAGCACTATCAAAAACAATTAAGTGAATTTCCTGAATTAAAAATATTCACTATTCCAAAACCTTTTAATGTCACGGCTCACTATTGTGCAACACTTATTCATTCACAAGCTTATAGCTTATATCAGGAAATTTTATCCCCTTATGCAAAAGACTATTTTATTAAAGCTGGATTTTTACCGCTAAGTTGATGGTATTTACTTAGCAGTAAAATAGATAACTGATGATATATTATTATTTAGCATCATCCACAACTATCGCATGAGCGCCATCTTTGGCCTCATCGAGTGCTTGTTTTATTGTATCAGCGTGGGCAAGCACTACCCCTAAACGACGAGAGCCCGCAATTTCAGGCTTAGCGAAAAGGCGGATCTGGCGATTCGCTTTTAATGCTTTTTCAATACCGGAATAGATAATATTTGTACTATAAAGCGCTGGTAGAATAACTGCTGAAGCACAATTACCTAATTGTCTAATCCCCCCAATGGGATAACCTAAAAAAGCACGGACATGAAGCGCAAACTCTGATAAGTCCTGTGAAATGAGTGTCACTAATCCCGTATCATGAGGACGAGGAGAGACTTCATTAAAAAATACTTCATCGCCCTGCACAAATAATTCCACACCAAATAAACCATAACCACCTAAGTTCTCAACTATTTTGCTCGCGATATTCTTTGCTTTAGCAAGTGCAATATCACTCATTTTTTGAGGTTGCCATGATTCACGATAATCTCCTTTTTCTTGTCGATGACCAATTGGAGCACAAAAATGAATGCCATCGACAGCATGAATAGTAAGTAAGGTTATCTCAAAATCAAAGGGGATCATTTTTTCAACAATAACCCGTCCTTTCCCTGCTCTACCGCCTTCTTGCGAATAAGCCCAAGCATGAGCTAAATCATTTTGGTTACAAATAACACTTTGCCCTTTACCTGATGAACTCATAACAGGTTTGACAATACAAGGAAAACCTATTTCTAAAGCAGCTTTTTTAAAACTCACTTCATCATCAACAAATTGATAATTTGAGGTCGGTAAAAGTAGCGTTTCCGAAGCTAAACGACGGATCCCTTCTCTGTCCATCGTCAGTTTTACAGCACGCGCGCAAGGAACAATTTTTTGCCCTTTTTGTTCTAACTCAACCAGTAACGTTGTTGCAATAGCTTCAATTTCTGGAACAATAAAATCAGGTTGCTCTTGTTCAATAACTAGCTTTAATGCATTGCTATCAAGCATATTTACAACATAATGACGATGTGCGACATGCATGGCTGGTGCATTGGAATAGCGATCAACCGCAATAACTTCAACGCCTAAGCGTTGACACTCTATAGCGACTTCTTTACCTAACTCACCTGCCCCTAATAACATCACTTTTGTTGCATTTGCAGTAAGAGCCGTACCCAGCACAGTCATTATCTATCCTCACCATTAATAAAAATTGCAATAACGCAAACGATTGCTTTTATATAGCATAACGGATTTTACGTGATAGAAAAATAGTCAGACAAAAAAATAATCAAACAAAAAAGTGAAAAATCACAATGTTTGACTACGTTTCCCTTTTTGGATTTTTAGATAATTAAGACGTTTTCGGATCAGTGCAAGAATACAGCATAAAAGTCCCAACCAAATCAGAGAAAAACTGACACCTTTAACTTCATCAAAAGCTTCATGAAATAAGAAAACAGCCAGTAAAAATTGAATAGTAGGTTCTATATATTGTGCTAATCCAATGACTGTTAACGTCGTTCGTTTCACTGCTGCTGTAAAAAATAATAATGGTAATATTGTAACCGGTGCTGTTAAAACATAATAAAAACGAGTCAAATTATCAGCTGAAGGAAGTGCACTTTTATCTGTTATAAAAAACCAAACAGTCACACCTATTGCTAATGGCATCAACCAGAGCGTTTCCATAAATAAAGACGTTATTACATCAAAACGAATAAACTTACGAATTAGCCCATATACAGCAAATGCACCTCCCATCATAATAGCTAAAATAGGTAACTCACCATACATCCACAACTGATATCCCACACCCGCACAAATTAAGGTAACAGCCCATTTTTCTGCTGGATTAAGCTTTTCTTTAAGAAATATCACACCTAATAAAATCGAGAAAAGAGGATTAATAAAATACCCCAAGCTCGCTTCTAATACTTGTTGATGTGTTAATGCATAAGTAAACGTACACCAAGAAACCGCCATAGCCATTGAACTAAATAAACACATAAAAACAGAACGTTTATCCTGGAAAATCGCGCGCCATTGAGTTCTATTCTTAATAAAAAGTCGTACCAGCAATAATAAAGGAATAGACCAAATTAAACGCTGAGCTAACATTTCTAACGGTTGAGCGCCGGGTAAAAGCCGATAAAACAGAGGTGTGATCCCCCAAAGAATATAAGAAAAAATGGCTAATACTGCCCCCGATTGAGCCCACATTTAATATTCCATTAATAAAAGTCGATATGATTTAATATCATACGCTTAAAATAGATAAAACAATATGATCAGCATCGCTGATTGATTAAACATCCGCCCTACCGCATAGAAGATATAAAAAACGCCATTAATAACCACTTCGAAAAAAGTAATTATTAATGGCGAGAAAGAAAATACGATTAAGGAAAACCACTGTAAACCGCAACCAGAAAAAATCAGTACGTTGTTAGAAAATGTCCCTGACATGTAAAGGTGGTTGTTGCTGAACAAAATCCTGTAATTTTTTACGACTCGGTGCAGCGGCTATTGCCCCTTTTTGAGTTGTCGCTAAAGCGCCACAAGCAGCTGCTTGCGTCACTATTTTTGATAAGTATTGTTCATCTTCAGCAAAACCATATTCAGCAAGTGCGGCTAACAAACCAGACATAAAAGCATCACCCGCCCCAGTTGTATCTATACATTCAACGGTAAAGGCACTAAATGCGACCTGAGTGTTTGGAGTTAACACTAAACATCCTTTAGAGCCTTGTGTGATCACTTTTAAACGCGCAGGATAACCTTCTAATTTTTTTAGTGCATGATCCAATGTTACTTCTTGAGTCATCCACGTAAGTTCATCTTCCGATAGTTTCAAGATATCGGCTTTATGTGCATAATCATCGATAACTTTGCGCATTTCTTCGTGATCACGCCACATTTGAGGACGTAAGTTAATATCAAAACTTAACAATGAATCTGTCTCTTTAATGCGATTGATTGCTGTATCCAAGGTTGAGCGACAAATAGGATTCACTAATGCCAAAGAACAAAAATGCAAAATATCTTTTTCGAATATTGGTAATGACTTTTCTGTTAAAAATTGATCAGCGGATTCGGCAACTAAAAAGGTGAAATCACGCTCACCATTTTCTTGTAAAGAAACAAGAACAGTACTGGTTCGGTGAAACTCATCAAACTCCATTGCACGAGTATCAACCCCCAAATCAAACAATGTTTTTTGCATAAAATGGCCGAACGCATCTTCCCCAACACGTCCAATAAAACCACTTTGTTGACCAAGCTTGGCTACACCAGTAGCAACATTAACTGGAGCACCACCTGCACACGCCTCATATTGCATATTTTGTAATGGGATCAGGTCAACAACAGCATCACCTAAAGACCAGACTTTCATAATCTCTCCTGAAGATAAGCATTTATTTTTCTTCACTATATTCTGTTTTTATCACAATTCATAACGATTAAAGGAAGATATTGCACATCAATCCATACTAATAACACCTCTATAAGTGAGTGCCTGGATTTCTTCTCCATTAATCAAGAAAAGGAATGTGTAATTGTCTTTTCACCACAAGACACATGTTTTTTACCTTTTTGCTATGAGTGATGAAGTAACGTTGTTATCAGGTAAATAGTCGCGGTTAAATAGCATCGACTACTTAAAAAAATACTAGTGCTATCTCGATGACTAAACATAATTTTAACAGAACGTCGTGTTCAGCTAATTAGCAAGGTAATTGAATCGTTGTTAATAGCGAATAAAACAGCACTCCATCATATTGCCATATCCTAAAACAGCAACCAGATCCAGATATAGAATACGTAACCCCATTATAGTGTAGATAATAGCGTCAAAACACTGATCTAAAAGTTACTAAAGGGTCTTTTTGTAACAATCCTGTGCCATCAGATTGACAACAAATGAACGCTCCCTAAATTTTCTTGTCATTCGATTAAGGGGGGGGATTATTTCAATAAGAAATGATATCTCTCTGGTATCTGTTTTCAAAACATCATCAATTGAAGAGACGTTGTGTCTCATCATAAATTTTTCATGCAGAATAATCTGGAACATAGATACATTGATCAATAGTATTTTGATTAAATTTCAGTGTCTTTGGTATTAATAACGCAGGATTATTAATCGCCTTTAAGACTATCATAAAAGAAATAGATTCAAGTCGGGCTACCTTTTTCAGTGATACCCCCCAGTATTGGATCGATGAAGTTATTAACAAGGTTAGATATAAATAAAGTTCTATTTTACAAGAAGTAAAGTCAACCAAACACAAAAGGAATTTTATTGTAACTAAATACTACGATTAAATTCGTTACCAATAAGCACCTAAATATATTATTTTTTTACTTATTAACTGCGTTTAATATAGTTAAAATCACTTACGGTAAAAAACTTAGTTACAATTAATAATAGTTATCCGAAAATCCATTATAGAAATAAATTATTCTTATCTATAAAATACAAATATTGAAACAAAACAAAGTTCTGATATTTTATCTATAATATAATACAGAAGTATTAATCATTTTTAATTTGATATATTCTGAATATGGCTCCGTTACGTGAATGTTACCCTACACAAAAAACTTATAAATTAGTCAAATTTCGTTACTTATTCACTTTTTAGTTAAGAGCTGAGTAAAACCAGGAGCAACATATGGAATCAATAATCCACTTAATCACTTTTGAAGATGACAGTACAAAAGTTCAACTTAAAGCTGTTCTTTCTTCTTTAGCAGCTAATGTGAAAACCTATTCAAATGAACAGGCTTTCTTGAAATACTATTTTTCTTCAACAAAAGGAGCGCATAAAGAGTGTATCATCATTAATACAAAAAAACAGTGCTGCACCATCAATTGCACTGATTAAAGAACTCAACAAATTGAAAAACATCATCCCTGTTATTATTATTTCTGGGGATAGTTCCATTGAGAGTTGTCGTAGTGCATTTAAATCAGGCGCTTTTGAATATTTAACTCGCCCTTTGAATGTAAATGAGCTTCTTAATATTGTCTCTGAATCCTTTCTACATTATGAAAGTGAAGTAGAGCAATTTCGAACATATATATCTTTAAAAGATAAATTTGGTAAGTTATCAAATAGAGAAAAAGAAGTTATGGAGATGATCCTTGAGGGAAATACGAGTAAAGAAGCGGCAGAAAAACTTTCGCTATCACCTCGTACTGTTGAAGTACATCGCTCAAATATGTATACAAAATTGAAAATAAGATCACTACCACAATTGGTTCAAGAATATGATTTCTTTAAGAAATATGACTTAAAAGCTGGCTGATTTACTCATGTGAATTTTATTTATCAATAGGTTTAATATCTACGATATAACGATATAGCCTGTTCAATTTTCATTATTTTCTATTAATGAGAGAAAACTGTACTTCTAAAAACATTCTATTTTGGATGATTTGTACCTAATATGGGAATAATTAATACGTTAGACTCCATTCTACGATAGAAGGGGCGGCAACTTATTTTGATGCCACCCTTTCATTAGTGTTCGCTTAATTTCAATTTAAAACACTTGTATATTTTATTCTCATAATCGCTATTATTAATAACTATAATCACTGTTTTTTATTAATAATAGTAATATAAGAATAGATGAAGCATTTCATTTGATATAAATCATTTTTTACTTTTTATAAATATGAATCTTCTCATTTTTAATTCTTATTATTCTTTATTCTTATTTCACGAAGAAAATTATTAACGATTAAAAAATAATACAAAAGAAATCCTTGTCTCTTTTTTTATGTTCATTTAAAGATTTTTTATGCGATTTTATTTTTGACTTAAACAAAATTTTTTTAATAAGAAAATTCTAACTAGTGTGTTTTAATTACCGTCATTTTAGCAGTAAAATAAGAAATAATAATTATTATTACCCTTTATACTCCCTCTTACTTAAGAAATTTATTCTCTTTATAGTTTAATTAATGTAATACATTATTTATCATTTCTACTTAATAATACTCCAATAAAGATTATCATTAAATGATCTCTCAAGGTAAGTATAACCTCTTATCATGGGATAAGTATTAACCCTTAGAAAAGTAAATATTTATTGATAATTTATGTATAGTCTTAATTTGATTATTAAATATGGAATAAATTCGTATCTTTGAAATATAAGATAAACTTATACGTTTTTTCTTATTCTCACTTTGAACAAATAGTCTTATGCTATATCCACCTAACTCGCTTTTTTACAAAAAAAATGAATAACCAAGATAAAAATCGCCGTCCTATAAAAGCAAGACAAACAAACTGGGCAACAAAATGTAGTCGCTACTTACAGCAAAAAGGAGCAACACCCAATGGTATTTCGGTGTTTAGCATTATATTTGCATTACTTGCTAGCTTATTACTCTTCTTTGCCCTTTCTTATTCTCATGGTCTATTACGCTCATTTTTGTTGATCTTTGGTGCATTAATGATCCAAGGTCGTCTTATTTGTAATTTATTAGATGGTATGGTTGCTGTTGAAGGCGGAATGAAAAGCCCTGTTGGGGCTGTTTATAACGAATTACCAGACAGAATTGCAGATACTCTGATTATTTTAGGTGTGGGCTATGGATTATCCGCTGACTTTTCGATGGCGATAACTTTAGGCTGGGTAGGTGCGTTTTTTGCGGTCATGACCGCTTATGTTCGAGTATTAGGTGGAAGCTGTGGATTAGATCAACACTTTACAGGCCCCATGGCGAAACAACATCGAATGGCTTTACTCACTTCGGTTGCTGTTATTGCCGCTTTGATTCCTAACCTTTGGGGAATATGGCTCTTTTTTATTGCATTATGGATTATTATTTTAGGTTCAACACTTACTACAATTTTCAGAACCCGTCGAATTTTACGGGATTTAGCACAAGGTGCCTAATTAATGAAAAATGGAAAACTTGCCTTTAGACGCAAAAGTGGTCTCATCTGTATTAGTTTCTATCTGCCGTTTTCTAACTGGAATTCGTGCAAAACAGACCTCTCCCATTGCGAAGGATACACCTTGTATTTATTACGCTAACCACTCTAGCCATCTTGATGGCTTAGTCATTTGGTCTTGTCTTACACCCAATATTCGCCCTTATGTACATCCCGTTGCAGCTGAAGATTACTGGAATAAAAATCGCCTACGACGTTATTTATCTCGCCGTATTTTTAGAGCGATCCTTATTCCTCGTCATGCGACTAAAATGAATTTCACAGAAGAAAATAGCCAAGATGAAAAGATACCTAACCAAATAATGGACAGAAACACATCATCAACGTCGAATAAAGTCAATGCATTGGCTATCATGCAAGATATTTTAGATCAAGGTGAATCCCTAATTATTTTCCCTGAAGGCACAAGGGGCAATGGCGAATCTATTCAAGATTTTAAAGCAGGTCTTTGGCATCTTTCTCGTAAAAATCCCAATGTTCAATTAGTCCCTATTTATCTTGAAAACTTAAATCGAGTACTCCCGAAAGGTTCTCACTTAGTTGTTCCTGTTATTTGCAGTGCCATTTTTGGTGCCCCCATAGCATCCACTCATGAAAATGAAAGTAAACAAGAGTTTCTGATAAGAGCAAAAAGTGCATTAGAGGAGTTACACAATGGAACGTATTAATAATGAAGTCCTCTGGATATTTATCGGACTCTTCTCTTTCTTAATTGTTGCCAGCATCATTGGGGCTATTCTCGCAGCAATTAAAGGCCCTACCTCAACAATTACTAACCTTAATTCAAGGATCAACGCTTGGTGGGTAATGTGTATTATTGCAGGCGTTGCAATCGGTATTGGTGTAATTGGCTCTGTCATACTGTTTACAATTATTTCATGGCTTGCTCTTCGTGAACTCATTACATTAACCCCAACACACCGAGGCGATCATGAAGCATTATTTTGGTGCTTCTTCGTGATCTTGCCTATCCAATACGTTCTTGTTGGCGTGCAGTGGTATAATTTAATGGCTGTATTTATCCCTGTTTACGCTTTTTTATTAATCCCAACACGTATGGCGCTTTCCGGTGATACCCGCCATTTCTTAGAGCGTATGGCAAAAGTGCAATGGAGTGTGATGATAGCAATTTATTGCCTAAGTTATGCCCCCGCACTGTTAATGTTACCAATCGAAGGTTTTGAAGGCCGTAATATCAACTTACTGCTCTTTTTAATGATAGTGGTACAAGTTTCTGATGTACTTCAATATGTCTTTGGTAAATTATTTGGCAAACATCCTATCGTGCCTAAATTAAGTCCAAATAAAACCATTGAAGGTTTTTTCGGTGGCATTATTTCCGCCAGCCTAATCGGAATGATGTTGTGGTGGGCAACACCTTTTTCATGGTGGGCAGCCTTTTTACTCTCTTTAGCGATTACATTGGCGGGTTTTGCAGGTGGCTTATGTATGTCGGCAATAAAAAGGGACAGTGGCGTAAAAGATTTTGGCACAATGATAGAAGGTCATGGTGGTATGATGGATAGAATGGATTCCCTCTGTTTTGCAGCGCCTATTTTCTTCCATGTCATTCGCTATTTTTACGTTTAGTTCTACTTGGTTTAATCAAAAATAAACTAGCCCAATATAGACTAAAATGCCGATATTAAAGCTATCGGCATTTGATATTCTCTTTTTTCTCCATACCCATTTAATATCAATCATTGATTATCATTATATAAATTAAACATTTGTTTTAATTTTAGAGCAAAAATCAATATTATTTATATTACATATAAATCAATAGATTAAATAAAATTATAGCAATTAAAGAGGTCTGATTTCTCTACTTTTTTATTTATAATGATAGCCTAGAAGACTGCTATCTTTTACCCTAGCGCCCCTTTTCATTTTAGATCCTTTATAATTATGATCACTTGGTTACTTCTTGCTTTATCTTTGTCATTTTTGGGTTTTAATCGCACACTTGCACTTATTACACTTGCAGTTACAACACTTAGCGCATTTATAACAGGCATTATTGCATGGCAAACTTTACCAATTATCTTTAGTATTCTGTTACTAGCTCTTGCCTATTCCCGTTATAAAACACAACCACTGCTTCGGGCAATTATCATTCTTGCTCTTATTATTATTGCCAGTGGTTTAGCTTTTCACCTTATTCCTGGTTTTAACAATTTACGTTACCTTTCACATACCCCTATAGGAATAAAAAGCGTCCCTTTTTCGTTTTACTTCAATGCGGATAAAGCATTGTTGCCTTTTATTTTTCTCATTTTTATTCCTACCCTTTTTGTCTGTAATCCATTAAAAGAAGCGAATAAATTGCAATGGTTAATGTTGCTTATTGCAATCCCTGTATTATTACTCGTTGCCGTAAAATTAGGGGGGTTAGCTATTGAGCTTCACTTACCACACTGGTTACCTGCATTTATTCTGGCAAACCTCTTTTTTGTCTCTCTTGCTGAAGAAGCATTATTTAGAGGTGTTATTCAACAAACCTTATCACGTTACCTTCCTCCTTATGTTGCTCTGTTAATAGCAGCCATTATTTTTGGCTTTGCACACTTTGCTGGAGGGGTACTGTTGGTTATCTTCGCATCTCTCGCGGGGGTTATTTATGGCTTGGCTTGGATGTGGAGTGGTCGGATTTGGGTTTCAACTGCGTTTCATTTTACGCTTAATCTGACTCATCTACTCTTTTTTACTTACCCATTTAAAGTAGCTTAATCTCCTTTTCTACATCTTATTGAAAGATTTTTTGTCCTGACTTTCACCACCTTTTACTGATATCTTAAGGCCATCGGTAAAAGGATGAGTGAAACGTGAAAGCAATCACACAAATGGAATATAGATATTCTTATTTGCTCCCATCATCTGGTGAAATTTTTGTTAGTATGCTTTATCGCTTATCTATAAATAATCAAAATTTCATACGGCACACAACAACAAGCCAAAAATAATAACATCCATTAACACGATAAGAAATTGTCTTACTTTGCAGTATAGACCTTAGAAAAAATAGGTAAGCTTTGTTTAGTTCAGCATTATCTGCTGAAATTTTACCTTTTTCACCACCAGGACAAAAAATATGTTAGACCAAGAAATGATCCGTACTTTTATACAGGTCGCCGATTGCCAAAGTTTTACGAAAGCGGCCGATGTGCTTCATAAAACATCAGCGGCCATTAGTTACCGTATTAAAACATTAGAAGAAAATATTGGTACTCAACTTTTTAATCGTACAACAAGAACCGTGACCTTAACGCCAGCGGGTGAATACTTACTAGAAAAATGCCGCCAATGGATTGTATGGTTAGAATCGATGCCTGTTGAGCTTCAACAAATGAATGCAGGTGTCGAACACCAAGTGAATATTGTTATTAATAATCTACTTTATGATCGCACTGCTGTTGCCAGTATGCTGGCTTGCCTTCATCAACGTTTCCCTTCAACACAATTTCATATTACTCGCCAAGTTTATATGGGCGTTTGGGATGCGCTTATTAACGAGGATTATCATTTTGATATCGGGGTTACTGGTAATGAATCCCTTAAGAATAATATTAATATTTGTGCCATGGGCGAAATTCAATGGCAATTTGTTGTCGCACCTAATCATCCTTTAGCCAATATCAGTGGGGTATTAAGTGATGATCAAATGCGAATGTATTCCGCAGTTAATGTAGAAGATACTTCCCGACATCTTTCTAAACGCACAGCATGGCGCTTATCAGGTCAGCATGAAATCCGTGTACCTGATTTACACACAAAATTAGCTTGTCATTTAAAAGGCGTCGGTATCGGATTTTTACCATTAAGTTTATGCAAACCGCTTATTGATAGTGGACAGCTAATTGCTAAAGAAGTAAAAAACCGTCGCCATAATTCACCACTTTCTTTAGCATGGTGTGAAGATAAAAAAGGCGCTGTGGTAAGTTATTTAGTGGAATTGTTCAAGCAGAATCATCCCAGCGTACAATCGTTTTACGATCCTTTAAATTAAAAAGGCAAACCGAAGTTTGCCCTTTTATTATTTATTCAAAAATGATCTAATACTAAATTACGCTTTTACTTCTTCATTATTGTTGTTGCTTTCTTTAATAAAGAGGCTTGCCACAATACCAATACAAATCAGAATAGCGGCAAAGTAGAAACCAGAGTCCATGCTACCTGTTTTATCTGATAAGAAACCAGTTAATGTCGGTGCAAAGACAGAACCTAGCATACCAATACAGTTATAAACACCAAACGATGTACCTAGTGCGTGTCGTGGTGAGTTATCAGCAACAACAGCAACAAGAACCGGGTTTGTACTGATTTTACCCACAATACCATAAAGGATCAGAGCACCAATTAACACAGGCATTGACTCTGACATTGGCACAGCAAGAATAGCGACTAATGACAGAGGTAACATGACCAGTAATACAGGTTTGCGACGACCAATTTTATCTGAAACCCAGCTAAAAAGAAGTGAACCAGGAATAGCAAACCACGGCATTAATGATGCGATAGTTGAAATTTGTGTCCCTGTAATTCCACGCTCAGTTTCTAAGTAGTACGGCAACCAAGTTACTAATACGAAGAAGCCATAGATTGAACAGAAGATGGTAACATATGCAAGGTTAATGTTACGGTTGCCGAATAAATCTTTAAATGTCAGCTTAACTTTCTGTTTTGGTGCACCCGCTTCTGTTGCAGGCTGTGCTTTGGGTTTATCTTTAATGATCCATAGCATCACCAAACCGATGATGATAATAGGAACACCAATAATGTAGAATGGCGCACGCCAACTCATTCCCATCTCACCAACAGAAATACTTGAGATGTAATAACCAATAGACAGACCAAATGCCATACCACTATTGATAATTGCACTACCTAACGTGATACGATGTTTCGGTATCGCTTCTGAAGATAAACCATATTGAGGACCATAATAGAAACCTTGGAAGATCCCCACCATGACCCATGCAAACATAAAGGTCACGTAAGTTGGCATCATCCCCGCAATAATGGTAAATCCACCAAAGAGCACAACCCCTGTTACTAATACTTTTTTCTTACCTAAATAGTCACCAATCATGCCTGATGGAATATTGAGTGCAGTATATCCGATAAAGAAAATACTCATGATAGAACCAAGTTGAGCTTTAGTAAGATCAAACTCAGCACCAATATTTACCATTAATGGGCCGACAATGGCGCGGCTACCATAAAGTGCAATCCAACCAAAGAAGAAGATAATGGTCAGTTTGACCCAATAAGGGACTTTGCCTTTCTCATTCACTTGTGCATCGTTCATAATGACGCTCCTGAAAGCATTTTTATTAAGACTTATAAATTAAAGTGCCAGACTGACCTTCAATAACTTGTTGAATATTTTGTAATGCACCAATATGTGCTTGTTGCCCAGTTGCATTAACAAAATCACTCACCGCCATAATTTTTGGTCCCATTGCGCCATCAGCGACAGCCATTGGTGCAAGTTCTTCTGGTGTTGCTTCACGAATTGCGGCTTGTTCTGGTGTACCCCAATTTTTATAAATAGCATCAGCCTCTGTTAAAATAACAAAGTGCTCTGCATTTAATTCACGAGAAATTAAAGCCGCTGTTAAATCTTTATCAATAACAGCTTCACTACCAATAAATTCATTATTTGTGTTGTTAACTGGAATACCACCACCACCACCACAAATAACAACATGACCTTTATCTAATAAAAGTCTTACCGCTTCGATATCAATAATTTTTTTCGGTGTTGGTGACGGTACAACACGGCGGTAATGTTTACCGTCTTGTTTAAATGTCCATTGATACTTCGCAATCAATTCTTCTTTATCTGCCTCATCATAAATAGGGCCAATAAATTTACTTGGATCGTTAAATGCTTCATCATTAATATCAACAGAAACACGCGTCATTACCGTTGTAATTGCTTGTTCTGGATTATTTTGATTAATTTTTTGCATCATCATATAACCAATCATACCTTGGCTTTCAGCCACTAGAATATCCAACGGATATGCAGAAACATCTTGATATGCCAGGTTTTGTAGTGCAAGCAATCCAACTTGAGGCCCATTGCCGTGTACTAATACAACACGGTACTCTTTTGCTAATTTATTAATTGTCTCTGACATTAATTCAATATTTTTATATTGATTTTCAGCAGATAAAATTTCTCCGCGTTGCAATAATGCATTTCCGCCTAAAGCAATAACAATTGTTTTCATAATTATCCGTATCCGAATGTTTATATAAATTCTTTTATTAAAAAAAATTAACCAATATGCTGTTGTTGTTTTTTAGTTTGGTAACCAATCCATAATCCCAGTAATGTATCTGCACCGGAATGATGACCAATAGAGAGTATTTCCAACATATCCTTAAAAATAATCTCTTTATTCTTTATTTTTTTACCTAGTTGAATGAGATAGGTAGAAAATATTCCCTGGGTGGCATATTCCAAATAATGCTTACTGACAACGGTGGTCAATTCAGATAAAGGAGGAGTGCTATTAAAAAAATAATTAAGTTTTTTTTCTGGCTCTGCTAAATAATGTGCAAATAACATTCCTACTAGCATATCATCTGAACTTGGCGTTAATCCGGGGCCTTTCCCTGTAAAAATAGCCCAGTTAACAGCATTGCCCACTAACTGATTATGAAATAGCTTAATTAATAATTTAATTTCACTGAGCTGCGCGATTTGGCGATAATTTTTCAATGGTCCATATAACCCTGTTGTAATTGAGGGTGAAAGCAGAGAAAAAAAACTTTCTAACCAACGCAAATCTAATTCCGCTTTATCTTGTAAACGCAAATTCTCACCTTGACCTGCTAGTAGAGTAAGTTTATTGGCGAGTATTGCTTGATGATCTTTTAGACTCATCATGACCGAGGGATGACACTGTTTTGCAAAATAGTCAAAATCATCTTGTTTCAGTAACCATCCCATCGGGCTTAATCCTCTTCCTTCACGATGAAAAGTGATTAAACGTTGTTGAGGGCAAATGAAATTCAAAGCATGATCATAAATGCCCACACATTTAATCTCACTTTCAAAGTCAGTAATATGTTGGCTGGTTTGAAGTGCTTGAATTTGCATAATGCCCCCTTTATTGCTGTGATTTATCGTTACAACGCACGATTAAGCATCGATACCTAACTCTTCTGCCAGTGCAACAATCGCTTTCTCAAAACAACCTAAAGGTGCGCGTACCGTTCCTGCGCCTATCTGACCGACACCCGGATCTTTATGCGCAATCCCCGTATTAATCAGTGGCGTAATCCCCGTTTCAACAACGCGACGAGCATCTAAACCTAAACACGCACCTTGGAAATCCCAAGTTGGAATTTGCAACATCATGTTACGCGCAAGGTAGATCTCAGCCATTTCTTCAGTCACTTCTCGCGCGGCATCCATACCTCCTGATGCACCAACAAAACGAGTCACACCCGGTGCTGCAACCATGGCTGCGCCACCAATACCAAAAGTTTCAGTAATTGCACTGTCACCGATATCTGGGTTTGCATCTGCTTGACTAAAACCAGAGAAGAACAGACCTTGTGGTGTATTCACTGGAGCCGTAAACCATTGGTCGCCCATTCCACTGATTTTGATACCAAAGTTGCTACCATTACGGGTCATAACGGTAACGATAGTGCCTTGTTTGATTTGAGCACCTGCATCCATCGCAGCTTTACAATAAGCCATTGCTAAGTTCAGGAAGAATTGGTCTGTAATGCTCAGGAATTTAGTCACTTTTGTGATTTCAGCATCTTCAAAATCTAATGTGCTTAATACTGGTGCCAATTGACGCAGTAACAGGGCTGAAGCTGCAATATTACGTTGGTGGAATTCATCCCCCATCGTAATGGCTTGCCCCATAATTGCAGTCAAATCGATACCATTTTCAAAAGTAGCAATCGCTGCTTTTAATACTGGCGCTAAGCTATTTTTCATCCAATGTAGGCGCTCTTGCACATCTGGGCCGTAAGCACCAAAGCGCATCACTTTACCGATACCTTCGTTCATATTGCAGTAAGCATAGTTACCATGAATGTGGTTTTTGATGACTAACATTGGCATATGAGCAGAAGTAATCCCTCCCATAGGGCCTACTGCATTTACGTTATGGCAAGGAATAAACTCAATTTCCCCCGCCTCTAACATCACTAATGCTTGTTCTTCAGTTTCTGCCCAGCCTTCAAATAAAGAAGCACCAATACATGCACCGCGAACAGGGCCACTCATTTCCTCCCAAGTTACAGGAGGGCCTGCATGAAGTAATTTTTTACCTGTCTCTAAAGTTGGTACAACTTCTTTAGCTAAATTAACATCACACCAGTGAGGACGGGCTTCACGGATACGTTCGATAACTGCTTCATTCGCTTGTTCGATAGTTGAATACATATCTGCAATTCCTTATTTCAATTTCTTTAATATTTCAGCCAGTTTTTTATTGCCACCTGCGACAGGTGCCCACTGATAATGCACAACAGGAGTCCCACTTGATTGCAGATCGTCTGCAAAACTACGTAGACCAGCGTTGATCACAGAGATCCCGTTAAGCAGTGGTGACACTTCAGCATGTGCTTCTGCTGGATGTGGCTGGATTAATTCTTTTGCTAATAAAACCGCTTCTGGCAACGTATCCATGACAATAATGCCCGCTTCTTTTAGCTGTTTTTGCTGTTCGCTACGGTTTTGCGGATCATCTTCAGTACCAGTAATGGTTGCGATGGTGATTAATGGATTGGTTTCGCCACGTTTTTCATTCAGTTTTTTGATTTCTTGAATTAACGCGCCGGCAGGATCTTGAGTTGCACCATAACCAATAACAAAATCAACCAGTAACACGCCAGCCTCTGTTTTATTGCTTAGCTCACTGATAAATTTGTTACGTGTAGATGGGTCAATCATTGGGTGTGGTTTACCCTGTGTATAAAAATCATCACCCATATCGATGATTTTATGACCATCAGCATCTAGCATTGTGCCTTGCTTATGTTCATTATCGACTTCAACATTAAGTTTTTCGGATAACAACATGGCGCACTCAGCCGCTAGCGTACCACCGGCATAAAGACCAATGATTTTCTTACCTGTAACTTTTGGTAACTCAGCCGCGATATCTTCAACACGCGCTAATTCAGCCGCAATGCGCGCCGTTTCATCTAACGTGCGAGTAAAATAAATATTGTCGTCTTGGAATTTCTCAGGTGTTGTGCCTAAGAATTGCGCCACAATCGGTTTATTATGGCGTTTCATTTCAGCAATAATTTTTTGACGAACAGCAGGCGCGGGTGGCTTAGAAACAAAAGCAATAACACGCGTATTAGGATCTGCCGCTAGCATATTGATAGCAGTTACAGCACTGATACCACCAATTTCCTCGGTTAAATCACGTCCACCTAAACCAATTGAATGAGAAATACCTTGGCGTTGTAAAACGATTTGAGAGGTAATTTCTTGAATACCCGTACCTGATGCGCCAACAATACCAATAGAGCCTTTAGGTGCAATGTTAGCGAAAGCAAGAGGTGCGCCTGCAATATTTGCCGTACCACAGTCAGGCCCCATCACAATCAAACCTTTTGCTGCAGCTTTTTCTTTTAGTGCTTTTTCATCTGTAATAGAAACGTTGTCAGAGAACAGCATGACGTTACAACCATCATCTAAGCCCGTGTCAGCCAATTCCGCGGCATATTCACCAGCAATAGAGATAAGTAACATATTGGCATTAGTGCTTTTTTGTTTAGCGGTACGCCAGCTACGTACTGTCGTTAATTTGTTACCGCCTTTTTGACCGCTTGCAATTTCTGCTAGTGCTTCTTCTAACGCAGTAGAAATCATGTCGATAATCGCAGGATCGTCTGATTCCGCTTTAATCGAAACACAAATGTCATTCGGCGTTGCTTCGTTAAACATGTCATGCCAAAAACCGGTGACATCAAGAAGAGATTTATTCGCTGGTGTTCCCATCATGACGGAAATTTCTTCCACTTCAGGGGCTTCACTTAATTTTCGGGAAATAATCATCAGGCTAACGGAATCCTGAAAGCTCCCTTTTTTAATAAAAGCATGGATCATTATGATATCCTTAACGCATTTAATATATGTAACAACACATATCTATTTGCATTTCGTTTTTTTGATAATAAGAAGCCTATTTGCTTAAACTATTAAGCAATATAAATAAATGTCTGATTTATTAATTTTGAATCTCTGCATATAAACATACTGAAGAAATATTGAAATGTAGAGTGATTGAAGTCACACTTATTTATTGTAAAAAATTTTTATTTAATATGACGATATTTATTAAATAAATTATTATGAGGAAATTTTATTATTCTAAAAATAAAATCAAAAATAAAAAGTAGAATTTAACGGATAGGAAACAAAACTAGTTCAATAAAAGCTATAAAAAACAAGAGGAAATAAAAACGAAGCAACAATTTTATAACATACAGCAATAAATCATTATTATCAAGAATTAAAAATAAACCTCTTTTCATCCCTATTTTTAGAATTTAACACTTTAACTTAAATTATATTTATTATTATAAAAAAACAAAAAAGCCTCATATTTAATAAGGTCTTTTCTATAAAATATGACTTAATTTATTGCTTAATAGCTTCAACTTGAATTTTTAATGTCATATTATCAGCCATCTCTTCTTTGACCAAAAAATCCACGCTCCAATCTGAACGTTTAATGGTTGTTTCAAAATCACCACCACAGACTGGCGCATTAAATACAGGACTTTCATAACAATTAAATTTGGTTGTTGTTAATTTAACTGGCAATGTTTTTCCTTTCATCGTTAATAGCCCTTCAATGGATGTGGGTTTATTATCGAGAAATACCATTTTGCTGAAGAAAACTGAATTGTTGGGTATTTATCTGCATCTAAGATATCTACACTTTTCACATGATTATCAAATGCCGTTAATCCCGTATTTAGTGTTTTAACTGGAATAGAAACGTTTATTTTTCCTATATTCTTTTCTGGTGAGTATGTTAAATCACCTTCAATTTCATAGAAACCACCACTGTTAGTTGAAGTATCAAAATGGTCAATATAAAACATTGCCTTAGTATGCGTTGGTTCAAGTTTATATTCATTGGCTTGTACTGCTGGCACAAGTAATAATGAAGATAATACGGCAGGTAAAATAAATTTCATTATAATTCCCTAATCTATTTTTATAGAGTAATACCCATAAAGAAAATATTTTATAAAAACATAAAGATACATAATCACATTGTATTTTAATAACACTAGGTTACATAAAAAATTTATTTTTAAAAATAAGTTAATAAATAATTTTATTTTTATGACATCAATCAATGAATATTTAATAATATGTTAATAACATCGTATTTAATAAAAATACTTATTAGCTTTACCTTTTACTTCCGATTATTTATTTAACCTGCAACCTAATGGAATAACCTGATGAACAAATTGACTCCATTAAGACCCATACCGACATTAATCGCCATCTCTATCACCCTGGTTATCTGGTTTTTTATTCCCATTCCAGAAGGCGTTGATCCCAATGCTTGGCATTTATTAGCCCTTTTTGTTGGTACTATCGCCGCCATTATTGGTAAAGCACTTCCTATCGGTGCTGTTTCTATTATTGCTATCGCATTAGTCGCTGTTACAGGTGTTACTAATCCTAATTCAACTAAAGCCGCTATCGGTGATGCATTAAGTGGATTTTCCAATGATCTTATTTGGTTAATTGGTATTTCCATTATGGTTTCAATGAGCCTAAATAAAACCGGACTCGGTGCTAGAATTGGTTATTATTTTATTTCACTATTTGGCAAAAGAACCATTGGAATAGCCTATTCATTGGCTATTGCTGAAACAATATTAGCCCCTGTAACTCCAAGTAATACCGCACGTGGTGGTGGGATTATTCACCCAATTATGCGTTCTATTTCAGACAGTTTTAACTCTAAAGCAGAAGATGGCACAAGTGGAAAAATAGGTCGTTACCTCTCTTTAGTGAACTACAATATAAATCCAATTACTTCTGCCATGTTTATTACGGCAACAGCTCCTAACCCACTAATTGTGAGTTTAATTATCAGTGAAACTGATCCTACACATGAGCTTAGTTGGTCTATGTGGGCAATTGCGGCTTTTGTACCCGCTATCGTTTCATTAATATTAATGCCTATCGTTATTTATCTGCTTTATAAGCCAGAAATAACCAGTACCCCAAATGCCCTCCATTTTGCTAAAGAGCGTTTAGCGCAATTAGGGCCTATTTCATTACCTGAGAAAATAACCCTTGCAGTCTTCGCCTTATTATTAATTATGTGGGCGGGTGTACCTGCATTGTTATTTGGTGATGCGTTCAGTGTTAATGCCACAACAGCCGCATTTATTGGCTTATCGATTTTATTATGTACAGGTGTTTTAAATTGGGATGATATTTTAAAAAACAAAGGTGCATGGGATACCGTTGTTTGGTTCTCTGCCTTAGTAATGATGGCATCCTTCTTAGGAAAATTAGGATTGATTAAATGGTTGTCACTCAGCGTAGGGGCAAGTATTGATAGTATGGGAATAAGTTGGGTCAGTGGCATGATATTACTGGTACTAATTTATGTTTATTCTCACTACTTTTTTGCCAGTACCACCGCGCATATTACCGCAATGTTTGCCGCGTTTTATGCCGCAGGTTTAGCACTTGGCGCACCACCAATGTTATTAGGGCTTATTTTGGCATTCTCATCTTCATTAATGATGTCATTAACCCATTATGGTACAGGTACTGCGCCCATTATTTTTGGTTCAGGTTACGCCACATTGGGCGAATGGTGGAAAACTGGCTTTGTGATGAGTGTTGTTAACCTTATCGTTTGGATAACGTTGGGTAGTGTATGGTGGAAACTGTTAGGATATTGGTAAGAATAAATATCTACACTATAGGAGCATTAATGCCTAAGTACTCATGATTACACCATTTATCCAAATGATAAATCATCTTAGGCATTATTAATAAATTTATTGTATGAATAATACTTCAGCCATATAGTGATTTTTTTTATTATCGACTTTATCTTTATCAAGCTTATTATCTTCAATAAGCAAATCACTTAAAAAATATTCCGGTTCAACATCAAAAAGATAAGACAAACGATACAGTGTTTCAGCATGAATATTAGTATCTCCATTTTCATAACGAGATTGATGTTGCTGACTAACGCCAAGTAATGCACCGAGCTCATCTCCAGTCATACAATACATTTCTCTCAATTTTCGGATCTTTTTTCCAACTAATCTTGATATTTTCTTATTCATAAAAACATCCTCAAAATAAATAAAATATATTATTCATATAAAATATTTACTGTTGCTACTGAATTTGCAGTGCCTGCTGTTATCTTATTACTCGTCTTGATATAACGCGCTTTCCAATTAAAAATATAATCACCAGAAGAAACATTGTTTTGTAAATTAAGTTTTGTATTTAATTTTATTGGGGTATTATTACTATTGACTATTTGAATGCCAATACCTGTTGCACGGTTAGAGCCCGATAAATTTAATTTTCCTGTGTTTGCATCAATATATCCGGCACTACTTGTCACCGTTGCTTTAATATTGGTTCCCGCGGCACAACTTAACGTAATTGGAATATTAACATTTTGGCTAACATCGCCGATATTTTTAAACTGAGTGTCATACCATGTTCCCAAATTAATATTATAATTGTTTGATTTTGTTGTACACTTTAGTGAATTTACTTTTATTGAACCAATTGGTATTCTCAATGTTGATAAAATCCATCGACTAGTATTAGGCAATGTATTATTTTGCTCCATACGTGCTAAATTCCCTCCCATTAATGTATTCGATTGAGTTACTCTGCCTGTTTTTATAATCTCAACAACCCAAGTTGGGTTATTAATTATATATTTTTGTCTTTCATTATCTTTGACGAAACTAGTATTTATATGACCAATATTAGTCATTTTTACTCTTATTCCAATACCAGGGATATTGGTTGCTGCTATCTTATTAGAATTAGGTGTCCATCCATTAATAAAACGCCCAGTAATAATAGCATTTCCACAGAGACCATTATCCCCTTCATATGATGCTGTGTAGGGTGGAAGATACGAAAGTTTAATTGTATCAAGTGTTCTTGTCGTCAGATCGTCATATTGAATATTAAAAACTCGATTGGGTACATTAACAATAATATTTTTATAATTAGGATTCTGTATGCATGCAGCAGTAGAGTAAGTAGAATAAATTAACACTCCACTTAATAATAATGGCTTAATTATTATATTTCCCATTTTTAGCCTCATTCTTTTTTTAAAAGAATAGTTTTAATTTCACAATTATCTTTTTCATCTAAAATAAAAAAGTCTTTTATATGGATATTAAATATCTCTGCATATTGATTAAGTCTATCCAGGCTAATTCTATTAATCCCCCGTTCATATCTTGATTGTTGCTGTTGGCTAACTCCAATGAGTGATGCCAATTCATCTAACGAAATCCCCTTCATTTTCCTATAATAAGTAATTTTCCTACCTATTACTTTTGATACAGGATAGCGATTAATCACTTTCTACTCCTAGGTTAAGTAGTTTTTAATTATAAATTAATGTAAATTCAAGATGACTTTTAAATGTTCCTGTACTCATTCCATTGCCGGTTTTAATTAATCTTGCTGCTAAAAGATATTCAGCCATTTTAGTTTGGCTATTAATTATTGCCTCTAATTTAGTTCCATTTTTTACTATCGTTTTATTTTTATTTTCTATTAAATTTAATGCGATATTTTTTGCAGTTCCATTATTGATAAAATAATTTCCATTATTAGGATCAGCAGTACCAGCTATCGTTATCGTTGCTTTTTTTGTACTTACTGGACAATTTTTTAATTTTATTGAAAAATCGATCCAATCTGTGTTCTGATTATTTTGTAACTCTCTAATATTTACTTTCTTAAAGTCAATTAAATAGTTCTTATTCTCAATCTCACAAGGCGATACTGTCACTGTTCCATAAATATTAATATTTACAGTACTCGCCATTGTAAAAGATGAAAAAAATAGAAGTAAAAAAATTATCGCTTTCATATTATTTCTCTTTTATAAATAGATAATATTTGCAGTCACTTTTGCTGATATTGTGCCTGGCGATCCCTTTCCTGATGGACTAAACGCTCGTGTTCGTAATCCCAATTTAATGCTAGTCTGCCCATTTAATGTAAGGAATAGCGATTGTTGATTCCCTAGTTTTATCGTACCCGTCCAATTCTCTAATTGCACTGCGATATTTTCAGCACTTCCTTGATTTTTGTATAAACTACTCGAGTCAGCCACATCAGATATACCTGAAAACGTAAGCTTTATTTGATTAATTGCCGTGGAGCAGTTTTGAAACTCTATATTAAACATATTCCAGCTAGAAGCTGAATTTGCCTTTTCAAAATTAGCTGCTGGTATATTTTTCAAATCAACATTTATATTATCGCCACTCGAAACATTGCATGTAGCGATCCTAATATTGCCAGTAAAATTTAAATTAACACTGTCTGAAGCCCAAGATATAGGGCTTATTATTAGAGCGTTTATTAAAAATAACTGATTAATTATCTTTTCCATTCTTATTTCCTACACGTAGCAGATATCGACAGCTATATTTTAATTAGCTGTAATACTATAATTGGATGAATAAAATATTTATGTTATTTATTTATGACAAACTACGGTAGTCTTATAGAGACCTAAATAATGAGAATCATTTAATAAATTATAATTTGCACTACATTGTTTATCATTATACTTAACAATAAACTCACCTTTTCCACTTAATCCAGATAAATAAACTTCACCATCATTACCTACAATGCTATTCAATTGAGGATTATCTTTAAAAATCACCTGCGCTCCAAAAGGAATTAACTCATCATTTTCTAGTGTTAACGTAATTAATGCACGATATCCGACATTCGCAGAGAATTTTGCTTTTACTAATGCACCACGACTAGGGGAAACGGTCTGACTCGTTAATGCCATTTCTGTATTTTCCGGTAATGCTGTAGTATCAATATCAATTGCATTTTTACGATATGGAGTAATATAAGGCACTAAAGCATAACCATAACTGTTAGTTTCTACCCCAGATTGATTTAAAATTGTCACATTACCTGCATCAGGAATATCAACAATAGCAGCAGTTTCACCAAGTTGTTGACCCAAAACTACCCCCCCTGAATGAGCAACTAAACTACCATTAATGCCATAATATAAATTATAGTTATCCTTACTATATCCACTGCCTCCAGTCACTTCACCGTATTTACCCTTATACGATGCGTTTAAATTACCAGAAGATCCTTGATCTTGATTCGTAAATGCTTGTTGTAGACTCCAATTTAATCGATTATTTAATTGAGATGCGGATAATCCCACACTTCCCGTACTCGAACTCTGACTACTATTATTTGTATTAAAGTTATAATAAAAAGTATCGTCAAAGACACTAAACGGCACACTTACTGAAAGCGCTAATTGATGCTCATTCTCACTTTTAGAATAGTTACTTGATTTATAAGAATAAGTATTTGTATTTTTATTATAGGTATAATTCAAACCATAACTAATCCCTTGCCAACTATTGTTATAACCCAGCGTCGCTGACTGCGTTTTTCTATCGCTATTCCAATAATCTTCTCTTACATACCCTACAGAAAGAGAGCCGTACCGCTCACCCAGATTTTGATTAATCGTAATTTCCGCACGATTACGACGGCGTTCAATTTCTGGCGCATTGGCGCCATTCCGATATTCATCAAAAACCTCCGATAAACTATAATATCCGTCAGTCGAATAGCGATACCCTGCTAACGCAATATTTGTTCCTGTCGTATTTAGGTTTTTGTTATATCTAAAACGATAAGACTGTCCATGTGATGTGTTACCATTATTTAATGTTGAATTTGCCTGTATAACATCAATGGATATTGCACCAAATGCCCCTAAATTTTTTCCCGCACCAATAGAATATGATTGATAGTTATTGCTCAGCTGGCTTCCCCCATAGACTGTTGTTCCATAAGGTAAACCATAAATTAATGTAAATTGGCCAAATTTCTGTTTTTCAATATCGCTGTCATAAGCGCGATACTCACCTCCTGTGATGCTATAAGATAAATAACCTTCACGCTGTAAAACAGGCAAAGAAGCAAATGGTACGATTTGATGCTGTTCACTCCCATTAGATTCTTTTATTGTGACGTATAAATCTCCACTACTCCCTGTGGGATATAAATCATTAATCTCAAAAGGCCCTGCGGCGACTTCTGTTTGATAAATCGTATAACCATTTTGCCTAATCGTTATCTGAGCATTACTACGTGCGATACCGCGCACAACAGGTGCGTATCCACGTAAACTCTCAGGATACATATCATCATCTGTAGAAAGCTGTCCCCCTCTAAAAGGCACACTGTCAAAAACAGATGAAGGTGATACACCATCCCCTAAAATTAATTGGCTTTTAATTCGGTTAATGCTTCGCGATAAATAAGTATAAACAGTATCCCACTTGCTCGATTTTTCATCACTATTAGACCAGGTGGTATAATTTCTCAAACGCCAAGGGCCTATATTTATTCCTGGTCTTAAATTAATGTAATTTGATGTTGTGTCTGACCCATTACTTTTACGATCATAATTTTTTGAACCACTATAACTGTAATTTAATAATAGCGCTGTAATACCATTATCTATATTACTCAGTTCAACAAACCCTCTAGGTTTTTTATTTAATGCTATTTGAGGAATACTTAAATACAAACGTTGAGAGTTAAACTCAAAATTACTTTTTGCATTAGGGATCACTGATAAATTTACACAACTATTTTCTTCTTTATTTAAACCAGAGTAATCTTCAGTTTTAATGCCAAATTTAGTAAGATCATTTACTGATAAACAAGGTATTAAATTACCATTATCTTTCTTTTCAAATTTAATATTTTCAGTAGAAATTAAATCAGTATTAACATAAACATCAACATAATACGTACCCGCTAATTGTTCATTATTTTCAAAGTGAGATAAGTCAATCGTACTTTTATTGGGTAATTCTAAAAAATCAGGATCAAAATAAACATTATCTAAATTAGAACTATTTGCATATAACGAGGCTGTATAGCCTAAATATAAAAATAGGCTAATACATATCTTATTCATTTTCATATTAAAACCTAAGTTTATAGAAGATTATATTTTTATCTCTGATAAATCAGTAATCGCACCATAATCATTAATAACTTCCCAATTGATAGTGCCATGTACCTCTTCACTATTAATATCAAATGATTTTACTGAGTAAGGGGCGACATAAGAAACATCCTCAACAGCCTTATTGTTAAACTTAATCATTTGAAAATTAAAAAAATAAGGGGTTGGGTTTTTTACATTTATTTTATTTCCCACTTTTGACCACTCTAACTTTTTCTGCTCTTCTACAAAGTTGACATTTTTTAGCTCTTTAGGTCTAAAAATTAATTTCATCTGAGTCTTAAATGCAATTTGTAAAGAATTTTCTGTTCTCTCTGTCGCTGGAATTGTTTTTATATTTAACCAAAATAGTGATTCTCTATCACTAGGCAAATTATTTTCAGTTAAAAATATTCTTAATGCATTTGTATTACTACCATTTAATCTGAATAATGGAGGCGTTATAACAAAGTTTGATTGTTTTTTCTCATTAATATCATCAACCCAAGATTGAATTAAATAGGGAATATTATCAGGATTTTCCACACTAATACTGACGTCTTTTTTCCCTTCATCATAAATAACGCGAGTACCACCAATAACAACACCAGCATTTGCTGTATTAAAAAAACAAACAAACAAATAAAAGAATAGATAATAAACTTCATATCTTCACCATCAATAGAGTAAAAAGGTTCAATTCCCTTTAAACCTTTTTATTTTTTAGATAATATTAATTATAATTAATAGTAAATGTTGCATTACCATTTGCAGGACCTGCAGTTACAGTATCGGATTTTGCGATATAACGAGCACGGAAATCCAAATTATTTACTACACCAGCACCAGTTTTTAATGGATAAACTTTAGAAGCAGTAAATAATGGAACGACCGTATTTGTATCATCTGTAATTTGAATACCCACACCTGAAGCTACACCTGTTTCTTTTTTCAAAGCGATAACACTATCGTCACCAGAATAAGATTCCGCATCAAATTTTACAGCAGCACTACTCACTGTAGCAGGACAATTAATTAATTTAATTGTAAACTTTGTTGCTGCAGCGGTACTACCTGTACTTGGTAATGCTGTTTTAGATACCTTACCTAAATTCACCTTTAATGCATCAGAACCCGCAGCTAATTCACAAGCGTTATCTATAATTTCACCTGTAAAATCAATAGTGCCATCTGCAGCTAATGCATTATTAACTACAAAAATAGAACTACTAGCAATAAACATTGCAAGTAAACTTTTCTTCATTTATTTTTCTCCAATAGGTCATTCTTAATATATTTATTAATATTATTTTAATATATTGATTAATCCACTCATCAACATCAAATAAGCAATTAACTCAATATATGAGTATTATCTAATTGTTTTTTACAATAAACAAGTTTTGGTTATAGCGGTATAATATTCAATATTTTGATTTAAATCAGGATTTAAAACTAGATAAACTCTTTATTAGTTAACTAATGAACTTTATTTTTAATTATTTAAAATTTTCATATCTTGATACAACATTGTTAAATCAAAATAAAAGTTAAACACTATTTTTTATTAATAAAGAATTTTTTATTTTGTAACTCATATAGTGTGAATTAAAAAAATATTATTTTTGCTTAATAATATATGATATTTTTCATTCAATTTTGATTACTTTAAAACCTTAACGTATTATTTTTGAACAAAATTTGATTTAACTTATCAGTTACAACTTGAACGTCAAAAGAATAAAAAAATATTGTATATAAAATATATGATTCAAATTTTTTACATAAAAAAAGAGCAAGGTTCCCCTTGCTCTGATTTAATATCTGAGTAATTCACTTAAATATATTTATAAAATTAAAACACTACAATTAATTTGATAATCAATTCTTATTAATATTTAATCAGCGACATTCTTATCTGGCATATAAGAGCCAATGTTATAAGCTTCTAATTTGGGTGCCTTACTCGCATTAGAGTCAAAATTTAATATTGTTATTGTACCTGGTGTTGCCGGTAATAAGAATTCAGGTGATAGATTTAAAAATACTTTGCAAGCTGCTCGAATAACACCACTATGCACGACAGCTAATAAATCACTATCCTCTTTATGTACCCACCTTTGTAAGGTGGTACCGATACGATCGCAAAAATCAAACCAATTTTCACCTTTAGGTGGCGTATATGTCCCAGCTCGCCAATTTTTATATTTATCAGCCTGATGCCTTATGAGTTCTGGTTTTCGTTGCCCTGTCCATTCTCCCATATTTAATTCACGCAATAACGGTTCTTTTACAGCTTCTGGATGACCAACAATTTCGGCTGTTTGAACTGTTCGGCCTAAATCTGACGTAATAATCCGAGCGGGTGATAATAATTTAATACTCTCTTTTATCGCTATTGCTTGATTAATACCTTTTGGCGATAAACACGAGTTAGCATGTCCTTGTAAGCGCGATTCCATATTCCATAAGGTTTCACCATGTCTTAATAAAATTAGTCTCATTATTATTCCTTAATTTAATGGGTTATAAGCCATATCCAAGAATTTGGAACCAAGTAAATATCGCGATAGAAATTACTGATGCTCCAATAAAACACGTAATTAACCCGTATTTCATTTGCTCTAATACACTAAAATAACCTGTTGAAAAATAGATGGTATTTACTTTTGAGTGAGGTGGTAAAGTAATGGTATAAGTCAGTGTAAATGATGCTGCTAATGCTAATGTAACGGGATCCATACCTAATGTTTTAGCAAGTGCAATAATAGCTGGAATTAAAATGGTTGTTTTCACCGTCTTACTGGTAAAAATCAAATGGCTGTACATACAGATAAAGACAACCACAATATAGACCATGGTAGTACTCATATTTTCGAGCCCAAGTCCATAAACCATTTTACCGATTAACCATTGTGCTCCTTGCGTTGACTCTAAAGTATTACCTGCCGCATAAGCCCCTGCTGCAAATATCATTAGATCCCATTTGATATTGGCTTCATTCCAAGTTAATAAACCTATACGGGGCATTAAACAAAGAATAGCGGCAATAACAGCCGTCATATAGACACTAATTTTAAACCCTACGACATCCTGATGATAACTTTCTGTTGCCCATAAAAAGACTGTCATCAAGAAGATATACATAGCTTTTTTCTCATTAAGTGTTAAAAAGCCAAGTTCTGAACGCTCTTTTTTTAATTTTTTCAAAGAACCTTCAAAATCAACTTCGCCTTTAAAAGAGAAAAGCTTTAATCCGACAAAGAATGAAAGAGTCATCCCTATTAAAGCTAATGGGAAGGATGCAATTAACCAATCAATATAACCAATAGATCCTCCCGCTTGTGAATTGATAAATCCAACCGCAATAATATTAGCAGCAGTTCCTGTCATGACACCCGATGTCGCTAAAGCATCAGCCTGAACTCCCTGTAACATCATTAATTTTCCATAATTACTTTTCCCTGGAATAGCCTTATGCACTTCAAGCAAAATCATACAAATAGGCACCATTAACGTTGCCCTTGCCGTTGTTGAAGGAACAAAAAACACAATACAAAAATTTATTAATACAAGAACAAAGAGCGCTTTTTTAGGTGTTTGACCAAAGTTGGTGATCATCCATAACGCAAAGCGTCTAGCAATATTTGATTTGATCATGGCTGAGGTTAAAACAAATGCGGAGACCATTAACCAAATAACGTCATAACCTAATGTACCAAAAACGACTTTTTCTTTTGTTACCGTGCCAGTCATTGGCAGTAACACAATCACTAGCATTGATGTTAAATAAATGGGTAAAGAGCCACAGACCCATAGAATTAATGCAGCACAGAAAATAGCAATCGCTTTTTGTCCTTCAATACTTAATCCATCAGGCGTTGGCATAAAAAACAAAGCCAGTAATACCAATAAAGCTAAAGGTATTCCTATTGTTTTTAATGTGATTTTCTTACCATTTTTTTTTGGTGATGATGGCGCTGGTTTAGCGATATCATCTCGCTTCGCAGTCTTTTCCATAACCGATTCCTCTTAATATGTAGGGTGGGAAGTTCAGTATAGAAATATTGAGGTATAAAGATAATTGTATTATTATATTATAACTATAAAAATAATTTATGGTCTTGCTATGAATTTAAGCCAACTTGATGCCTTCCTCTTACTCGCAGACGGTTTTAATGTTACCGAAACCGCAGAGCGCCTATTTTGCACTCAGCCCAGTGTGAGTATTAAAATTCGAAAATTAGAAGAAGAGTTACAAACAACATTGTTTGAAAGGATCAACAACCGGCTTTATTTAACGCCGCAAGGTAAGGTGTATCAACAATACGCAACCCAGATTATTAATCTAGTTAAATCCTCTGCCGAGCATATGCGACAATTTGATGATCCCTCTAAAGGTGAAATTAAGTTTGGTGCTAGCCATTTTGTTGGTGTTTACCTATTACCACAAATTATGGCGCAATTTAGAAAACAGTATCCAGACGTCAAACTCAGCATGGATATTTCAAGTTCAACACAACTTATCCATAAACTTGATACTCAAGAATTAGAGTTTTTAATCATGTCAGATCATATCTATTTAGATCCGACTGAATATCATCTTGATACCTTTCTTATCGATCCTCTCGTACTTATTTGCTCTCCAAAACATTGGTTAGCTCAAAAGAAACATTGTAGATTTTCTGATATTGCATCCGAAGTTTTTCTGATCAAACCAGAGCACTCTGCCACTCGTGATTTTTTATTAGATAGGATCAAAGAAAATAATAAAGAGATTAAAAATGTAATGGAAATAAATAGTTTAGAAGGGATCAAGCAAGGTGTTATTCATGGATTAGGAATTTCCGTTTTATCTCGCTTATCTATTTTGCAAGAATTAGAATCAGGCCTTTTATGTGAGATTCCTTTTGATGATATTCAATTTAGTCGGGGCATTCGTTATTTTCATCATAAAGAAAAATATATCTCTCCTGCCACTAAGAATTTTTTATCTGTCTTACAATCTCAAGCCAAAATTTTAACTAAAGATATCAATAAGTAAATTGATTATCTAATCTCTTATTTACTCTATTTTAGGGATATTCGCGTATCAATATTTTTGTTAAATCGTTATGATACACCCTCTATTTTCCTCCTTTCTGTAACATCATTTAAAAGGATTTTATGCGCAAAACACTTTCATCTTATCACCCTATTCTTTATATGTTGAGAGTGGCTCAGCGACGTTTATTTCGTTCGCTGAGCTGGCGGTTTTCTGGACGAAAATACAGCAAAAATGTTCAACAAGAACAACGGCTTCCTTTCCGTTATATCAAACACACATCTAAATTAATTAGCCGTCGTGGCGATACTGATCTTCAATTACAATACAATAAGATAAAAAATCTTAAACTAGTTGAAAAAGCGCTTGATGGTGTCATCATCCGCCCTGGTGAATATTTCTCTTTTTGTTATTTAGTTGGAAAACCGAGTTATAAACGAGGTTTTATTGATGGTATGCAACTTTCTTACGGTGAAGCCAAAAAAGGTGTTGGTGGAGGAATTTGTCAGGCAAGTAATTTAATTCATTGGTTAGCACTACATTCTGAATTAAAAGTAATTGAAAAAGCTAATCACAGTTTTGATCCCTTCCCTGATGAAGGAAGAGTTCTTCCTTTCGGATCCGGTGCGGCTATCTTCTATAATTATGTGGATTTAGTTTTATATAATCCAACACCTTATGATTATCAAATTAGATTACATGTCGCTGAACATCAGTTAGAAGGTGAACTCCTTTGTGATGAAGTGAGGAAATACCGTTACCATCTCTACGAAAAAATCCTCTGCTTTTATCAAAAAAGGAAAGCACGTATATCGCTGCAATGAAATCTGGCGAGACATTTATACTAAAAATAATGTGGGTGCTTTCCCTAAGTTACTGACGTCTGAATTACTTTATAAAAATAGTGTTGTCGTAAAATATAATATTCCAGATGAACAATTAAATTAATCAAGTCATTATTTTTAATACTCTAATTATGAATAACATCCTTCTAAAAATTAAGGTTACATTAAATTAGAAGTCACTTTTATTTTAAAGTCATTGAGTTATCAAATAGAAATCCTATCTATTTATTAGAGTCAAAGAATGATAATTATTACTTCTATTAAATAGGTAATATAATGATGTTAAAAATTGATTATCCACAAAGATTAGAAGTTGGTGATATCGTATTTACCTGTATTGGTACCTTTTTATTTCGTCAAATTTCCTCCGCTTCTTTATGCTGGAGTAATCATGTTGGCATTATCATAGACCATAATGGGGAAGATTATTTAGTGGCAGAAAGCCGTATTCCACTCTCAACAACAACGTCATTAACACGTTTTATTAATCGCTCATCAGATAAGTGCTATGCAATACGCCGTTTAACGACACAATTATCTGATGAACAAAAAAATACACTTATCGCACAAGTTCCCAAAAAGTTAAATAAGCTTTATCACACGGGTTTTAAATACGACTCTCCCCGCCAGTTTTGCTCTAAATTTATTTTCGACATTTATAAATCAGCACTTTCTATTCGTATCGGAGAAATCGAAACCTTCCAAAAATTATTAAGTAAAAATCCTAATGCTAAATTACAATTTTGGAAACTATGGTTTATTGGACTAATACCATGGGAGAGAACCACTGTCACACCAGCAAGTTTATGGCAACATCCTGCTCTCTCTTTAGTTTATCAACGCCATGAAAATATTAATTAATATAGTTTATTAGCATTATAAAAACAGAGAAACTAATCGCCTTTTCGATACTGTTTATTCATAAAAATCAAAACAAAAAGCCCCTCTCTTTGTAATAGAGAGCGTTTTGGTGTAAAACTAAAAAATAATATTTTTTAAATATGACTTAATTACTATTCATTCATTGTTCGTCATTTAGGGATCATTATGAAATACCAAGATGTCACGAAATCACCCTGCGAGAATGCTTATTTTTTAGTTTTTAACCTCACCCTTTTACCTGAAAGCCGCAGGATTCTGATCGATTTTTGTAATAATTTTTCTGGTCTTATACGTAGTATGAGAACGCGCTTTCCTGAATTAGAAACCAGTTGTGTAATAGGATTTGGTGCAAATGCATGGACAGCATTATTCCCTAATCAATCCAAGCCAAAAGAGCTGAATACGTTTAAAGAAATCAAAGGTGAGACTTATACCGCTGTTTCTACACCTGGTGATCTCTTTTTCCATATTCGAGCTCTCAAAGTTTCTGCTTGTTACGAATTAGCGTCTATCATCAGCCAAAAGCTAAAGAATATTGTTACACCTGTCGATGAAGTGCATGGATTTAGATATTTTGATGGGCGTTCTATAATTGGTTTTGTCGATGGAACTGAAAACCCTGAATATGAAGATGAGCGTGTTTCTTATGCTGTAATTGGTGATGAAGATCCTGAATTCAGCGGTGGCAGTTACGCTTTTGTACAAAAATATATTCACGATATGGAAGAATGGGAAAAGCAACCCCTCATCGAACAAGAAAAAGTCATTGGTAGACATAAATTCAATGATGTGGAATTAACCGATGAAGAAAAAGAGCCAGGTTCTCATAATGTTGTCACCAATATTCAAGATGAAAACGGCGAAGATTTAAAAATTGTCAGAGCCAATATGCCTTTTTCTAACCCATCAAAAAATGAATATGGTACTTATTTTATTGGCTATGCTCGCTATTTTTCGACAACCAATCGTATGCTAGAAAATATGTTTACAGGCACACCTGAAGGTCATACGGATAAATTACTTAAATTCAGTACCCCTGTAACAGGCACATTATTCTTTGTTCCATCAGCCGAATTTTTAGATGATTTAACCTAACATAAGAAATAAATCAAAATTCTCTTAATTTATAAAGAATTAGCCAGATATTTTACTCACTAAACATAAAAAGCCATCTATGATGGCTTTATTTCAGGCACAATTACAAACCAGATACATTAACATAAAATTCTTTGCCGTCATCAGTACTTTCAATGGTATAGGTAATTGGGATCGAATTTTTACCACCTTTGCCCTCAAAAGAAAGTTCAGCTGCACATGAGTAAGTATCTCTTTTTTCATCATGCTCACGAGTACGTACGCTTTCTACTTTGATCTTAACTTGATCAATCAACGCAGCCATTTTTTGATCACGTAATTCATCTTTTGTAATATCAATCACTAAATTTTTAGCTTCAGTGCTATTACAGTTAGGTGTTGCATCACTACATCCTACTAACGGAAATGCTAATACACCTAATAAAGCTAATTTTACAATTCGAGTTTTCATACTGATTATTTCTTCCTTGCTCACAAGATAAAATAAATTTTTCAGTATTTTACCTAATAATTATATCGCAACAATATAGAGTAATAATAGTTAGAATAAGATAACGATAGACATTAATATTTTGGCGTTAAGATACTTATTAAGTCAAACCTATAAACTTTAATACCAATATGAATGAGCTTCTATTGCTTGTTGATTAATCACACCAATAATGTCAGCGCGAATATTCCATGTTCTCTTGCGTTCTTTATTACCTACTGCATGAATATAATAGTGACTACTTTATTGAGCACTAATTTGTCCTGTTTCCTAAATAATCATCAACAAACCGGTAAATCACGCTGCTATCATTATTCGTTGTTGTATTAAATATAATTGTGTATTTGCTGATAAAGCCCACCTTAATGTATAAATAGTTTTACGTGATGGTGATAATAGACGAGGAGGTATTCCTTTGATAGTTATATCCCATTTTTGCAATACGCTGTAGAAGGTAATGTTCGCTTCAGCGCCAATTAATACGCTGTTTCCTTTATCATCAAAATTACCTATCCTAGTGAATAAAACTATTTGGCTTTTGGCTTAAAAAGATATTTATATCATTAAAACAACGGACTGTACCTTGTGATATGATCGAACCATGCTTGTGAAATAAAACGACATTCCGTGCAATAACAAATTTTCACAAATAACTCAAAATTCAATACCTTAAGACAGACAACAACATGACTGACATTCGACACTTAGACTCCCACACACCAATGATGCAGCAGTATCTGAAGATAAAAGCAGAGCATCCTGAAATCTTACTGTTCTATCGTATGGGTGACTTTTATGAACTGTTTTTTGATGATGCTAAAAAAGCCTCTCGTTTATTAGATATTTCATTAACAAAGCGAGGTCAGTCCGCAGGCCAACCTATCCCTATGGCGGGAGTCCCTCATCATGCCGTTGAAAATTATCTCGCTAAATTAGTGCAATTGGGGGAATCCGTCGCTATTTGTGAACAAATTGGCGATCCCGCAACAAGCAAAGGCCCCGTTGAGCGCAAGGTTATTCGTATTGTAACACCAGGTACCGTTACTGATGAGGCCTTACTTGAAGAGCGTCAAGACAATCTGTTAGCTGCTATTTGGCAAGATAAAAATGGTGCATTTGGTTATGCAACGTTAGACATCACTTCAGGGCGTTTTCGTGTCACTGAAATGCCAGATAGTGAAAGCATGATCGCCGAGCTACAACGTACCCACCCAGCAGAATTACTCTACCCAGAAACCTTTGAATCAATGGCATTGATTGAGCGTCAACAAGGACTGCGTCGCCGTCCTATTTGGGAATTTGAACTTGAAACAGCAAAACAACAGCTTAATCTACAATTTGGTACTCGTGATTTAACGGGGTTTGGTGTTGAAAATGCACATCTCGCACTCTGCGCCGCGGGATGTTTATTGCAATATGTAAAAGATACACAACGGACGTCTTTACCTCATATTCGTAGTATTACCATGGAACGTCCTCAAGATTCGATTATTTTAGATGCGGCTACTCGTCGCAATCTTGAATTAACACAAAATCTTGCAGGTGGGACTGATAACACACTGGCATCTGTACTTGACCTTTGTGTTACCCCTATGGGAAGCCGTATGCTAAAACGTTGGATACACACGCCATTACGCCAACGTGAACAACTGATTAAACGTCAGGATGCCATTAGTGCATTACAGCCTTTCTATTTTGAGTTACAGCCTTTTTTACGCCAAATCGGCGATTTAGAACGTGTATTAGCACGTTTAGCATTACGTTCTGCACGCCCTCGTGATCTCTCTCGTATGCGCCATGCTTTTCAGCAATATCACGATATTCATCAAGTGCTTGAACAAGCTGATATGCCTTACATTAAAGAATTACAAAAGCGTATTAGCCAGTTTGATGAATTATGTGAATTACTTGAAAATGCCATTGTGGAAACGCCCCCGGTATTAGTCCGTGACGGAGGTGTTATTGCCTCTGGTTATAATGCCGAATTAGATGAATGGCGAGCATTAGCCGATGGTGCAAGTGATTATCTTGATAAACTTGAAATTCGTGAACGTGAAAAATGGGGCATTGATACATTAAAAGTGGGTTTTAATGGTGTACATGGCTATTACATTCAAGTCAGTCGCGGGCAAAGCAATTTAGTGCCAATGCACTATGTTCGTCGTCAAACATTGAAGAATGCTGAACGCTATATCATCCCTGAGTTAAAAGAGTACGAAGATAAAGTCCTAACCTCAAAAGGTAAGGCGTTGGCAATTGAAAAAATGCTCTATGAAGAGATTTTTGAAAAATTATTGCCACACCTTACAGCATTACAAATCAGCGCAGAAGCTTTAGCAGAAACAGACGTCCTCTCTAACCTTGCAGAGCGCGCTGAATCATTAAATTACATTCGCCCTGAATTAACGGAGAAAGCCGGTATCCAAATTACAGGGGGACGCCACCCTGTTGTTGAACAAGTTCTTAGTGAACCTTTTATTTCTAACCCATTACAATTGGCGCCTCAGCGCCGTTTACTGATCATTACAGGGCCGAATATGGGCGGAAAAAGTACTTATATGCGCCAAGCTGCATTAATTACTTTACTTGCCTACATAGGTAGCTTTGTTCCTGCAGAAAAAGCATTAATTGGTCCAATTGATCGGATCTTTACCCGTGTAGGGGCTTCTGATGATCTTGCTTCTGGTCGCTCTACCTTTATGGTGGAAATGACCGAAACAGCTAACATTTTGCACAACGCGACTGAAAATAGCTTGGTGTTAATGGATGAAATTGGTCGGGGTACATCAACTTATGACGGATTATCCTTAGCCTGGGCTTGTGCTGAGAATTTAGCAAATCGTATAAAAGCAATGACACTCTTCGCGACACACTATTTTGAATTAACCACATTACCTGAAAAATTAGAAGGTACAGCAAATATTCACTTAGATGCGGTCGAACATGGTGACACTATTGCCTTTATGCACAGCGTTCAAGAAGGTGCCGCAAGTAAAAGTTATGGCTTAGCTGTAGCTGCATTAGCAGGTGTCCCCAAAGAAGTTATTCGCCGAGCTAAACAAAAGTTAAAAGAGCTTGAAATGCTATCAGGTCACTCTGGATCAGGTCACGTTGAAACATCACAACTGATGCTATTAACAGAAGCTGAACCATCAGCGATTGAATTAGCTTTGGATAAAATCGATCCTGATACTCTAACGCCACGACAAGCGTTAGAACAACTTTATCGATTAAAAGAGATGTCAAAATAAACCATCATAAATACTAAATACCGACAGCAAAAAAGCTCTGTTTGAATTCACAGAGCTTTTTTATGGCTTACTTTCTAATTTTTCAAATGAAGATAATCAAAGATAAATACAACATTAATTAATTGAAGCATGGCTATATTTCAGTCGCTCACCCAATAACAATAAAGTGTCTTCATCACCATAATTGTCAAATAAGCGAACAAATGATGATAAAGCAGGATTAAATATCATATCGTCAGTAATTTTCTCATAAATTGTATAGCCATTTGTTTTTAATGAAAAAACTAGTGTGACCTTATCATCGTTATAACCTTTATTTAGAATTAAACTGTCATTACTTACCATTAAATCATTTATATATTTATAACCACTTTCATAAAAAGTGTTTAAATTGCCATCAGATTGACGTCGAACAACAGAATAGAGATCTCGATAAGCATGTTGAGTAATAAGATAAATATCACCATTAGCATTTTGGGCAACTTCTTTAACACGCAAAGGAAGCCAGCGTGTTTTTGTCACTTCTTTATTCACTAAAATTTAGTGTGATTTCTAAGGTATTTGTTGTGTAATGGTGGTTATAAAAAATAATGAGGGAATCATCTGATAAAGCGTAATGAAATTGTGTAAACTCACCGAAATCTTCAGCGTAATATTGCTTCACCAGATCTTCTGTATTAACTGAATATTCCCAACTCTCCCCTTCATCTAAACTTGTCGTTATCGTTTTATTGTCAACTAACACTAATTGCGATGTAGACTCTGAATATAATAATTTTCCCCCAATAATCGCTAAAGGAAAACGATAATAGCCATTGTTAGCCTCTTGCCAAGGAATTAAGTCTGCTACTGTAAACTCTGTTAAATCTATAGTTTGCCGTCCCTGCTCTGTAAATAAAACACATTTATCGGCAACACAATATGCGTTATAAAAGCTACCTTGACCTTGTGATACAAAGCGCAAGCCTTCTTTATCAGAAAAATACAGCGTATATTTTCTCTGGTTATCTTGGCGGTGAAGTCTGCCATAAAATATCTACATCATATCGGCCACGATCAGATTCAGTTTTAATTAATATTCCGCTAGAAGCATAAAAAGTATTACGCCAATCATAGTGAGAATAAGGGTATGAAGATAACTCAGAAGAGCTTTCATTTTTCCATTGCCATTTAGAGGCGAATCCATGAAAAAGCACGCCATAAAAAAGCAGTAAGCTTAAAATAAATAAACTTGTGATAATGATAAAAGGCTTACGGAAAAAAGGATTCATTGGCGCAACTCCGTAATATACAGGGGTTGTTTGCTTTCAACACATTGCTGCTGAAGTAAAAAATAGGTTTGATAACTGCTATTACCTTTTTCTGATAACAAAATATAAAGATTTGAAAATAAGGCAGTTAAAAAAGCAATGCCACTCATGATTAAGCCATAGATAATTCCCATACCTAAAAAGCTATCACCAATAGAATACCAATCCCATTTATCCCAATAATTGCCGTTATCATAAACATCAGAAATAGAGAAACTTGCGACCATTGAGAAAATAAAAACACTGACTAATGCGACTATTAACAGTGATAAACGATATGTACGCTGGTGACCAATATATATTTGTCCTGATATTGTATAAGCACCATTATCTGTATGATTATAAACCCCCAAAACAACAGGCCCTGAGTGCTTATCTTCAGCTTGCCAAAAGAACAGTTCAACATCATCACCATCAGCAAGAAACAGATTATGATCAGAATAAAATAAGCGCTCTCTATAACTTAATACGAAAGGATGATTATCAATCAGGCAGGATACTTGCATTATCACCGTCTCGCCGTTGCGGTAATGCATTTTAATTCTATTACTACTATGAATTTGTATTATTCCTCGAACTCGTTGTACTTTACTTTGCTTTATTTGAGGAAACGATTTTTTAATCACAGGCAATGAAGGTAATGGTGCTGATTTTATTCCAGTAATAATGAGGCGCTCGCCATCTGGCGCTATCAAGGCTTGCTTGGCGATAACTTTATCTAACGCCTTTATTCTCTTTCTATGTTTGGGTCTGGTGCGCTGAAAATAGCGATAAGCTTTTTCTCCGATATAACTGATCCCCGCCATCACTGCACCACATGCAATAACCATAGAAACAACGATAAAGAAATTCACTTCAAGATAGAGGATCGAAAAATAGCTCCAATAACCGCCAACAAGCGTCAGAATAAATGCAAGCAATAACCATTTTTGTTGTTTTGCTGTTAGCGTGAATGTTCTTTCAGGCTCAAGCCTTCCTTTAGTATCATGATAAATCCATTGCACCCAAAAACTGCCATCCTTCAATAATTCAGCACAGATTTTAAGCTCATCACCTTGTTTTAATCGTTTAAGAAAATCTTGAGAATTAGAAAAATCCTCTTCATTAAGATAGAAGTTTTTACCTGATGCTATTAATCTCACCATTCCATTCGGGGAGATTTTACTTTGGTTAAAATCGCAACGTTCTAATTTAACGTTTAAAAAATAATCTTTCATATCTTCCTTTATTACTGTCATCAGGCTAATAAGGTGCAAGACTGCGTTCTTGTTTTATCGTTTTAAGTCGCATAATACAAGATAAAGAAAAGCCGATTAGTAAATCCACTAATCGGCTTTGGTAATAACAATTTGTCAATTAAAGCTATAAACAGAGCAAGGATGGCTAATTATGCTTTGAAAAGCGCTTCAATACATAACCCCTGACTTTGCAGAATGTCTTTTAGCCGACGTAATCCTTCCACTTGGATTTGACGAACTCTTTCTCTTGTCAGACCAATCTCTCTACCAACATCTTCTAAAGTTTCAGCTTCGTAGCCTAATAACCCAAAACGACGTGCTAATACTTCACGTTGCTTAGGATTCAATTCAAATAACCACTTTATGATATTTTCCTTGAGGTTATTATTTTGAATTGTCGCCTCAGGCCCTTCTTCATTTTCATCAGAGATGATATCAAGTAAGGCCTTATCTGAATCGCCCCCAATTGGGGTATCGACAGAAGTAATACGTTCGTTTAAACGTAACATCTTACTCACATCTTCAACTGGTTTATCAAGTGTTTGTGCAATTTCCTCAACACTAGGCTCATGATCAAGCTTATGTGCTAATTCTCTCGCAGTTCTTAAATAAACATTCAGCTCTTTAACGATATGAATAGGAAGGCGAATGGTACGAGTTTGATTCATAATGGCACGTTCTATCGTTTGACGTATCCACCATGTCGCATAAGTTGAAAAGCGGAAACCTTTTTCAGGATCGAATTTTTCAACCGCGCGAATTAGTCCTAAATTCCCTTCTTCAATCAAATCAAGCAGGGCAAGACCTCGGTTTGTATAACGACGAGATATCTTAACAACTAAACGTAGATTACTTTCTATCATTCGTTGTCTTGAAGGAATATCACCACGCAACGCTCTACGGGCAAAAAAAACTTCTTCCTCAGCGGTCAGCAACGGAGAATAACCAATTTCTCCTAAATAAAGCTGAGTGGCATCGAGCGCACGCTGGTTGACTCCTTCAATAAGTTCAATTTCGTCTTGAGCATCAGACTCATTTTCTGCCTCTTTTGCAGCAACTTCATCGAACTCTTCCATGTTCTCTTCAATTTCATCTGTATATAACTCGTCTACTCTTAGCGTACTTTGGCTCATCAGCTGCTCCTACCCTTGATAATTTAGGTAAACGACGTTTGATTAGTGTCTGTTTACCAGTTTATCGCTGTGTCACGACACAACGGGTTACTGATTTTCCCTTGTAACGAATTACAAAATAAAAGATAACATAATCTATTTTACTGTTAATTTTATCATTCTTTATTCAATATATAACTTAGCTATTGAGTACAGGTTATTAACAGTTTTTTTATTATATTTTACGTATATTTATCTATGCGTAAAATTACTCTATTTAATGTGCTAGCTGTAACTATTTGTATCTCAAAAAACAAATAAAAATCCAGAATAATAAAATAACACCAAATAATTTATATTATTAACTATTATTAAAAAGATAATCTAATAAAGAAAATACCCTTACAAACAAGGGGTTATTTTATAGTTCATCCTTTAGTAACAGCGAATCTTTATTCATTTTTTATATAACAATTTTTAGCATACGCATTCATTGGTTGAGAATCAACCGTCTAATTAAACGTTATCTATAATTTTATATAGAACTCTCATTTTTACTTATCTTTAATTAAGCAGTTTTACTTAGTTAAAATGTATTTTGTTTCAATATTTTAATTAATTACGGATAACAAAAAGCCCTCTTCTTTTGTAAAGAAGAGGGCTTAATTTTAGGATTATTCACTATACGTGTTAAAAATCACTTACTTATTTTTTAGGTAAATAGCTCATTGGATTGAGTGATTTTTCTTTATAACGGATTTCAAAGTGTAGCCGGACAGAGCTTGTTCCTGAACTCCCCATAGTGGCAATCTGCTGACCTGCATTCACATTTTGTTGCTCACGTACCAAAATGGTGTCGTTATGCGCATATGCACTGAGATATTCATCATTATGTTTAATGATAACAAGATTACCATAACCACGTAATGCGCTACCTGCATAAACTACTTTACCCGCTGCAGTTGCAACAATTGGAGAACCTTTAGTACCAGCAATATCGATACCTTTATTTCCCCCTGGCGCACTTGAATAGCTTTCGATGATCTTACCTTGTGCTGGCCAAATCCACTTACCTGAAACGGCTGTCGGTGTTGCCGTTGTAGTACTTGTATTAGTTGTTGGTGGTGGAGTCGTCGTCTTCGGCGGTGTTGTCGTTGCTGGCTTAGTGATCAATGGCCCCATTGAGGTGTTATTAGTCGGCTTCGTTTGTGTTGTTTGCACACCAGCACTACTTGGTTGATCGATAACGGATTTATTTATATTTGTATTGGTTCCCGTATTGACTTGACGGTTACCTATATTCAGCACTTGCCCCACATTTAAACTATAAGGTTCAGGAATGTTATTCATTGAAGCCAGCTCTTTTACATCGCTATCTGTTATCCAAGCGATATAGAACATGGTATCACCTCGTTTTACTGTGTAGGTATTACCGCTGTAATTCCCTTTAGGAATACTGTCATAATTGCGGTTATATACAATACGGCCAGAACCATCTGTACCCACGTTTTGAGATGCAACTGATGTTTGTGCACGAGGCTGATTTTGAGGCTGATATGTGCCACTATTCGATGCAGTACTATTCACCTTAATGGAAGGAGGAGGTGACGATTGTAAAGGAGTTGTTCTTTCAATCGGTGTTGCATTGCTACTAGTCATCACAGGCGCGGTCGAAGCCGTATTATTTGAAGAGCTATCATTTACAGAGGTAATGGGTGCAGGACGATAAGGTGTATCGGCACAGCCTGTTAATGCAAATCCAATTACCGAACACATGATTGCCCAGCGGACATGCTTAATTGGGCTTTCTGAATTCATACTTCCTTCTCCCTTTAAAAAGGCATTAGCGTCTAGCAATTTGTCGAGTTAAACAAAAAGACTGCAATTTTTGAAAATGTTTCATATATTAGTGCAGATTACGACAAGCTATTAAAAAGCTGTAATAAAAAGCGGTCAGATTTATCTGGAAGTTATGCTAACTCACCCGAAATTAAAGGAACAAATCTAACCGCTTCTATAGATTGATAGTGAAAATCATTACCTAAACGTCGGATAAACTTCAATATTTGTTGCTGTTCGCCTACAGGTATTATCATCCTGCCACCATCGGCTAATTGCATCAATAATTGTTGTGGTACTTCTGTTGCACATGCTGTCACTATTATGGCATTAAACGGGGCTTTTGATGACCATCCTTCCCATCCATCACCATGGCGTGTAGAAATATTATGTAAATCAAGATGCTTAAAACGCCGCTTAGCTTGCCATTGCAATATTTTTATACGCTCAACAGAGCTAACATGATGAACTAAATTTGCTAAAATGGCAGTTTGATACCCTGATCCTGTTCCAATTTCTAAAACAGAATCCGTACTTTGTAATTCTAGTAGTGTTGTCATTTTAGCAACAATATAAGGCTGTGAAATAGTTTGACCATTACCAATAGGCAAAGCCGTATTCTCATAAGCCTTATGAGAGAGCGCTTCATCAATGAAGAGCTCTCTGGGTACTTTACTCATTGCTTCCAGCAAGCTTTCATCCTTGATGCCATGCTGTTTTAACATTGTCAGTAAGTCTTTCATTGACCGACTTAACATGTTTTTTTGACCTCTGCTTTATTTAACCAATTTTGTAGTAAATCAAGTGCTTTGTATGCTGTTAAATCGACATGTAAGGGTGTAATCGACACATAACCTTCGTCAACAGCGGCAAAATCTGTATCAGGGCCTACATCGTTTTTTTCGCCTGGAGGCCCAATCCAATAAAGATTATTTCCTCTAGGATCAGTGTGGGTATAAACGTGCTGTGAAGCATGACGACTCCCACAACGTGTGATACGGAAACCTTTGATTTCATCCAGTGGAATATCTGGCACATTAATATTGAGAATATTTCCCGCTCTTAAAGGTACTTGTTGTAACATTGTCAGTACTTCACAAGTCACTTGAGCCGCTGTCTCAAAGTGTATTTCACCATCTAATGAGACAGCTATTGCTGGTAAGCCTAAAAAGCGCCCTTCTGTTGCGGCTGCCACTGTACCAGAGTAAATAACATCATCACCTAAATTAGGGCCATGGTTAATACCAGAAACAACAATATCAGGACGAGGACGCACTAAATTATTTACACCAAGATAAACACAATCTGTTGGTGTTCCTTCAACAATAGCGATATCACCATTTTCCAGCTCTTGCTTACGTAATGGTCGGTCAATAGTTAAAGAGTTAGAAGCAGCACTACGATTACGATCAGGTGCAACAATTTGTACATCATAACGCTGGCGTAATGCTTTAGCGAGGGTCTGTATCCCTTTCGACATCACACCATCGTCATTACTCACCAATATTTTCAGCATCATCCTTCCCTAATAAAATTAATTCACGTACAACGCTAGTTGCAAAGCTTCCTGCGGGTAAAAAAAATGACAGAGAAACAGTAGTGTCGTCTACCCAATGCCATGACAGATTTTCTGGTAACACATTGATAGCACGTCTTGTATTGTCAACTCGCTCTTGTCGAGCCAATGACCATAATGTTTCATATTCTGCCAAATTTTCAGTTTCAAAATCCAATGCTTTTGCTTGCGTCCCTAAATCACCCTTACCCGGTAAAGGCGCAGTAATATGAACATCGTGCTCTTCATAACGAGTTTGTGTTTGCGTAATTTCAGTTTCATCCACAACAAACCAACTGCCTCGTCCATGAAGTTGCATTGCATCACCAATCATCACTTTTGAATATAAATCACATTCCAATCTTTTACTGACAAGATGATTGAACATGACACTGCGTGCTGCTGAAAGATAAAAACTGCGTTTACCACGCTCTTTAACACGAATTTCATCCATTGCCCAACGCATCGCTTGGCGTAAATTTTCACCATTACGGCCAAATCGTTGTGCACCAAAATAGTTAGGAATACCTTTAGTTTTAATTTGTGCTAATCGAGTATCGACAAAGGTACGGTCTGAAATGTTTCGCAACACCAATGTAAAGTGATTACCTTTTAGTGTTCCTATACGTAATTTACGTTGTTGACGAGTCGTTTCTAAAATTTCGCAACCGTCTAAAGCGAATTGACTAAAATCGGGCATCTCTTTGCCTGGCATACGCAGACAAAACCACTGTTCAGTAACAGCATTCTTATCTTTTAGCCCAGCATAGCTTGCCTCTCGAGGGTGAATACCCACAAATTTTGCCAGCTTTTCAGCAACAACAACGGTGTTGCACCCTGTTTTTCTCACTTTCACCATGACATGCTCGCCTTCACCATCAAGAGTGAAACCAAGATCTTCACAGACAATAAAATCTTCAGGAATTGATTTCAATAAACCTGTTGCTTGTGGTTTTCCATGTAACCAATGGAGTTCTGGTAATTCACTCATTCAGGTAATGACTCTTTTTTTAATAAAACAACAGCTTCACAGGCAATACCTTCTTTTCTACCCACAAATCCAAGTTTTTCGGTTGTTGTCGCTTTCACATTGATATCATCAACATGACAATGAAGATCTTCTGCAATATTGACACGCATTTGTGGTGTATGAGGTAACATTTTTGGTGTTTGAGCAATAATTGTGACATCCAAATTACCAATTCGGTAACCTTTTGCTCTTACACGTGAAAAAGCGTCACGAAGTAGTACCCGACTATCTGCCCCTTTATATGCCAGATCAGTATCAGGGAACAATGTGCCAATGTCTCCCATTGCCATAGCGCCTAAAATAGCATCAGTTACTGCATGTAATACGACATCGCCATCAGAGTGGGCTAACAATCCTTGCTCATAAGGAACTCTGACGCCGCCAATAATAATAGGACCTTCACCACCGAATTTATGTACGTCATAACCGTGTCCAATTCTCATTTTATTGTGTGTTCCTTATATTGGTGATTTGGCGTGACAGAAAAAACTCTGCAAGTGCCAAATCTTCTGGCTGAGTTACTTTGATATTATCTGCACGCCCTTTCACTAATAACGGCTCATATCCAGCAAATTCCATTGCTGATGCTTCATCAGTAATAGTCGCTTTTTGTGAGAGTGCATTTTCTATATTTTGTTTTAATAATGAGGCAGGAAAGAACTGTGGCGTTAAAGCATGCCATAATGTTGTTCTTTCTACTGTTTGTTCAATATGGTTGTCTTGTTGATGACTACGCTTCATCGTATCACGAACAGGGGTGGCGAGAATGCCACCACAAAAATGAGGATCCGAGAAATTTTCATCAATTAATTTAATAAGATGATCAAGATCGCCAAAATGTAAGCAAGGCCTTGCTGCATCGTGGACAAGCGCCCAAGTCTTTTCAGAAAAATGCTGAGTGACATACTCTAAACCCGATAATACAGAGTCTGCGCGCTCTCCGCCACCGTTAACCGTAATGATCCTTTCATCTTGCGCTAAAGGTAAAGTTTTAAAATAATGATCATCAGGGCTAATGGCCACAATAATTTGCGTTATGCGTGGGTGTTTTAATAAAGCTTTAATGGTATGTTCAAGAATAGTCAATCCACCAATCTTCAAATATTGTTTTGGACAGATTGATTGCATTCGACTTCCGATACCAGCTGCCGGAATAACGGCAACAATAGGAAGAGTTGAGTTTGTTATATTCATTATAGTATTTGTATCAGGACACACTATTAATTCAATAAATTAACGACGTGGTTGAGACTTATCATTCACAATACGGAAAAAAGTCTCATTAGGTTTAATCATCCCTAATTCACTACGAGCGCGCTCTTCTAAGGCTTCTTGCCCGCCATTGAGGTCATCAATCTCTGCAAATAGACGATCATTACGCTCTTTTAACTGCGTATTTTGCGCCAATGCAGAGGCAACTTCTTGACTTACTTTGTTGTAATCATGGATACCATTTTTACCTAACCACAATGAGTATTGTAGCCAGCCAAGTAAAATCAGAAGTAAGACTGTTAATTTCCCCATTACCACCCCCAAGATTAATGGGCTAATCATCCCACAACTCAACCACAGACGCCACAAAAGCGCTGGAATATATTACATTATTATTCCTATTCTCCTCACTATAAACGTGGGTAATTTCTGTAATATTCAGATTAAGGCTTAATTTTTTCTTATAAAGATAAGGCTCAATAAGGTTAATTGATAAATAAATCAGTTCTGGGTGAAAAGTCTTAATAATATTTTACACTCGCGTGATGATAAATGTATTTCATACAAATAACACTCTCGCGTCTCTACACATTCCCCCCTTTTATGAGGTGTTTGTGTAGAGATAATTGTATTTCACTTTAAAATTAACGGTAGATATGATTTTGCTGTAGATAGGTAAGGATATGCTGAATAAGAATATTGATAGGGCGTGTGCCGTCTAAATGTAATTCAGGTTCAATAGGCTGTTCATAAGGCGAATCTATACCTGAAAACTGCTTTATTTCACCGCGTCTTGCTTTTTGATAAAGCCCTTTAGGATCCCGAGCTTCGCAAATATGAAGTGGAGTATCAACGAAGATTTCAATAAATCGACCTTGCTCAAAGCGTCCTCTAACTTTTTGTCTGTCTTCTCGATAAGGAGAGATAAATGCAGTTAAAACAATCAGCCCGGCATCTACCATTAATTTAGCCACTTCACCAACACGGCGGATGTTTTCATGCCGATCTTCTTCGCTAAACCCAAGATCACAGCATAATCCATGACGTAAATTATCACCATCTAATAAATAGGTGCGAATTGGCGAATCAGAGTGTTGATAAAGTGCTTGCTCTAATGCATCAGCAAGCGTGGATTTACCTGATCCTGATAGCCCAGTAAACCAAAGCACACATCCTTTGTGTGCTTGCTGTGATTCACGATCGTTTAATCCAATTGTATGAGAATGCCAGACAATATCTTCGCTTATCATCTTTATTTTCCTCCAAGAAGATCTCTTGCTCCCCAATGAGGAAAATGACGACGGATAAGCTGATTAAGTTCAACTTCAAAAACATCATATTGCGTAGTCGTGTGCGTCGGAGCGTTTCGAGTTTCTCGGATAAGCCCAGCGCCTACCGTGACATTGCTTAACCTATCAATAAAAATAAGTCCGCCCATATCGGAATTTTCTTGATAATTATCAAGCACTAATGGCTCTTCAAATGAAACTTCAACACGACCAATTGCATTTAAACTTAAGTTATCTGTCACTTGTTGGGTAAGCTTATTCACATCTACTTGATAATGAATATTCTCTATTTTTGCTCGACTCTTTTTGCCTGCAATTTTGATATCAAGTATGTGCCCTTGTACTAAAGATTGCTCTGACATCCACACCACATCCATCAATGCATGAGTGCTAATATTGGCTGTTGTATCGTTATTATCAACGATGATATCACCACGACTAATATCAATTTCATCCGTTAAAACAAGTGTAATTGCTTGTCCAGCACTCGCTTGTGTTAAATCACCATCAAAAGTAACAATACGCTTGATAGTAGAACATTGCCCTGAAGGTAATACTTTTATTTGTTGCCCTTGGTAAAGAACACCAGAAGAAATTGTGCCACTGTATCCTCTAAAATCTAGATCTGGGCGATTTACATATTGCACAGGAAAACGCAATAATTGCGTAGATGAACCTAATTTGACTGGCGCATCTTCCAAAAGTGACAGCAAGGTTTTTCCTTGATACCAAGGCATATTCAAGGAAGGTGAAACAACATTGTCACCCTCAAGTGCAGAAATGGGAACAAATTCAATGGTTAGATCAGCAGGTAGTTGATCGGCAAATTTAAGATAATCTTGTTGGATCGAATTAAAAACAGCTTGCTGGTGATCAACAAGATCCATTTTATTAATCGCTACAATCAGATGACGTATCCCTAACAAGGTGCTGATAAAACTGTGACGTCGCGTTTGCTCTTGTACGCCTTTTCGAACATCGATCAGCAGAATAGAAAGTGTACTTGTTGATGCACCTGTTGCCATATTACGGGTATATTGTGCATGTCCGGGTGTATCAGCAATAATAAACTTGCGTTTTGCCGTTGAAAAATAACGGTAAGCAACATCAATAGTGATCCCTTGCTCCCTTTCCGCAGCTAATCCATCCACCAGCAAAGCAAGATCAAGCTTTTCACCTTGCGTGCCAATTTTTTTACTTTCAGTTTGTAATGTAGAAAGCTGATCTTCGTAGATCTGCCTTGTATCATGAAGCAAACGTCCTATTAATGTACTTTTGCCATCATCAACGTCACCACAGGTTAAAAATCGTAATAACCCTTTGTGTTGTTGCATTTTAAGATAGCTTTCCACCCCACCCAAATGTGCAATTTCACCCGCAATAAGTTGATTGGTTTTCACAGCTGCAAGTCCCATATATCCTCCAATTAAAAGTAACCTTGGCGTTTTTTCAGTTCCATTGATGCGGACTGATCACTATCGATTAAACGCCCTTGTCGTTCACTGCTGGTGGAAATCAGCATTTCCTCAATAATGGCGGGTAGCGTTTCTGCTTGTGAGGGAATAGCTCCTGTTAATGGCCAGCATCCTAGGGTTCTAAATCGGACCTGTTGCTGAGTGATAACTTCTCCTGATTTAAGATCAATTCTGTCATCATCAACCATAATTAATGTGCCATCACGTTCAATAACAGGCCTATTTTTTGCAAAATAGAGAGGAACAATATCGATATTTTCTAAATAGATATATTGCCAAATATCGAGTTCAGTCCAATTAGATAATGGAAATACTCGAATGCTTTCACCTTTATTAATTTGACCGTTATAGTTTTTCCATAATTCAGGCCGTTGATTTTTCGGATCCCAACGATGAGATCTATCTCTAAACGAATAAATACGTTCTTTGGCTCGTGACTTTTCTTCATCACGGCGAGCGCCACCAAATGCCGCATCAAAACCATATTTGTCTAAAGCTTGCTTTAACCCTTCTGTTTTCATGATATCCGTATGTTTTGCACTACCATGAATAAACGGGTTAATTCCAAGCTCTGCACCTTGTGGATTACGATAAACCTTAAGATCAAACCCATATTCTTTAGCTGTTTTATCTCGAAATTCATACATTTCTCGAAATTTCCAACCAGTATCAACATGCAATAATGGAAACGGTAATTTAGCGGGATAAAATGCCTTACGTGCTAAATGCAACATCACCGAGGAATCTTTGCCTATTGAATAAAGCATGACGGGATTTGCAAATTCAGCGACAACTTCACGCAGGATATAAATACTTTCTGCTTCTAATTGCTGAAGATGCGTTAACTGTGTTTCATTCATAACAACCTCGTTTAGGCAAAATGAACCAAAGGTGAATGGAGTGACGGTAAGGATTGATAAGCATATCTATCACCAAACCACGCAAGTTGGTGATGTAGTGCAGCGACTTCTCCCACAATTAATAAAGCGGGAGTCGGTGCTTTTTCAGCTAACTGCGCTAATTGTGTTAGGTTTCCCGTGAAGACTTGCTGATCACGACGAGTGCCACAACTAATCACCGCGATAGGCGTTAATGGAGAACGTCCGAGTTTGATTAAACGCTGGCTAATAAGCTCTGCTTTTGCTGTCCCCATATAAATAGCGAGAGTGTGATTAGCTTGCGCTAACGATGCCCAATCCGGTTCATTCCCATCCGTTTTACAATGCCCTGTCATAAAGGTGACACTTTGAGCATATTGTCGGTGGGTTAACGGGATCCCTGCATAGGCACTCGCTCCGCTCGCTGCAGTGATCCCCGGTACAACTTGAAAAGAGATCCCATGCGTGATAGCAACTTCAATTTCTTCACCACCACGCCCAAAAATAAAGGGATCTCCCCCTTTTAATCGAACAACACGTTTACCTAATTGCACATATTTCACAATCAGTGCATTTGTTTCCTCTTGAGAAACACTGTGATGTCCCGCTCTTTTGCCCACACAAATAGTGTCAGCATCGCGTCGTACAAGCTCTAAAACCTCTGGACTCACTAAACTGTCGTAGAGCACAACTTCAGCTTGTTGAATAACCTGTAAACCGCGCAGTGTTAATAACCCTGCATCACCGGGGCCAGCCCCAACCAATGCAAGTTCGCCTTGTTGGCTCTCTTTTTGTTTCAATTGTTGTTCAAGCAAGGCTTCTGCTTGTGCTAATTGATCGCTTGCTACTAAAGAAGCAAATTTACCGCTGAAAGCTTGCTCCCAAAAACGACAACGAGCTTGAAAAGTCTCTAAGTGCTGTTTCACTTTGTTGCGCCATTTTCCTGCTATTGTCGCCATTGCGCCTAATGAACTTGGCAATAAGGCTTCTAACTTTTCACGGATCATTCGCACTAAAACAGGTGCTTTTCCTGCCGATGAAATGGCAATCAAAATAGGATTTCTATCGATAATGGCAGGAAAAATAAATGAGCATTGAGGTTGTGAATCCACGACATTAACAAAAATATGTCGTGCTTGTGCATCAAGATAAACTTGCTGATTAAGCACACTGTCATCCGTAGCCACAATAACCAGCATCATTCCTAATAGATGCTCAGATTGATATTTTGCTGACACCCATTCAATTTTGTCTTGCTGATAAGCAAGATGTAATTCATCACACAACTGAGGTGCTATCACTCTTAAACGAGCACCTGCTCTTAATAACAGCAAAGCTTTACGCGCAGCAACATGACCACCACCCACCAATAACACCGGGCGTTCTTTTAATTCAACAAATAAGGGTAGGTAATCCATACACGTATCTCTTCTTCATTGTTCACTTTATAACTAACGACTATAAAAGGTGCTTTAGAGGTTATGAAATGACAAAAAGCTATGTAATGGAACAGAAAGGAATAAGGAAAAATAAAACAATTTCAATGGGTTATTTTTTTTAAAACGACAAATAGGGCAATAGATTGAACTATTACCCTAACTATTTTATTGATAAATAATGACGTTATTCGTGTAACCCACACTCACGTTTTAAGCCAAAAAAGCGAGTCTCTTCTTCACTCATACCTTCTTCCCATTTTCGGGTTGTATGAGTATCACCTACAGAGAGATAACCTTGCTCCCATAAAGGGTGATAAGGTAAACCGTTCTCTTTAAGATATTGATAAACCTGCTTATTATCCCAATCTACTATTGGTAAAAACTTAAAGATCCCTTTTGCGATTGAAAGCACTGGCAAATGCTCACGGCTTTTAGATTGTTGTCGGCGAAGACCTGCAAACCATGTTTGAGCCTGTAATGCTTTTAACGCCCTTTCCATCGGCTCTACTTTGTTTATCTGGTTATAACGTTCAATACCATCAATGCCTTCTAACCAAAGTTTGCCATAGCGCGCTTCTTGCCAAGATGAAGATATTTCAGCTCGATAGATATGTAAGTTAAGTTGTAACTGCTGAGTCAACGTATCAATAAATTGATAGGTTTCAGGAAACAAATAACCTGTATCGGTCAAAATCACTGGAATATCAGGATATTGCCGAGTAATCAAATGCAAACAGACTGCCGCTTGAATACCAAAACTAGAGCTTAATACATAAGCTTTAGGCAAATGAGCTAAAGCCCAAGTAACACGTTCAATAGCACTGAGTTGCTCAAGTTGTTGATTAATTTCAGTTAACGTTTGCTGTTGTTCTTCTATCGATAATAGCCTTAGTTGATCAAGGTGAAATAGACTCATACAGCCTCCTGCACTTCATAAAAATCCACGGCAGAATTAAGTACAGGTTTAACAACATCCGTACGGATAAGGAAATCACCAAATCCTTCATTGTTATGGCGAGAAATAGCCCATTCACCAATCAATGAATCAAGTATTGCTATAATTTCTTGCGAGGTAATATTTTCACGATACATTCTAGGTATACGTGTACCTATACGATTACCGCCTAAATGTAAGTTATAACGATCGGGGGCTTTTCCCACCAGCCCAACTTCTGCCAACATAGCTCTGCCACAGCCATTCGGGCATCCTGTTACACGAACAACAATATGCTCATCACTCACACCATGTTTTGTCATCAAACGATCAAGTGTATCCGTGAATGAAGGTAAAAAGCGCTCAGCTTCGGCCATCGCTAATGGGCAAGTTGGAAACGAAACACAGGCCATCGCATGTTCACGCAGTGGAGTCACCCTGTCATCAATCAATCCATATTGGCGAGCAATAGCTTCAATACTTGCTTTCTCACTTTCAGGTACACCTGCCACAATTAAATTTTGATTGGCAGTAAGGCGAAAATCACCTTGATGAATTTTAGCAATTTCAGCCACACCAGTTTTTAACTGAGCATCAGGTTTATCAATTAATCGGCCACTTTCAATAAATAAAGTAAGATGCCATTTATCATCAACACCTTTTAGCCACCCCATTTGATCGCCTCGATGCGTAAATTCATAAGGTCGAATAGCATCAAAAATCACGCCTGAACGACGTTCAACTTCCTTTTTAAATGTCTCGATCCCCACACGTTCTAATGTGTATTTCGTTTTTGCATTTTTACGCTCAGTGCGATTTCCCCAATCACGTTGAGTCGTTACAATGGCTTCTGCAATTGCTAGTGTTTTCTCAATAGGAATATAACCAAATTCACTGGCTAAGCGAGGAAAGGTATTCTTATCGCCATGTGTCATCGCAAGACCGCCCCCGACCAGCACATTAAACCCAATAAGGCGTCCATTTTCAGCAATTGCAATAAAATTCATATCATTTGCATGAAGATCAACATCATTATGAGGCGGGATCACCACTGAAGTTTTAAATTTTCGAGGCAAATAGGTTTCCCCTAAAATAGGCTCTTCATCAGTCGTCGCTATCTTTTCTTTATCTAACCAAATTTCAGCATATGCATGAGTGCGAGGTAATAAATGCTCTGATATTTTTTTTGCCCACTCATACGCTTCTTGATGCAATGAAGATTGCACTGGGTTTGAAGTACATAAGACATTACGATTAACATCATTCGCGGTTGCCAGAGAATCAAGCCCTGTGGCAGCTAACATTTGATGAGCAGGTTTTACATTGCCCTTTAAGATGCCATGAAATTGAAAAGTTTGGCGATTAGTAATTCGAATACTGCCATAAAGCGTATTTTCTGTCGCAAACTGATCAATGCTAAGCCACTGTTTAGGGGAGATAATGCCACCAGGTAAACGACAACGTAACATCATCGCATGACGAGGTTCTAACATTTGCTGAGCACGCTCAGCACGAATATCTCTGTCGTCTTGCTGATACATGCCATGAAAGCGGATCAGTAGAAAATTATCGCCTTCAAAGCCCCCTGTTAAACCATTTTGTAAGTCTTCTGTAATAGTGCCACGTAAAAAATGACTCTCTTTTTTCATGCGTTCACTATCAGATAGTTTCCCTTCAACCACTAAGGGCGCTTGAGTATGTAATTTCATTTAATAGACATCCCTCTGATAACGCCGTTCTAGACGTAGCTCACTTAAATATTCTTCTGCTTCTTCACTATTTTTATTGCCATACTCCATCACAATATCTAACAACGCCTGCTCAACATCTTTTGCCATATGTGATGCATCACCACAGACATAAAGATAAGCGCCTTGTTGTAACCATTGCCAAATCTCACTACCACGTTCACGTAATTTATCTTGCACATAAATTTTATGTGCTTGATCTCGTGACCATGCTAAATCGATATGAGTTAACAGGCCGATTTTGACATAACGTTGCCATTCCACTTGATAGAGAAAATCTTCAACAAAATGAGGGTTACCGAAAAATAACCAGTTTTTGCCTGTTGCACCGTCATTTTCGCGCTGTTGCATAAAGCCTCTAAAAGGCGCAATACCTGTACCTGGGCCAATCATAATCACGGGAGCATCGTTATTGTTGGGTAACCGAAAATGCACATTCTTTTCGATAAAGACATTGACGGTATCGCCTTCTTTTAAGCGGTCAGCTAAAAAGCCAGAAGCGCCTCCAGTATAAACATGCGAATTTACGTCATAACGCACAACACCCAACGTAAGGTGTACTTCGTCTTCCACTTCCTGTTGTGATGAAGCGATAGAATAAAGGCGAGGTGTTAATGGACGTAAAATATCCACAAAGTCTTGTGCCGTTGGTTGAGCACAATATTGGCGAACCATTTCATTGATAGGGTGTTTTTGTGCATATTGCTGAAGCTTTGTTTTATCCGCAATCAGTGACAATAAATCTTCATGGCGCGTCAGTTGCGCATAGGCTTTGACGATAGGTGCGCTATTTTGAGTCAGCTCACAATGATGCAATAAGGCGTCTTTTAAGGTAAATGTTTGAGATTTTAACGTGACAGTTTCATCCCCTCTTAGCCACAATAACGCAATAAGTTCATCGACTTTTTCAGGCGAATTATTAAACCAAATGCCCAACGCATCACCAGGCTCATAATGCAAATCAGAACCTTTAAGACTGATTTCAATATGACGAATATCTCTATCTGAATTTCTGCCCGTAATTTTTTGATTAGTGAGTAATGTGGCGCTAAAAGGAGCATCACGATGGTAAAGAGAAGCATCAATCGTATCAGTCGTCCCCGATTGTGTTTGTTGTAATACTTGCGTACTTTGTGTCGGGATCCTTGCTTTTAAAATCTCTGTAATCTGCTTTATCCATTTCTCTGCAACAGCTTGATATTCAACATCAGCATCAACCCGAGGCAATAAACGTGTTGCGCCAAGTTGGGCAATGCGCTCATCAAAATCTTTACCTGCTTTGCAAAAATGCTCATACGAAGAATCACCTAAGCTCAATACCGCATAAGACGTTTCCTTCATTTCAGACGCTTTTTTAGAGTGCAGATATTTATAAAAAGCGATCGCTTCTTCTGGAGGCTCACCCTCACCTTGTGTGGAGGCAACAATAATTAAAGTTGTCGCTTTATGGATCTGCTTAAATTTATATTCACTGGCAGAGTGCAACTCAACATTCAATTTATGGGCAACTAAGTTATCTCGCAATTGTTCTGCTAGATGGCGTGCATTACCCGTCTGAGAAGCAGAGATTAATGTTATTGTCTCTTGCTCTGGCACTTGTGGTGAAACAACCGTTGTTGGCGCGGGTACGGTAGCATGATCCAATTGCCCCCATAAATACCCTGATAACCACGCGATTTGCGCTGTTGAGAGATCTTTTGTTGCGTCCTGTAATTTATTCAATTGCTCCAGCGTTAATGGAAGCATTGATAATAATGGAGGTTGGTTGCTCATTTATTCTGCCTTAAAAAAGTAAAGCGCTTATCTGTGCTTTATTGTTCTTTGATAATATTTCTAATATTGAGAGGGTATCCCACGACTAGAAGGTGAATTAAAGACCTGTTGGCTCTATCTAATAACCTTAAATGCTAAATTTATTTATCGGTTTCCTTTACCAATATAATTAATAAGCAAAAAGGAACATAACAAGCCATTAAGATTAAGGGAGATTAGGCGTGATTAGCTAAATCAGCTACACTGATAGACTTCGTACTATTTGTGTCTTTTTTTTTACTAATTAAGTCAAGAGAGTTTTGATGACAACCACCATCTTTAAAGATTTTCAGTTTGAAGCTGCCCACCACTTACCACATGTTCCAGAAGGCCACAAATGTGGACGCCTTCATGGACACTCTTTTCTTGTTAGATTAGAACTAACAGGTGAAATTGATCCTCATTCAGGTTGGCTTATTGATTTTGCTGATGTTAAAGCCGCATTTAAACCTACTCTTGAACGTCTTGATCACTACTATCTTAATGAAATTGAAGGTCTTGAAAATCCGACAAGCGAAGTGCTCGCAAAATGGATTTTGGCAACAAGTCAAGCCAACACTACCGTTGTTATCGGCAGTAATGGTTAAAGAGACGTGTACAGCAGGATGTATTTATCGCGGTGAATAGATCGGTATTAACATTCCCCCCTTATCACCTAAAAAAATCAGCCTATTATTGGCTGATTTTTTTCATAATAACGATGTGATCACGCAATATTTAAATATTTATGCGTTTGCATTGAGAAACGCCAATTACGTTCAATACAGGTTTTAATACATAATGTGGTTGCACTCTCTTTACAACTAATGGGTTGCAAAGCAATAACTGGGGCTGGCTGTTGAGTGCGTAAAGTCAGTAAGGCATCCAATACTTCAATATCTTTTTCACGTCCTACTGGGTGTTTTATCTCATTTGCCCGATTGATGGCATTCGGTAAAACACGAAATCCGCCTCGCATACCTACTTTGGGGGAAAGTGTCACCCACGTTTTCTCACTACATAGAATATCGTGAGTACCACTGGTTTCTATTTGGCAAACAAAACCCGCTTGCTCTAGTCTTTCAGTTAAAGGACGCAAATCATATAAGCAAGGCTCGCCACCTGTAATAACAATATGTTTTGCACTATAACCTTGTTGCTGAAAAAGTGATAAAATTTCAGTAGCACTGGCTTCGCCCCATGTATCGCTTTCTTGCGTTTTAATTGGGATATCACCAAGAGGAACTTTTTTTCATCCTTTTTTTTCCCAAGTATGCTTCGTATCACACCAACTACAGCCGACTGGGCAACCTTGTAATCGAACAAAAAGCGCAGGAACGCCAGTAAAAACACCTTCACCCTGTAAGGTTTGAAACACTTCATTAATGGGGTATTGCATAAGAAACTCTGATATCCAATGAATGCTGATGATTATTACAGATAACTATCTCACCGTAAGAGGCTTTATGATAAGGTACATGGTTTGTTTTGAATAGCTAACGTGCGCGAAGACACTGAAAAAGAGGATAGAGTTCCTCCGTTGGACAGAGATGGGAATACTTTAGATGCAAAAAGAGAATCAACTTTCACGAGGATTATCAGGGCGGCACATTCGTTTCATGGCGCTAGGCTCTGCAATCGGTACAGGTTTATTTTATGGTTCAGCTGCGGCGATTGAAAAAGCAGGTCCCGCAGTGTTACTTGCTTACCTTATTGGTGGTGCAGCAGTATTTATGGTTATGCGTGCATTAGGTGAAATGGCCGTTCATCATCCAGTTGCAGGCTCTTTCTCACAATATGCAAGCCATTACATGGGGCCCTTTAGCTGGCTTCTTAACTGGTTGGAACTATGTTTTTGAAATGCTGATTGTTTGTCTAGCAGACGTCACGGCATTCGGTTTTTATATGAAACTCTGGTTCCCAGATGTTGATCAATGGATATGGGTTTTTAGGGATAGTCTGTTTTTATTGGCGCTTTAAACCTTTGCCATGTGAAGATATTTGGTGAAATGGAATTTTGGCTTTCTATCGTTAAAGTCACCGCTATTATCGCAATGATCATTGGTGGTGTTGTCATTATGATGTATGGCTTTGGCCAACAAACTGAACATCCTATTGGGATCTCTAACTTATGGGAGTTTGGTGGCTTTATGCCTAATGGTATTGAAGGGGTCATCGCTTCGCTTGCCATTGTGATGTTTGCGTTTGGTGGGATTGAAGTGATTGGTATTACTGCCAGTGAAGCTAAAGATCCTGAGAAAACCATTCCTAAAGCTATCAATGCCGTACCGTTTCGTATCTTATTATTCTATGTTCTAACGATATTCATTCTAATGTGTATTTTCCCTTGGCAACAAATTGGCCATAACGGTAGCCCATTTGTACAGATTTTCTCAAATCTTGGAATAAATTCAGCGGCAAATATCTTAAACCTTGTGGTTATCACTGCCGCAATCTCAGCCATCAACAGTGATATCTTTGGGGCTGGTCGTATGATGTACGGTATGGCTCAAGAAGGGCAAGCACCTAAATCCTTTATGAAACTTACTCGTAATGGTGTGCCTTGGATGACGGTATTAGTCATGTCTGTCGTACTCTTACTTGGCGTCGTGCTTAATTATCTTATCCCAGAACAGATCTTCGTTTTAATCGCTTTCTATTGCGACATTTGCAACAGTTTGGGTTTGGTTAATGATTTTACTTTCTCAAGTCGCTATGCGTCGTAAGATGAGCACCGATGAAATAAAAACACTGAAATTCCCCTGTGCCATTTTGGCCTGTTGCACCAGCGCTGACTATCATCTTTATGGCGTTTGTTATCGCAATTTTAGGCTATTTTGAATCAACCAGAATGGCATTAGTTGTGGGTATGATCTGGGTGGCTATTTTAACCATCGGCTACTATGTGGGTATCAAACCAAGAATGAACCAGAAATAAACCATATTTCTGAATTAACCAATATTTGAGTTGAATAATAAAGGCTGTGGATAATTTCACAGCCTTTTTCTTTATAACATAATAGCGACTAAGCCAGTGCTTGTTCTAGATCTGCAATTAAATCATCCACATCTTCCAAACCAATTGATAAACGAACTAAACCATCACTAATGCCATGCCTTTGTCGTTCTTCTGCACTATAAGTAGCATGGGTCATTGTTGCTGGATGTTGAGCTAAAGACTCGCAATCGCCTAAGCTCACAGCTCGACTAAAAAAGATTTAAGCGATTGAGAAACGCTCTGCCTCCTTTAATGCCTCCTTTTAACTCAATAGCTATCATACCTCCCGCTAACCGCATTTGACGTTTGGCTAGCTCATATTGAGGGAAAGAAGCCAGTCCAGGATAATGAATAGTTTCAACTTTAGGATGCTCTTCAAGGTATTGTGCGATACGTTGCGCATTTTGGCAGATTAGCTCCATTCTTATGCCTAACGTTTTTATGCCTCGTAATATTAACGAGGCATCGTGAGGAGACAACAAGCCCCTGTCATATCCTTTAAACCTTCAACACGTATTTTATCTGCTAAGGCGTATTTGGTAATAATAGCCCCCGCAGTTACATCACCATGTCCTGATAAATACTTGGTCATGGAATGCACAACAATATCTGCGCCAAGGTTCTAAAGGTTTTTGTAAATAAGGCGAGCAATAAGTACTATCGACCATCACTAAAATACTGTGCTGATGCGCAATTTTTGATATTTTTGTTATATCACTAACTCGCATATTAGGATTTGCGGGCGTTTCAAAGAAAATTAATTTCGTTTTCTCTGTCATTGCTCCTTTTAAGTTTTCAAGGTTAGTTAAATCAACGTGCTTTATTTTAATGCCAAATTTAGCAAGCCCATGATTGAAAAAAGAAAAAGTACAGCCATAAAGTGTCATATCAGCAATTAATTCATCACCAGGCTGAAGCAACGACCAGCAAGTTGAAGTAATCGCCCCCATTCCTGAAGAAAAAACAACGGCAGCCCTCACCATTTTCTAATTGCGCTAATCGCTTTTCTAATAAATCTAAAGTAGGATTTGAGATCCGTGAATAAAAATGCCCTTTTTGCCTTCCTGCAAAGCAATCTGCGCCATATTGAGCCGTCGGAAAAACAAAAGTAGACGTTTGAAAAACAGGAGGGCACTAATGCCCCCTGAAAAATCTAGCGGAGAATAACCATAATGTATTGCTTGAGTATTAAAATTTTTATTACCTTGCGTCATTATATATCCTTATTACTAATTAACTTTCTATTCTTTGATTGTTTTCCCCCAATAATTTGAACCGTTCTTAAAATAATTGAAATCCCTTTAAGGGTATCTGGGTTTTTTAATAATGAGAAAGTTGAACCTAAAGTATATTTTTTATCTTGGTAAATAGATTCTTTTTTCGCCATATTATAAGCAGCACTCAACTCCCATGCTGGAATCAATGTTTCTTCAAAGGCAACCGACAATTTTTCAACTGTTGCATTATCCATAATATCTATTGAGTCTGAAATTAAGGATAATAAGTCAATGATATTATCAAAACGCTTTAATGCTAATAATGGTCGTGCTTTTTCTAATAAATGTTGAAAATGTTGTTTATCTTCATCCGATAATATTTGAATATCTTCTGGGCTTAAATTATTTTCACTCATTATTGTATCCCCTATAATAATCCTCTGACTGTCGCCCAATATAAACCTCGGTTATAACTATTACGTAGCAATCCACCCAACTTCGTCGGTGGTGTCGGTATTACGTCATGCTTATAGTCATATTGTAATGGCATTCCAGCTGATAACCCCATTTGTGCAACAGCTTGTACTCGACCATCGTAAATGGCAGCAGGATAACCATAGCGAAGTTCACCACAAATATTATTCGCAATCACTCCAGCTTGGTTATGACAGCTACCACCGGCTTTACTAATCGGTAAATCAACAGTATCACCAAGAACATAAACTTTGATTTAATCCATAAACTTGTAATGTTTCGGGATCAGTGGGTAACCAACCTTCTCCGTTTTTATGTTCACTTAACCCAGTATTACGAATAGCTTCAACAGCAGTAATTGGTGGCGTACTCATAAGGATATCAAACGGTTCTGCTTCACCTTCTTTTGAATAAGCTATCTTCTTATCAGGGTCTACATGGCTTAATGTGAATCCACGTTTAGCCTTAATATCCCGCTCAGAAAATACCGCCGGAAGGACTTCACAAACTTCTTGTTGCATAAATAAACAGTTTCTTAAAAGTTGAGCGACCGTAGGATAGGTGTAAACAATTTCAATATTATTTCTCACTCGACGTTGACGTAACAGTTCATCAAGCATCAAGGTTGTTTCCATAGGTGCAATACCGCATTGATGAGGCACATTCGGCGTTTCAGGGAAACTCACCGTAATAAATACACGCCCTTTTTCAATTGTCGCAAGTTTATCAGCAAGTGATCTAGCAGCTTCATATTGATAAAAATGATTTCCAGCTTCTTTTAAACCTTCAATTCGATGAGGACTAGGAACACAGCCAGTTGCTAAAACTAAAAAATCATAATTATATTTTTTCTTAGAACCACAATAAATAACTTTATTATTAAAGTCGAAGCGTTCCGCTTTATCAATAATAAATTCAATTTCGGGTCTTAATAAACTTCTTTCTGAACGCATTAACTCTTCTTTAAAAAAAATATTAAATGCAATATACATAAATGCAGGTTTGTAATAATGATGAGGATTATCTGAAATAAGTGTTATTTTAATTTTATTTGAAAATATTTCGTCATTTAATTTTTTAGCCAGGATATTAGCAAGAATCGTTCCGCCGGTACCACCGCCAATAATAACTATATTTTTTGTTGGCATTTTATTTCCTATATCTAGTAATGTTAGATAGACAAAAAAAGTATAGTAAAAGGCGTTAATATAACAAATAGATTAAACAGATAAATTAGTTAAGGAAAACATAATATATTAATAAATGATAGATATAATCCTAAAATATTTAAATATTATTTATATAATATTTACCAATGTTATCATAACCTATTAATAGAATGTCGCAATTAAGGGATGATGATCAGATGCATCTGTGATTAAAACTTCAGCTTTATTCAACGATAAACCCCGATAAAAAATATAATCTAAAGGCTTACCAAACGCTTTAGTACGCCAATCATTATCAAAAATAACCTCTTTAAGCCTTAATCTTCTCGCAAAACGTTTTAATACATTCACTCTAGGCCGACTCCATGCATTAAAATCACCAGCCAAAATGATGGGGCCTTTATGGTGCATAATATGAACAGATAAATTACTTAATTGGCGCTGATACACATCAACACCAAAACTAAAATTAATTTGCATGTACATTAATCACCATTAAATGATCACCCGTGATCAGCGGATATACCGTAATTAATGCCGATTTAGATAAACGTAGGAAAGGCTCTTTTTCTCGGAGAGGACAACAATAGATAGGATGTGAACTTGATAATGTCATCACACCTGCTGGATGCTGTTGAAAGGCTAAAGCTGGAACTTGATCTGCAATTAAGTGGTGAGTTCCAGCAAAACGAACAAGTTCTGGTGTCGTTTGAGCTTCTTGCAGTAAAAGCAAATGCGTATCTGTTGATAACGTTTCCAGCATGTTACGCCAATTAGGTCGTTGCTGTTTATAGATATTCCAAACTGCAATTTTTAGCGTGCCTTCTGTGTAAAGAGGCATTCCAATAGGTAACGTGTCCTTTCTTTCACTTAAAGGCGGGCTGGGTTCAATCCTTTCTACAGGTTGACCTGCCACAAAACGTACTGAATAAGTCGGTTTCTTCGCCATTAACAACCTCAGATAAGCAGCAAGATTTCTTGCTATAACTTAAGTATACCAAAGCCTAGCCTTACCCTCATCTTTTAAAAGGATACTATAATCAACTAAAGCAATTATTTTTATATAAAATAGTTATTTTTACTTAACTTTAGTAATTTAATGTATGTTTATTCTTAAGTTTTAAGCAAAAAAAAACCTAAGTCGTTAGACTTAGGTTTCTTATAGTTGGCGGAACGGACGGGACTCGAACCCGCGACCCCCTGCGTGACAGGCAGGTATTCTAACCAACTGAACTACCGCTCCGCGTATTCTTTTCGCACTTAATGTTTTACAACACTAATGCTTTAATTTAATGCCTGGCAGTTCCCTACTCTCACATGGGGAGACCCCACACTACCATCGGCGCTACAACGTTTCACTTCTGAGTTCGGCATGGGATCAGGTGGGACCGCTGCGCTATGGCCACCAAGCAAATTCGGTTTTATTACCCGCTTCTTTCCTTTCGGTCAGTCGCCAGTAATATCAATCTTAAACAAGCCTACTTTATCTACTCTTCGTCTCTCAGACAAAACACCTTCGGTGTTGTCAGGTTAAGCCTCACGGTTCATTAGTACTGGTTAGCTCAACGTATCGCTACGCTTACACACCCAGCCTATCAACGTCTTAGTCTTAAACGTTCCTTTAGGTCACTCAAGGTGACAGGGAAGACTCATCTCGAGGCAAGTTTCCCGCTTAGATGCTTTCAGCGGTTATCTCTTCCGCACTTAGCTACCGGGCAATGCCATTGGCATGACAACCCGAACACCAGTGGTGCGTTCACTCCGGTCCTCTCGTACTAGGAGCAACCCCTCTCAATCTTCCAACGCCCACGGCAGATAGGGACCGAACTGTCTCACGACGTTCTAAACCCAGCTCGCGTACCACTTTAAATGGCGAACAGCCATACCCTTGGGACCTACTTCAGCCCCAGGATGTGATGAGCCGACATCGAGGTGCCAAACACCGCCGTCGATATGAACTCTTGGGCGGTATCAGCCTGTTATCCCCGGAGTACCTTTTATCCGTTGAGCGATGGCCCTTCCATTCAGAACCACCGGATCACTAAGACCTACTTTCGTACCTGCTCGAGCCGTCACTCTCACAGTCAAGCTGGCTTATGCCTTTGCACTAACCGCATGATGTCCGACCATGCTTAGCCAACCTTCGTGCTCCTCCGTTACTCTTTAGGAGGAGACCGCCCCAGTCAAACTACCCACCAGACACGGTCCCCGACCCGGATTACGGGCCTAGGTTAGAACATCAAACGTTAAAGGGTGGTATTTCAAGGTTGACTCCATGCAGACTGGCGTCCACATTTCATAGTCTCCCACCTATCCTACACATCAAGGCTCAATGTTCAGTGTCAAGCTATAGTAAAGGTTCACGGGGTCTTTCCGTCTTGCCGCGGGTACACTGCATCTTCACAGCGAGTTCAATTTCACTGAGTCTCGGGTGGAGACAGCCTGGCCATCATTACGCCATTCGTGCAGGTCGGAACTTACCCGACAAGGAATTTCGCTACCTTAGGACCGTTATAGTTACGGCCGCCGTTTACTGGGGCTTCGATCAAGAGCTTCTCCCTAAGGATAACCCCATCAATTAACCTTCCAGCACCGGGCAGGCGTCACACCGTATACGTCCACTTTCGTGTTTGCACAGTGCTGTGTTTTTAATAAACAGTTGCAGCCAGCTGGTATCTTCGACTGGCTTCGGCTCCGTCCGCAAGGGACTTCACTTACCGCCAGCGTGCCTTCTCCCGAAGTTACGGCACCATTTTGCCTAGTTCCTTCACCCGAGTTCTCTCAAGCGCCTGAGTATTCTCTACCTGACCACCTGTGTCGGTTTGGGGTACGATTGTTGGTAACCTGAAGCTTAGAGGCTTTTCCTGGAAGCAGGGCATCAATTGCTTCACCACCTTAGTGGCTCGTCATCACACCTCAGCATTAAGTGACCGGATTTGCCTAATCACTCTGCCTACATGCTTGAACCGGGACGACCGTCGCCCGGACAACCTAGCCTTCTCCGTTCCCCCATCGCAGTTACCACCAGTACGGGAATATTAACCCGTTTCCCATCGACTACGCTTTTCAGCCTCGCCTTAGGGGTCGACTCACCCTGCCCCGATTAACGTTGGACAGGAACCCTTGGTCTTCCGGCGTGCGGGTTTTTCACCCGCATTATCGTTACTTATGTCAGCATTCGCACTTCTGATACCTCCAGCATACCTCACAGTACACCTTCGCAGGCTTACAGAACGCTCCCCTACCCAACAACACTTAGTGTTGCTGCCGCAGCTTCGGTGCATGGTTTAGCCCCGTTACATCTTCCGCGCGGGCCGACTCGACCAGTGAGCTATTACGCTTTCTTTAAATGATGGCTGCTTCTAAGCCAACATCCTGGCTGTCTGAGCCTTCCCACTTCGTTTCCCACTTAACCATGACTTTGGGACCTTAGCTGGCGGTCTGGGTTGTTTCCCTCTTCACGACGGACGTTAGCACCCGCCGTGTGTCTCCCGTGATAACATTCTTCGGTATTCGCAGTTTGCATCGAGTTGGTAAGTCGGGATGACCCCCTAGTCGAAACAGTGCTCTACCCCCGAAGATGAGTTCACGAGGCGCTACCTAAATAGCTTTCGGGGAGAACCAGCTATCTCCCGGTTTGATTGGCCTTTCACCCCCATCCACAAGTCATCCGCTAATTTTTCAACATTAGTCGGTTCGGTCCTCCAGTTAGTGTTACCCAACCTTCAACCTGCCCATGGATAGATCACCGGGTTTCGGGTCTATACCCTGCAACTCATTCGCCCAGTTAAGACTCGGTTTCCCTACGGCTCCCCTATTCGGTTAACCTTGCTACAGAATATAAGTCGCTGACCCATTATACAAAAGGTACGCAGTCACCCCATCCTCAAATGTCCCGCTTGCTTTTACTGTCAAACTGGCTCGATTTTTTAACTTCCGTTGCTCGTGTACTTCTATGTACACTGCGCGACGGCTTGAAAAAATCAATCCACTTTGTAGGTAAACGCGGCGCTGTTTTCGAATGGTTTTTACAATCACTCAGTGCGAGGCACTTGAGTGATGGGGCTCCTACTGCTTGTACGTACACGGTTTCAGGTTCTTTTTCACTCCCCTCGCCGGGTTCTTTTCGCCTTTCCCTCACGGTACTGGTTCACTATCGGTCAATCAGGAGTATTTAGCCTTGGAGGATGGTCCCCCCCATATTCAGACAGGATAACACGTGTCCCGCCCTACTCGTCGAGTTCACAATAACAGCATCTTCGGATACGGGGCTATCACCCCTTTACTGCCGGACTTTCCAGACCGTTCTCCTGATGCTGCTGTTGATTAAGACTCTGGGCTGTTCCCCGTTCGCTCGCCGCTACTAGGGGAATCTCGGTTGATTTCTTTTCCTCGGGGTACTGAGATGTTTCAGTTCTCCCGGTTCGCTTCATTAACCTATGTATTCAGTTAATGATAATATCCATTGGATATTGGGTTTCCCCATTCGGAAATCGTCGGGTATAACGGTTCATATCACCTTACCGACGCTTATCGCAGATTAGCACGTCCTTCATCGCCTCTGATTGCCTAGGCATCCACCGTGTACGCTTATTCGCTTAACCTCACAACCCGAAAGATGTTTCTTCTTGATGACGTCTGGGTGGTGATGGCTGTGCAGATTACATTTCGTCGTTGGGCAGTGCTCGCCATGCTCACATACTAATGTATGTTGCGCTGACTGTGCGCTGGCCGCCTCGAACTGTAAATTGCTCGCTCATCCCACTTCGATGTCGAAAAACACATTCAAAGTTTGAGATTTTGAGAGACTCATCAATATACCTCGGTGATATATTGATTTGTTTTCAATTTTTCAGCTTGTTCCAGATTGTTAAAGAGCATAATAGTTAAAATAACTTGCTAAAATTATCTTAACTATTCTCTGATTTGCATCAGACTATAGTGTGGTACGCCTTTCACTCATACCGCGCAATTGGCGTCCCCTAGGGGATTCGAACCCCTGTTACCGCCGTGAAAGGGCGGTGTCCTAGGCCTCTAGACGAAGGGGACTTCAGTCAGCTTCGCAGACGCGCTTTTGCTCGTTCTTCATCAGACAATCTGTGTGAGCACTGCACATAACACGTATCTCTTAGGTAAGGAGGTGATCCAACCGCAGGTTCCCCTACGGTTACCTTGTTACGACTTCACCCCAGTCATGAATCACAAAGTGGTAAGCGCCCTCCCGAAGGTTAAGCTACCTACTTCTTTTGCAACCCACTCCCATGGTGTGACGGGCGGTGTGTACAAGGCCGGGAACGTATTCACCGTAGCATTCTGATCTACGATTACTAGCGATTCCGACTTCATGGAGTCGAGTTGCAGACTCCAATCCGGACTACGACAGACTTTATGAGTTCCGCTTGCTCTCGCGAGGTCGCTTCTCTTTGTATCTGCCATTGTAGCACGTGTGTAGCCCTACTCGTAAGGGCCATGATGACTTGACGTCATCCCCACCTTCCTCCGGTTTATCACCGGCAGTCTCCTTTGAGTTCCCGCCATTACGCGCTGGCAACAAAGGATAAGGGTTGCGCTCGTTGCGGGACTTAACCCAACATTTCACAACACGAGCTGACGACAGCCATGCAGCACCTGTCTCAGCGTTCCCGAAGGCACTCCTCTATCTCTAAAGGATTCGCTGGATGTCAAGAGTAGGTAAGGTTCTTCGCGTTGCATCGAATTAAACCACATGCTCCACCGCTTGTGCGGGCCCCCGTCAATTCATTTGAGTTTTAACCTTGCGGCCGTACTCCCCCAGGCGGTCGATTTAAACGCGTTAGCTCCAGAAGCCACAGTTCAAGACCACAACCTCTAAATCGACATCGTTTACAGCGTGGACTACCAGGGTATCTAATCCTGTTTGCTCCCCACGCTTTCGCACCTGAGCGTCAGTCTTTGTCCAGGGGGCCGCCTTCGCCACCGGTATTCCTCCACATCTCTAACGCATTTCACCGCTACACGTGGAATTCTACCCCCCTCTACAAGACTCTAGCCAACCAGTTTCAGATGCAATTCCCAAGTTAAGCTCGGGGCTTTCACATCTGACTTAATTGACCGCCTGCGTGCGCTTTACGCCCAGTAATTCCGATTAACGCTTGCACCCTCCGTATTACCGCGGCTGCTGGCACGGAGTTAGCCGGTGCTTCTTCTGCGGGTAACGTCAATTGACAAAGGTATTAACTTTATCACCTTCCTCCCCGCTGAAAGTACTTTACAACCCTAAGGCCTTCTTCATACACGCGGCATGGCTGCATCAGGCTTGCGCCCATTGTGCAATATTCCCCACTGCTTGCCTCCCCGTAGGAGTCTGGGCCGTGTCTCAGTCCCAGTGTGGCTGATCATCCTCTCAGACCAGCTAGAGATCGTTGCCTAGGTGAGCCATTACCTCACCTACTAAGCTAATCCCATATGGGTTCATCCGATAGCGCAAGGTCCGAAGAGCCCCTGCTTTGGTCCGTAGACGTCATGCGGTATTAGCCACCGTTTCCAGTAGTTATCCCCCTCTATCGGGCAGATCCCCATACATTACTCACCCGTCCGCCGCTCGTCAGCAAGAAAGCAAGCTTTCTCCTGTTACCGCTCGACTTGCATGTGTTAGGCCTGCCGCCAGCGTTCAATCTGAGCCATGATCAAACTCTTCAATTAAAAGTGTTTGATGCTCAAAGAAATCGAAAACTTAGCTATTCATAAATGAATTTACTTTTGTTGTTCACTCTTCAAGACTTGATACATCTAATATTTTAGAAGATATCGTCTCTGCGAGTGCCCACACAGATTGTCTGATAATTTGTTAAAGAGCAGTGCAACATTCGCTGCCGTTTCCGGTCTTCTGCGTTGTTGCGAGGAGGTGCATTCTACATCTTCCTCATTTCGTGTCAAGCGTTTATTTTCAAGGCTTCACACTTTTTTCTTTGTTCTCTCAGTCAGTTCGCTTAGCGCCCTGTTCCGTGACAACGAGGACGCATTATAGGGAGTTTTCTGAGGCTGGCAATAGTTTTTTTAAAAAAAATGATCGTTTGTTGGTAAATTAAACGAAGTGCTTATTTTTTGTGGCTTTTTAACCATTTTGGCAAGTCTGTAAGGCTATCAAGAACAAAATCTGCACACTCTTGTGCCTCTTTTGTTATCTCTTTTCCTGTACGAACTAGAATTTTATGACCTACACCTGCATTTTTTGCTGCCAACATATCTTCTTTTTTATCACCAACCATATAAGAAGAAGCCATATCGATATTCAATTGTGCTTTAGCATCCATAAACATACCAGAGGCAGGTTTACGACAATCACAAGCTTTCTTAAATTCTTTTACAGTTGCATCAGGATGATGAGGGCAATAATAGATACCATCTAAATCAACGCCTCTATCAGCTAAAGACCAATCCATCCATTCTGTTAAGTGTAAAAATTGATCTTCACTATAATAGCCTCGGCCAATACCTGATTGATTGGTTACTAATACTAAGGCATAGCCCATAGCTTTTAATTCAGCCATTGCCTCAATAACGCCATCAATAAATTCAAAGTTATCAATTTCAGATACATAACCATGGTCTATATTAATAGTTCCATCGCGATCTAAGAAAATCGCAGAAATCCCCTTACTCACAGCACATTACTCCATTTAGATATTTTTATTAGTATCGCATGTTTTTTCTTATATAGAGAATGATATCCACGGCTTTCTTTCTTTATTAGCCTTCTACTCTTTTTTATTGACTTAGCCGTCTAGACGCCTTAACATCTATTTTAACTCGGGCAGAATAGTCTTTATGTCCCATATCTACTTATATAAAGAAAAACATGATTAAACTGACGAATATAAACAAAGTATTTAAGCAGGGAGAGCGTTCTATACACGCGCTATCAAATATAAAACCTGCACGTGCCACAAGGGCAGATTTTTGGTGTTATCGGATCGTCAGGAGCGGGTAAAAGTACACTTATACGTTGCGTAAATATGTTAGAGAAACCAACTTCAGGTGAAGTATTGGTCGATGGACGAGATCTCACAAAGTTATCAGATAAAGAATTAACGAAAGCACGCCGTGGTATTGGCATGATTTTCCAGCATTTCAATTTACTGTCCTCACGTACCGTATTTGATAATGTCGCATTACCATTAGAGCTTGATAATACGCCTCGTGCTGAGATCAATAAGCGTGTTAATGAATTACTGGAATTAGTAGGTCTGTCTGATAAGAAAGAGTATTACCCCGCTAACTTATCTGGTGGACAAAAACAACGTGTTGCAATTGCACGAGCATTAGCAAACTCACCAAACGTTTTATTATGTGATGAAGCTACCAGCGCACTAGATCCAGCAACAACACGTTCTATTTTAGAGTTACTGAAAGACATTAACCGTCGTTTAGGCCTCACCATTTTATTAATCACTCATGAAATGGATGTTGTAAAACGTATTTGTGACCAAGTTGCCGTTATTAGTGGTGGTGAATTAGTTGAAAGTGATGCTGTTAGTGCGGTTTTCTCTCACCCTAAAACGCCTGTTTCTCAAGCTTTTATTCAATCGACATTACAATTAGATATTCCTGAAGACTATAAAGAGCGCATGAAACCAGAGTGGGAAGAAGGTTTATTCCCATTATTAAAACTTGAATTTAACGGCCAATCTGTCGATGCACCATTAATGTCTATTGTTGCACGTCGTTTTGACGCTGATATTAATATTTTAAGTTCTCAAATGGACTATGCCGGTGGCGTGAAATTTGGCGTGATGTTAGCTGAACTACACGGTAAGAATGGTAACACTGAAAAATCGATTGCGTTTTTAGAAGAGCATCATGTGAAAGTAGAGGTTCTCGGTTATGTCTGAAGGAATGATTTATTTATTAATTAGTGGGATCTGGGAAACCTTAGTCATGACCTTTGTTTCAGGCTTCTTTGGTTTTGTTATCGGCTTACCATTGGGTGTTTTACTTTATGTCACGCGTCCTGAACAAATTATGGCAAATCCACCTGCCTACCGTATTATTTCAGCACTCGTCAATATTTTTAGGGCAATCCCTTTTATTATCTTATTAGTATGGATGATCCCTTTTACACGTATGGTTGTCGGGACTTCAATTGGCTTGCAAGCAGCCATTGTGCCATTAACCGTTGGAGCAGCGCCATTTATTGCACGTATGGTCGAAAATACGCTGTTAGAAATCCCTCAGGGATTAATTGAAGCCTCCCGCTCTATGGGGGCAACACCAATGCAAATTATTAAAAAGATTTTATTACCCGAATCTTTACCTGGCTTGATTAATGCGGCAACCATTACTTTAATTACATTAGTGGGTTACTCCGCAATGGGAGGTGCTGTTGGTGCCGGTGGTTTAGGTCAAATTGGCTACCAATATGGTTACGTTGGCTATAATGCAACAGTTATGAATACAGTCATTGTTCTACTCGTTATTCTTGTTTTTATCATTCAGTTTTTCGGCGATCGCTTAGTAAAGCTGACAACACATAAATAAATAGATTGAAGGTTTCTATTATTAATAACGAAGCCTTTTAATTAACAGATCAAATAAGGGTAAATGTATGTCGTTGAAATTTAAATCACTCGCAGTTGTAAGTGCTTTAGTTGGTGCATTAGCGTTAGCTGGTTGTGGTGAAAAAGAAAAAGATCCAAACCATATCCGTGTCGGTGTTATTTCAGGCTCTGAACAACAAGTCGCAGAAGTAGCAAAACAAGTCGCTAAAGATAAATATGGTCTTGACGTAGAACTCGTCACTTTCAATGACTTTGTCATGCCTAATGAATCATTAAGTCGTGGTGATATCGACATTAATGCATTCCAACATAAACCTTATTTAGACCAACAAATTAAAGATCGCAATTACAAAATAACAGCTGTAGGAAATACTTTTATTTATCCTATCGCGGGTTATTCTAAAAAGATTACAGATTTAGCCGATTTACCTGATGAAGCACAAGTGGCTATTCCTAATGATCCAACAAACTTAGGTCGCTCACTGCTCTTATTAGAAAAAGTTGGGCTAATTAAATTAAAAGATGGCGTAGGTCTGTTACCTACCAAGCTTGATATTATTGAAAACCCTAAAAAATTACAATTAGTTGAATTAGAAGCACCACAATTACCTCGCTCATTAGATGATCAAAAAATCTACTTAGCGGTAATTAACACTACTTATGCAAGCCAAGTTAATTTAACACCAGCAAAAGACGGTATTTTTGTTGAAGATAAAGACTCACCATACGTAAATATCATTGTTGCTCGTGAAGATAATAAAGATAGTGAGAATGTGAAGAAATTTATTCAAGCCTATCAAACTGATGAAGTGGATAGTGCTGCCAATAAAATTTTTAACGGTGGTGCGGTAAAAGGCTGGTAATACGTTAATATTTAACTTAATTATAAAAAAGGCGGACATTTGTTCGCCTTTCTCTTTTTTACTTGGCTAATTTGCATTAAATTAGAGCCGTTTAATTTTTGTATAGACAATAATAAAGAGGATATGACCCATGCACATGCGCTTGCTACTTCTTGGCATCATGGCGCTGTTTATGACAGGCTGTTCAATGCAAAATTCATCTGATGTTGATCAGTCTAAATTTACGGATATGCGTTTAAATAAACCAGGGCAACCACAAAAACCAAGATCACAAACTTTACCTTCAGTGCGTATCGTTGAAAAAACAGAAGACCTTCTGGGTGCTCCGTTTAAAGATCTCGGCGTTGTTGCGGGTGAATCTTGCCGCCAAACATTACAAGATCCGCCAGCAAGTTTGCCTATTGCAAAAAAAAGAATGGCAACAAAAGCAGCTTACAAAAATGCCAATGCTGTTCTATTACATGAATGCCAAATTGTCACTGGTTTAGGTTGCTACCAATCTGCCATTTGTGAAGGCACAGCACTACTCATTACAAAATGAACACCTACCAAATGAATCCTATAGGATATATATCGAGTCCTTATAAAGAAAAATTTGCCGTTCCACGCCAACCTGGATTAATCCAGGATGGCGGTGGCCAACTTATTTTACACTCCCCCTATAATCATCCTGATGCAGTTCGAGGCTTAGAGCAATTTAGTCACCTTTGGTTAATTTTTATTTTTCATCAAACAGCAAAACAAAGCTGGCATCCTCTTGTTCGTCCCCCAAGATTGGGCGGAAACACTAAAATAGGAGTATTTGCAACTCGCTCAACCTTTCGTCCCAATCCAATTGGTATGTCTTTGGTTGAATTAAAAAAAGTAAATATAGAAAATCAATCTGTTACTTTAGAATTAGGTAGTCTTGATTTAATTGATGGCACACCTATTCTTGATATCAAACCTTACTTACCGTTTGCAGAGTCTCGCCCAAATGCGATGGCTGGGTTTGCACAAGAAGCACCAGATAATGAGATGCCTGTTTTCTTTTCACAACGCGCTTTAGAACAGTTACAACATTATGCAAACGAATACCCTCATCTTTCGCGTTTTATTACTCAAGTATTACAACAAGATCCTCGTCCTGCTTATAAAAAAAAGGCGCAAAGTGATAGGATCTATGCGGTGCATTTACTTGAATTTAATGTTCGCTGGCAAGTGAATGGGCAACAGACACTTGTTCTTGGTATAGAACCGCGGTAACTTGCTACTATCTTCATTGATATTGCTATCATGAATTATCCAATCTGAGCGTCATTCTCGTTGTCTTTAAACAAATCAGATTGAAAAAAATGCGTTGCCCCTTTTGGCAGACCTAAGTCACTGGTAGACTAAAGTCTTTCTCTAATTATATTGATATAGACTGGCGTGACAGTCAGCCTAAGTATTTTTGTTCTAATGGAACCTAATAATGCGTACTAGCCACTATTTGCTCTCTACTTTAAAAGAGACACCTGCTGATGCAGAAATTGTCAGCCATCAACTTATGCTTCGCGCGGGCATGATCCGTAAGCTCGCTTCTGGTCTTTATGATTGGATGCCGACAGGGGTTCGTGTTCTGAGAAAAATTGAAAAAATTGTTCGTGAAGAGATGGACAACGCAGGATCACTTGAAATTTCAATGCCCGTTGTTCAACCCGCTGATTTATGGCTAGAAAGTGGTCGTTGGGAACAATATGGTCCTGAATTACTGCGTTTTGCAGACAGAGGCGAGCGTCCATTTGTTTTAGGCCCAACTCATGAAGAAGTTGTCACTGATATTGTTCGTAATGAAATTACTTCTTACAAACAACTTCCACTAAACCTATATCAAATTCAAACTAAATTCCGCGATGAAGTACGCCCTCGTTTCGGCGTTATGCGTTCTCGTGAGTTTATTATGAAAGATGCTTACTCTTTCCATATCTCTCAAGAGTCTTTACAAGAGACTTACGACAGAATGTATGAAGCTTATAGCAAAATCTTCTCACGTATTGGTCTAGATTTCCGTCCAGTACTTGCAGATACGGGTTCTATTGGTGGTAATGCATCTCACGAATTCCAAGTATTAGCCGACAGCGGTGAAGACGATATTGTTTTCTCTACAGGTTCTGACTATGCAGCGAATATCGAATTAGCAGAGGCTGTAATGCCTACTACTCCACGCGCAGCAGCAACAGAAGAATTACGTTTAGTCGATACACCAAATGCTAAAACGATTGCTGAATTAGTTGAACAGTTCAATCTACCTATTGAAAAAACAGTTAAGACACTGATTGTTCATGGCACGAAAGAAAGTGGCCATCAATTAGTTGCGCTATTAGTCCGTGGTGATCACGAACTCAACGAAGTAAAAGCAGAAAAATGCGCTATTGTTGCCGCACCTTTAACTTTTGCTACAGAAGCTGAAATTCGCCAAGCGGTAAATGCAGGCCCAGGTTCATTAGGTCCAGTTAATCTACCACTACCAGTAATTATGGATCGTTCAGTCTCTGTAATGAGTGATTTCGGCGCTGGTGCAAACGTTGATGGTAAACACTACTTTGGCATCAACTGGGAGCGTGATTTACCTGTTGCTGAGATTGCAGATATCCGTAATGTTGTTGAAGGTGACCCAAGTCCTGACGGTAAAGGAACGTTGCTAATTAAGCGTGGTATTGAAGTGGGTCATATTTTCCAACTCGGTACAAAATACTCTGAAGCATTAAAAGCAACGGTACAAAACGAAGAAGGTCATAACCAAATCGTGACTATGGGTTGCTACGGTATTGGGATTACTCGTATTGTTGCGGCTGCTATTGAACAAAATCATGATGCTCGCGGTATTATTTGGCCAGATGCAATTGCCCCATTCCAAGTCGCTATTTTACCAATGAACATGCACCGTTCTTATCGTGTGAAAGAAGTTGCCGACAGGCTTTATAACGAATTACGCGCTCAAGGCATCGATGTTCTTTTCGATGATCGTAAAGAGCGTCCAGGAGTGATGTTTGCTGATATGGAACTGATTGGCATTCCACACACTATCGTAATTGGTGATCGTAACTTAGACAACAATCAAATCGAATATAAAGCACGCCGTAGTGATGATAAATCACTGGTCAATGTTGACGATGTTGTTGCCTTTATTAAAGAGCAACTCGCTTAATTATCAAGCCTCTTATCTTCAAGAGGCTTCATTTCGATAAATAAAAAACCGCTTCAAATTCAGCGGTTTTTTATTGAGAAATAGACTAAAACTTAGCTTCTGCCACCACGATGGTTTTCACAGGAGCCATGACGATTAAAACGGGGTTTTTCATCAGTAACAACTAACGCTCTGTCATATTTACCCTCTTCCATGGAAGGGCGAATACTGTAATAACCCTTCACTTCAAGGTAAACGGGTGTTCCCCCCTCAACCCCTGTTGAGAAATAACCTTTTTCTAATTCAATACCATTTGCTGCATAAACACGCCCTGATTGGCAATCTTTAAAGGTTCCAGCATCAGCAAAATAGGTAAACTCGCCAACAAGCTGTTTAGGCTGAACTTTAGCTAATGTATAATTTAGCTCCGAATTAATGACGTTACCATCAATATCAAGCATGACTAATTTATCTTCACGAGGTAAATAATAGCTTTTCTCGCCATAACTATTAGTCAGCGTCAGCTTATCTTTACCTAATACCCAAGTTCCTGATTCAAAAAAACTGCGTTTATCATCCGCTGAACCTTGATAGCTTTGCTCCATAACATAAGAGCCATCTTGATTAACAAGAATTGTGGTGTCGATACCAGAACAATCGGCACACGGCAGAATACTGTTATAAGTTTGGTCTACAATTTTTCCATCAAGCGATAAGCCAATATTATTTTGGCAACCTGATAGCACAAACAACCCGGCAGCAACGGCTGCAAATAAAAGTTTTTTCCCCATCATCGACTCCCTACATTCTGGGTACTTTTTAATAAATCATTCTCAATATGATTCTAACATTTTTTAAAATAAAAGGGGGTAATAAAACGCGCTTTAAGATAAATGCACCTATAATTGCCAGTTATTTCTCAAATCACTTCGAATAAAGCACTATTTCAGAAAATTATTATAATAACTATTGTGCTCACATCGAATAACAGCATAATGATTTTATTCTGAATTATTCACTGGCGGCTATACCGCCACGAAAGAGTGGTGAGGGAATATGTCAACAAATACAGAATATCAACCAATTAACTGTGATGATTACGAGTATCTGGAGCTAGCATGCCAACGTGGTTTAGCGCTCCATATTGAATTGCATGATGGTGAGCTTATTGAAGGCGTTGCTGATGACCTTTTCTTAAGCAAAAAGGTTGAATACCTAAAAATCAAAACGTCTGAAGGCTCAAAAGATTTACGACTGGATATCATTGCCAGTTTTTCTAATCCCGAACTTGGGACTATTGTTATAAAATCGGAATAACCGAATAAGGAACAACCGCCAGCTGGCGGTTGTTCATTCATGAGCCTCTTGCCACTCAATATTAATCACATGTTCTGATGTTGCTTTTCCCTCAAAAGTCACAAATGTATTAATAGCAGTAATTAACGTATCATTATAATAAATCAAAGGAATTCGTGTTCTACGCCAAGGTGCAACTTCAAGTTCTTGCCAAATCTTTTTGCTATGTCGAGCATGCTCTCGCCCCACAATACGTAAAGATGCTTGTGTTAAACCAAAACGAACGGTGACTTTTTCATCATTTGAAGGCGCTCTAACCGTATTTTTTCCTCTTTCTGTTGTGAGTGATAAAACCCCTAACCCACTGGGTAAATACAGTGATTGAGTAAGCGACCATTCAATTATTTTATTAACTGGCTCATCAATTATTGGCACAAGGTAAAGTCGTTGTTTATAACGTCTAACTTCATCTTGATAAAATTGCAATTTAGGCTCAGCATCGGCTTTAGCTAAAGCGACTTCTTGCCACAATCGTAAAATTTGTTCTCTAGATGGCATCATTTTATCATGTTGAGCAAACCAACGTCTCAATAACGCATTGCGTTTTATCATACTACAATGAGCAAGTTGGTTGATGTCTAAACTTCGCTCACTGTCCATTAAAGCATTAAGTTCAGAATCTAACAGCTCATCTAATAAAGCTTCTTGTTCACCACACAGTGCTGCACTGCGAGTCACTGCTTGTGAAAAATGAGGCCAGCGTTGCGTTAATAATGGCATAACACGTAAACGTAAAAAATTGCGATCATAACGATCGTCTTGATTACTATCGTCTTCTATCCAAGTTAGCCCTTGTTCAATCGCATAATACTCAATTTGTTCACGTGTAATATTAAGTAATGGGCGAAGCAAATAGCTATGCTCAAATAGCATTTTAGCTGGCATTGACGAAAGCCCTGCAGGACCACTGCCTCGTTTTAATGCCAGTAAAAAAGTTTCGGCTTGATCATCTTGATGCTGAGCTGTCACTAACACTTGCTGTGGTTGTAAATTACGGCGAAAAGCTTGATAACGCGCTTCTCTAGCACTATTTTCAAGCCCCCCGTCTTTAGGATCTACATTCACTTTTTCACTGATAAAATTTACCTGCCATTGCTGACAGCATTGTGCACAATGCTCAAGCCAATCATCTGCTTTGATATTTAATCCATGATGAATATAGAGAGCCGTTAATTCTAAAGGTAATTGGAATTCATCACGTAAACGAACAAGTCCTTGTAATAAAACGGTGGAATCCACTCCACCACTAAAGCCCACCAAAATTTTGGTGTGGGGAGTAATATGCTGTTTGATCTCTTTTAGAAGTGAACCGTAATCCTGTTTCATCGCTTTATCATTTATCAGTGAATCCAACTGATTATGTTAAGCTTTTCGAGCTGATTTTGCACGAATACAAAGCATTCCTATACATAAGACCAAATGTAACTCTATTGCATAGGCAACACTAGAAAATCAGTGAGAAATAGAAGTAAATCCGAGGTTTTAGAGAAGTTAAAAAAACTAAAAAAGCAGAATAGCGATTATCCTGCTTCCTATTGAAAACAGGATTAAGCGGTAAAACCGCCATCAACCAAATAAGAGGCTCCAGTGACAAACGAAGCCGCGTCGCTAGCTAAAAACGCAACAACGCTGGCCACTTCTTCTGGCGTGCCGAGACGCCCAATAGGATGTAATGCCGCTAACTTTTGCTTATCTAATTCACGGCCATCCAGCAAAGGTGTATCAATATAACCGGGGCAAACCGCATTAACACGAATACCTTTATTTGCATAATCAATGGCAAGTGTTTGTGTCAGTAACTTGACTCCACCTTTTGATGCACAATAGGCAGGAAATTCATGTTGTCCAACAAAAGAACAAATTGAACTGCAATTAACAATCGCACCTGAAAGGTGATTTTTTAGCCAATATTGAATTATTGCTCTATTAATCAAAAAGAGTCCATTTAGATTAACATCCAAAACATCTTTCCATTTTTCATACTCTAATTTATCAGCAAGGTTATCCGTTAAAACCCCCGCATTAGCAAAAACAAAATCTATTCGTCCATATTTATTTACAACATAATCAATAAGTTGTTCATTTTCTTTTTCATTCGTCACATCCATTTGAACGAATTCACCGGAAAATCCTTTCTCTTTTAGGTATTTCTCTGCATTTTGTCCTCGCGCTAAATTACTACCTGTAATAACCACCGATGCACCTAAGGATAAAAATTTTTCTGCAGAAGCTAAACCAATGCCACTATTGCCACCAGTAATAATTCCAACTTTGCCACTAAACGATATCATTAGCTTATCCTCATTAATGAATTAAATGTCCTCATAAAATAATAGATATGACTTATTATTCTTTTAGTGAAAAAGTGAATTAATATTAGTTTTGAGACCAAGTTAACACATTGATATATAATACATTATTGTTAATATCACAGATTCTAATTATTTCGGTAAAAACAGTTTTGAGAAGAAAAATAAAAAAGCCCCATGTCATCAACATGAGGCTTGTCAGAATTCATTCAAATATTAAGAGATCAGCAGTAGCCGTATTCCATTAAACGTTGATAACGACGATTGGTCAGCTCTTCTGAATCAAATGCATCTAATTCTTCTAAATCAGATTGAATTTGTGCTTTTAATGAGGTGGCAATTTCATCATAGTGACGATGTGCACCACCTAAAGGCTCAGGAATAACCGTATCAATTAGCTTAAGCTCTTTTAAACGGTTTGCCGTGATCCCCATTGCTTCAGCCGCTAATGGTGCTTTATCTGCGCTTTTCCAAAGAATAGAAGCACAGCCTTCTGGTGAAATAACGGAATAGGTGCTGTATTGCAACATATTCACTTTATCGCCAACACCAATCGCTAACGCACCACCAGAACCACCTTCGCCAATAACAGTACAAATAATTGGTACGCTAAAACGTGACATTTCACGTAAGTTACGTGCAATTGCTTCTGATTGACCTCGCTCTTCAGCACCAACCCCCGGATAAGCTCCCGGAGTATCAATAAAGGTGATAATAGGAAGATTAAAACGTTGTGCCATTTCCATTAAACGCAGTGCTTTGCGATAACCTTCTGGTGCAGGCATGCCAAAGTTACGGCGGATCTTTTCTTTCGTTTCACGCCCTTTTTGGTGACCAATAACCATAACAGGACGGCCATCTAAACGCGCAATACCACCCACAATCGCTTTATCATCAGCATAAGCGCGATCGCCTGCTAATTCTTGGAAATCAGTAAAGATACGATGAATATAATCTAGCGTGTAAGGTCTTAATGGATGACGTGCAAGTTGTGCAACTTGCCATGCACCAAGATCAGAAAAAATCTTACGCGTTAACTCTAGGCTTTTTTCTCTTAAGCGTGAAACTTCTTCATCGATATTAATATCAATTTTTTCATCATGTTGGCTAACTGCGGTTAGCGAATCAATTTTCGCTTCTAACTCGGCAATCGGCTGTTCAAAATCCAGAAAATTAAGACTCATAACATTCCTATTTTAGTCAAATTCTAATTCTACCTGCTCATTACCCAGCAGAGTTCGCAGATCCGTTAAAAGCATATCTGTTGGCGTTACTCGCCAAGTCGCACCAAATCGTAAACGTGCACAGGCATCATGCTTTTCAAAATAAAGATGAACCGGTATCGTGCCTGAACGATGAGGTTCTAAAACGCCGCGAAGACGATTTAATAATTGCTCATTAATTTGCCTGTCGGATAGCGAGATAGCAAGTCCTCGTGCATATTTTTCACGGGCTTCGTTGATATCCATAAGTTCGCGGACAGTCATTTTAAGCCCACCATTGAAATCATCAAAGCTGACCTGCCCGGTAGCAATTAAAATCTTGTCTTGTTCTAATAAATGTTGGTATTTATCCAATGCATCAGAAAATAACATAATTTCTAAGCGACCTGAACGATCATCTAAAGTACAAACACCAATTCGATTTCCTCGTTTCGTCGTAAATACTTTAGAAGCAAGCACTAAGCCCGCAACTTTCACCATTTGACCACGTGGTGTCGGTACTAAATCTTTTAGACGCGTTCCCGCAGCATATCGTTCAATTTCTTTTAAATAACGTGTAATCGGATGACCTGTTAGATATAAACCTAATGTCTCCCGCTCACCTTCTAAAACGACTTGTTCTGGCCATTTAGGTATATTGGCATAAGAACGCTCAACTTGTTCCGGCGCTTCAGCTAACACGCCAAACATGTCTGATTGCCCTATAGCTTCAGCTTTGGCATGTTGGTCTGCGGCTTTTAATGCATCTTCTAATGAAGACATCAAAGCAGCACGATGAGGCCCCTAACTTATCGAATGCGCCTGACATTATCAGTTTTTCCATCACTCGGCGATTCAATTTTTTCGTTTCTGTTCTAGCACAGAGATCAAAAATATCTTTAAAGTGACCGCCTTGCTGACGAGCTTCTACAATTGCTTCAATCGGGCCTTCACCTACCCCTTTAATTGCACCAATACCGTAAACGATTTCACCTTCATCATTGACGTGGAAATGATATAAACCACTATTAATATCAGGAGGAAGAACTTTTAATCCCATTCTCCAACATTCATCAACCAATCCCACCACTTTTTCTGTGTTATCCATATCTGCTGTCATTACAGCAGCCATAAATTCAGCAGGATAGTGGGCTTTTAGCCATAATGTCTGATAGGAAACTAAGGCATAAGCTGCTGAGTGCGATTTATTAAATCCATAACCGGCAAATTTCTCTACCAAGTCAAAGATCTTCATTGCAAGCTCACCATCAATCCCGTTTTTGATAGCTCCTTCTTCAAACACAGAACGCTGTTTTGCCATCTCTTCAGGCTTTTTCTTACCCATTGCGCGTCGTAACATATCCGCGCCACCTAACGTATATCCAGCAAGAACCTGTGCAATTTGCATAACCTGTTCTTGATATAAGATAACGCCATAGGTAGGCTCTAGAACAGGTTGTAAGCTCTCGTGTTGCCATTTAACATCGGGGTAAGAGATCTCTTCAACGCCATGTTTACGATCAATGAAGTTATCCACCATACCTGATTGCAATGGGCCCGGGCGAAATAAGGCCACTAATGCAATCATATCTTCAAAGCAGTCAGGACGTAGACGTTTGATAAGATCTTTCATACCACGAGATTCCAGCTGGAATACCGCAGTAGTTTCAGAACGTTGCAACATATCAAAACTACGCTGATCCGTTAATGGGATCGCAGAGATATCAACAGGTTCAAGTGATTTTTTTGCGCGCCGAGCATTAATCATTTCTAATGCCCAGTTAATGATAGTGAGTGTTCTTAGCCCCAAAAAGTCAAATTTAACAAGACCGGCATATTCAACGTCATTTTTATCAAATTGTGTAACTGGGTTATTTCCCTCTGCATCACAGTAAAGTGGAGCAAAATCAGTGATTTTTGTTGGCGAAATAACAACACCACCCGCATGCTTACCTGCATTACGTGTCACCCCTTCTAATTTACGAGCCATATCAATAAGAGATTTAACCTCTTCATCGGCTTCATAAATTTCAGGTAACTGAGGTTCTGCGGCAAATGCTTTTTCTAGCGTCATCCCAGGATCAGGGGGGACAAGTTTCGAAATTCTATCAACAAAACCGTAAGGATGTCCTAAAACGCGCCCAACATCTCGAATAACCGCTTTTGCAGCCATCGTACCAAATGTAATGATCTGAGATACTGCATCACGACCATACATATCAGCAACGTGATCAATTACTCTATCGCGTTTTTCCATGCAGAAATCGACATCAAAGTCAGGCATTGAAACACGTTCTGGGTTAAGAAAACGTTCGAAAAGTAAGTCAAATTCAAGAGGGTCAAGGTCAGTAATTTTGAGTGAATAAGCAACCAAAGAACCCGCACCAGAGCCTCGCCCAGGCCCCACAGGAACACCGTTATCTTTAGACCACTGAATAAACTCCATCACGATAAGGAAGTAGCCAGGAAATCCCATCTGGTTGATCACTTTTAGCTCGATATCCAGACGTTCGTCGTATTCAGGGCGTCTTTTTTGCCGTTCTTCGGGATCTGGAAACAGAAAAGCTAAACGTTCTTCTAAGCCTTCTCGAGATTTTTTAACGAGGAAATCTTCAGTACTCATATCCCCTGTCGGGAATTGTGGAAGAAAGTATTCCCCTAAACGGATTGTAACATTACAACGTTTGGCTATTTCAACGCTGTTTTCCAATGCCTCTGGTATATCAGCAAATAATTCACACATTTCTTCTTCTGTGCGCATATATTGCTGCGGACTATAATTTTTAGGTCGTTTGGGATCGGAGAGCGTAAATCCATCATGAATTGCAACACGAATTTCATGTGCATCAAAGTCATCACTATCAAGAAAACAGACGTCATTTGTTGCAACAACAGGTAAACCCTTTTCAGAAGCGAGAGTAACAGCTTTATGCAAATAACTCTCTTCATCAGGGCGACCTGTTCGAATAAGTTCTAAATAATAACTATCAGGAAAGTGAGTTTGGTAATACTCAAGACATTGATCAACTAAAGTGCGATTTTCACGAAGCAAGAACTTACCTACATCGCCCATTCTTCCACCCGAAAGCAACAAGAGTCCTTCTTTATAGGTTGTTAGCCACTCTTGTTTAATAATCGGCCCAGCTGCACCATAACCGTGCTTGTATGCTTCAGAAATGAGTAAAGTAAGATTTTGATAACCCACATTATTGCGGGCAAGAATAGTAAGGTGAGCATATTCATCACCTAATAATTCTGTTTCGAGATAAACATCAGCACCAATGATCGGTTTAATGCCAGCACTGTGTGCGGCTCCATAAAACTTCACTAACCCGCATAAGTTAGTGAAATCAGTAATCGCAAAAGCAGGCATTCCCAGGGAAGCCACTTTCTTCACAAGAGGCCCTGTTTTTGCCAATCCATCGATCATTGAATAATCGCTGTGTACCCTAAGATGGATAAAACGAGGATCTGCCATAATATTTAATTACTCTGTGGATTACTTTAAATTTAATGCTCGTTTTACAGGCGCAAAACTTTTTCGATGATAGGGTGTTGCCCCTAATAAGGCCAGTTTTTCCATATGGAAAACCGTTGGATACCCTTTATGTTTAGCAAAACCATAATCAGGGTAGAGCTTATCTAACTCTTCCATTTCTCTATCACGAGTGACTTTAGCAAGAATAGACGCTGCGCTAATTTCTTGAACTAAACTATCCCCTTTTATGACTGCTTGAGAAGCCATTGGCAATTTAGGACAGCGGTTGCCGTCAATCAAAACCATATCAGGCGTAATAGATAATCCAGCAACAGCGCGTTCCATTGCTTTCATCGTTGCCCAAAGAATATTTAACTCATCAATTTCTTCAGGCTCCGCACGACCGATAGCCCAGCATAATGCTTTTTCTTGTATTTCGTCATACAGTGCATTACGTTTTTTTTCTGTTAATTTTTTAGAGTCTGTTAATCCTTTAATCGGGTTTGCCGGATCAAGAATAACAGCGGCCGTTACTACAGCACCAACCAGAGGTCCACGACCGACTTCATCAACTCCAGCAATAAGATTTGCTTTTGGATATACAAATTCCATTATTTCTCTGCCAATTCTAATACTGCATTTGCTGCTTGCTCATCCGCATGACAACGAATAGCACTATGAAGTTGTAAAAATATCTCTTTTAGTTGATGTACTTTTTCTTCATCCGTTAAAAGAGGTAAAAGCTGTTCCGACAATGCCCTTGGCGTACACTCTTCTTGTAATAGCTCTTTGATTATTTCTCGACCTGCTAATAAATTAGGTAACGAAACATAAGGTGTTTTCACTAACCTTTTTGCTAACCAAAAAGTAAAGGGTTTCATACGATATCCAACAACCATAGGGCACTTCGTCAGCATACATTCTAGTGCTGCTGTACCTGATGCTAATAAGGTTGCATCACTTGCTGTCATCGCTTCTCGAGCTTGTCCATCAAGCAACTGAATGTCGAGTTCAGGTGCAATATCTTGATGGATCTGCTCAAATTGAATACGTCGTTTAGCATTTACCAACGGCACAACAATATGAAGCATTGGTATTTGTTGTTTTAGTAACTGTGCTGTTTTTATAAAATCTGCACTCAACATTTCAACTTCTGCATGACGACTACCAGGAAGGAGGGCTAAACAAGAGACATCTTCAGGTATTCCTAAATGTTTACGAGCAGCTTTTTTATCTGGATTTAAGGCGATTGCATCTGCCATTGTATGTCCAATAAAACGGCAAGGAACCTGATATTTATCGTAAAACGCTTTTTCAAAAGGCAGGAATGCTAAAACTAAATCCGTCGCTTTGCCAATTTTGAAAACCCGTTTTTGACGCCAAGCCCATACCGATGGACTGACATAGTGAATCGTTTTGATCCCTTTTTGCTTTAAACGGCCTTCAAGGGTGATATTAAAATCAGGCGCATCAATTCCCACAAAAACATCCGGCTTTAATGCTGAAAATCGTTGAGTGAGATCTTTTCTGATCTTTAATAATCTAGGTAAACGTTCAAGAACTTCAACGATCCCCATAACGGCAAGCTCTTCCATCTCATACCAAGCTTCACAACCTTCAGCTTGCATAAGAGGGCCAGCAACACCGACAAAACGGACATTGGGATGCATTTGTTTTAGAGCGCGGATTAATCCCGCGCCCAAGATATCACCGGACGTTTCACCAGCGACTAAGCCGATGACTAACGGACGCTGAACAGTAGATAATTGGCCTGACAAGGTCATATCCTATTAGCGAATGATGCCACGGTTAGATTTTGCTGAGTTTTCCAGAAAATCACTGAACAATTTAACATGCGGATTATTATTATCTGCAACCAATTGTCCAATTTCTTCGCGTGCTTCTTCCAGTGTTTTACCATTACGATAAAGGACTTTATAAGCATTACGAATAGCATGAAGATCTTCTTTAGCAAAACCTCGGCGTTTTAATCCTTCAATATTCAGCCCATAAGGGGTTGCGTGGTTTCCTTGTGCGATAACAAAAGGAGGTACATCTTGTGCCACACCTGAACATCCGCCCACCATAACGTGAGAGCCAATTTGACAAAACTGATGAACCGCACTCATACCACCGATAATCACAAAATCACCTAAAGTGACATGACCACCAAGTGTTCCATTATTGGCAATAATGCAACGATCACCAATAATACAATCATGCGCAACATGTGTATTAATCATCAGTAAGTTGTCATTACCAATTTTTGTGATATTACCACCCTGAGCTGTTCCACGATGGATAGTCACACTTTCACGAATAAGGTTGCGATCACCAATAATGACTTGTGTGGGTTCACCACGATATTTCAGATCTTGATTAACTTCACCAATAGAAGCAAATTGGTAAATCTGATTTTCTCGACCAATACGCGTATGTCCATTGATAACAACGTGAGATTTGATATCAGTACCTTCACCGATTTCCACGTTTGCACCAATAACGCAAAAAGGGCCAATGCGAACATTAGCTCCAATTACCGCACCCTCTTCAATAATTGAGGAAGGGTGAATGACTGCGGATTTATCTATCATAGGCTAGACCTCACGGCGGCGAGCACACATCATTTCAGCTTCGCAGGCAATTTCCCCATCAACTTTAGCGACACCTTTAAAGCGAGCAACACCGCGGCGTTCTTTAATGAATTCTACCTCTAGGATCATTTGATCCCCAGGTAAGACAGGACGTTTAAAGCGAGCACCATCAATAGCAGCAAAATAGTAAAGCTCACCAGGTTCCAGCTTTCCTACACTTTTGAACGCTAAAATACCCGTTGCTTGTGCCATGGCTTCTAGGATCAATACGCCTGGGAAAATAGGTTTTCCTGGGAAGTGACCTTGAAAGAAAGGCTCATTAAAAGATACATTTTTTACTGCTCTTAGAAATTTCTTTTCTTCAAAATCAAGGACACGATCAACCAATAAGAATGGGTAACGGTGTGGAAGTAAATCTAAAATTTCTTCGATTTGCAGAGTATGATTCTCACTCATTGCAATACTCTTCCTGTCTAATAAAACTGCGTCTAATTAATAATGACACGACCTGCTGTGACTCAAAAAAGTGAGTTAACCCGCAGGTCGCAAAATAGGTAACAACCGTCAATGACGTATTTTGTTACTTGTCGCTACTTTCTACTTGACGTTCAAGCGACTTAAGTCTTTTTTGCATTTCATCAATTCGCAACACTAGTGCTGCGGTTTTACGCCATGCTTTATTCGGTTGTAGCGGGATACCTGAAGAATAAACCCCTGGTTCAGTAATAGGACGCATTACCATCCCCATTCCTGTTACCGTGACTTTATCACAGATTTCCATGTGACCATTGATAACACTTGCTCCACCAATCATACAATAGCGCCCTATTTTCAGGCTACCCGCCATGATGACGCCCCCCGCAACAGCGGTGTTGTCACCAATAATGACGTTATGTGCGATTTGACACTGGTTATCAATGATAACACCATTACCGATAACTGTGTTATCTAATGCGCCTCGGTCAATCGTCGTACATGCACCAATTTCCACACGATCACCAATGACGACAGAACCTAATTGTGGAATTTTGATCCAATTACCACGTTCATTAGCATACCCAAAACCATCAGAGCCAATCACTGTTCCTGATTGAATTAAGCAATCTTTACCAATAATAACTTCATGATATATCGATACATTTGCCCATAAACGGCTATTATCACCGATGTGTGCTTTTTTACCAACAAAACATCCTGCACCGATCACAACATTGTCACCAAGGACAACATCGGATTCGATAACGGCATTTGCCCCCACTGACACATTTTTTCCTAATTTAGCATCAGGAGAAATCACAGCGCTTGGATGAATATCTTGTGCGGGTTGTGGGGTTGTATCCATAATCTGCGCCATTTGAGCATAGGCAAGATACGGATTTTTTACCACAAGGGCAGCAACGGGACAAAACGGAAGATCAGCTTCTGTTAATACAACGGCAGCTGCTTGGCATTCAGTTAATTTCTCACGATAACGACTATCAGAAAGAAATGTAATTTGTTCGCTATTTGCTAGGCTCATTGAAGCAAGACCGGCGATAGTGATATCACCATCGCCGTGTAACTGTGCATTCAATTGCTGAGCAAGATCAGCTAATCGAATTGAAAACATCTATTATTTAACCTGTTTTTGAACCTGAGCAGTAATATCTTTACCGTCTGCGAAATAAGGTACGGTGTTAGCATCTAAAATCACATCATAACCTTCTTTCTTCGCTACTGCGTCAACGGCATCTAATACACGTTTCATGATTTTATTACGTTCTTCAGCTTGACGACGACTAAAGTCTTGCTCAAAAGCTTGTGCTTTTTGTGCATATGCTTCACGTTTAGCAACCAGATCTTTCTCTGTATTTGCACGTTGTGTTGCATTCATGGTTGGTGCATCTTTTTGATATTTTTCAACAGCAGTCTGCAATGCTTTACCCAAGTTTTGCAATTCAGTATCACGTGATTTGAATTCATTTTCCAATTGTTTCTCTACCGCATCGCGGTTAGGAATTTGTTGGAGAACTTGACCGATGTTCACAACACCCACTTTATCTGCGGCTTGAACACCTGCTGACATGGTCAATGCCATTCCTAGGGCAGCGGCACATAACAATTTTTTCACGATTAAACTCCTTAAAACCAAAAATAATTTTTTGTCAGAAATCGGATGCCTTTTTCAGCATAGTGAATCAGGCATCAACCTTACTTACATCGCTACCACGTTCTACCAATATTAAACTGGAATTGCTCTGATTTATCCCCTTCGTAATCTTTTATTGGCTTAGCATAAGAGAATACTAACGGGCCTAAAGGGGATAACCATTGTAACGCAACACCGGTCGAAACACGTATATCACTTGCACGACTATAATCTGGCATACCTGCAGTCCAAGTAGAGTTTGTACTACTCCAATTGGTATCCCACACTGTACCCGCATCAACAAACACCGACGTTCTGACTGAAGAGGAATATTTATCATCCACAAATGGGGTTGGTGTAATCAGCTCGAAACTTGCCACAGCCATAGCATTACCACCAATTGCGTCACTCGATGGTTCACCTGGTTTTGGCTTACCATTTTCACCAAGATAAATGGCTTTAGGCCCGATATTATTTGAACGGAAACCACGAACGGTGCCAGCCCCCCCCCGCATAGAAGTTTTCATAGAATGGTAATTCTTTACCACCTAAACCATCCCCATAGCCTAAACGACCTTTAAACAGGGTTACCCAAGACTCTTTTTCATCAATTGGGTAGTACGCCATACCGTCCCAAGTTACTTTGTAGTACTTGTTATCAGAGCCAGGTACAGTCACACGCCCACTTAAGTTACTTCTCACACCTGATGTTGGGAAGAAGCCTTTGTTTAAATTATTAAAAGTCCACCCCAGACTAACCGTATAGTCATCGGCACTAAAAGATTCGCGATCTTTAAAATTAGGATGTTCACCCATACTTTCAAGATAACGCCACATAGCAACCTGAGGTTCCATACGTGACAAACCATTATGAGTATAGCCTAAGCCAAGGCGGGCTGAGTTATATTCATTAATTGGGAAACCTAATGTACCATCTACACCATATGATTTATTGGTATAACCTGATAAATCAGCGTCATTTGCACGGAAGTCGTTATAGAAAATACGACCACCTAAGCTTACACCATTAACAGTAAAGTATGGATCAGTAACAGATAATTCTGCATAAGTTGAGTAGTCATTTTTACTCGCATTAATCGCAACTGCGTTACCTGTACCTAACCAGTTATCTTGAGTAACACCCACTTGGAAGCTCACGCCACTTTCAGTACCGAAACCGACACCAAAGTTAAGAGAACCTGTGTTACGCTCTTTTACGCGATAAACAATATCTACCTGATCAGGCGACCCCGGAATACGTTGCGTTTCAGTTTCAACTGTTTCGAAATAACCTAAACGATTTAAACGCTCTTTACCTTGTTCAACTAAATCGCTACCTAACCACGCACCTTCCATTTGACGCATTTCACGACGTAAAACAGAGTCTTTAGTGATATCATTACCTGCAAATCGTACTTGGCGAACATAGAAACGGTTTCCTGCATCGACATTTACATGCAGTTTAACAGTTTTATTTTCATCATTAATTTCAGGGTTTGTCATTACGCGAGGATAAGCATATCCATAACGACCTAACAGATTTTTAATATCATTTTCTGTTTTGGTGACTTGCGCGCCATTATAAAGAGAGCCTGGTGCAATTTGGATAAGATCTTCAATCTCTTTGGTATAGCCAGCCGTATTACCATTGATCTCGGTATTTTCTACCGTGTATTTATCACCTTCTTTCAGGTTAATGGTAATGTAAATCCCTTTTTTGTCTGGCGTTAAGCTGACATTCGTTGATTCAATATCAAAACGGGCATAACCACGATCGAGATAGAAACTTCTTAATGTTTCTAGGTCACCTGCCAATTTTTGTTTTTGATATTTCTCATCAGCGGCTAAGTTCCACCAAGGCACATCATCACGTAATTGGAAGCGGTTAACGAGCTCAGCAGTAGAAAACGCTTTATTACCAACAATGTTGATTTGCTGAATTGTTGCTGATACACCTTCTGCAAACACAAGTTTTAAGTCAACACGGTTGCGGGGAAGAGGCGTAACAACCACTTTTACAGTTGCATTATATTTACCAACACTATAGTAGAAATCTTCAAGCCCTTTCTCGATATTCGCTAGCATTGTACGGTCGAGCGTCTCGCCAATACGAATATTAGAAGCCTCAAGATTCTGCTTTAGCATATCTTCTTTGATTGCTTTGTTACCAGAGAAAGTAATGCTGGCAATAGTTGGACGCTCTTTTACTTGAACAATCAGTGTACTTCCATCACGCAGAACACGAACATCATCAAAGTTTCCTGTCGCAAATAACGAACGGATAGTTCGACTGATATCATCATTGCTAACCGAGTCTCCAACCCGGACTGGCATGTTCAGTAATGCTGCACCAACGGCGACGCGTTGAAGACCTTCGAATTGAATGTCCTGAACTACGAATCCGTCTGAACCGTATGCAGTGGCGCTGCCCAGCAGCAGCGACGCTATAAGCAACTTTTTCATCGCCATCGTTGTTTTGTGTTTTCCTAACCGGTCCCTGCTTACCAATTATAAGCGAGAGAAATCATTGAAAAGTGCAAGCCCCATTAAAAGCATCAGTGCCATAATACCAATGCGATAACAGAAATCTTGTACACGCTCAGATACCGGCCCTCCCTTTATCTTTTCGATAACCAGGAAAAGCAGGTGCCCGCCATCTAAGACAGGCAGGGGAAACAAGTTAATGATCCCCAGATTGACACTAATAAGCGCCATAAACATCAAATAATAAATAAACCCAGAATCAGCAGACATTCCTGCGCCTTTCGCGATAGAAACGGGTCCACTAAGGTTAGTCAATTTGACGTCACCCACCACTAACTTGCCAATCATTTTGACAGTTAAACCCATCAACTGCCATGTTTTATCAGTAGCTTCATATAGTGCTGAAAATGGATTGTATTGTTGCATTATCAAGTATTGCTCATCAGGAGGTAATACTTGTAATTGCGCACCAACTTGCCCTACTTCAGTGCCATCTTTCAGTGCAATAGCTGTCGGTGTAATCGTTAATTCCAACGAAGAGCCATTGCGTTCAACAAGAAGTGCCAATGGTTTATTTGGGCTTTGTCGAACAAAATAAGTAAATGGATGCCATGTATCAATTGGCTGTCCATCAACTGTAACGATACGATCCCCTGCCTGTAAACCTGCTTTTTCGGCAACAGAGCCTACCGTTACTTCAACAATTTTTGAGTCCAATCTCGCGCCAACAGGCATAATCCCTAAAGATAAGATGGGATCTTGTTTTTCAGGATCAAAATTCCAATGTTGTAAATTCAGTATATTCTCACTCTCAGAGAGTGAATTTGGGTCTGACACAACAAATGAAACCTCTTTGGCACCAATTTTACTGACTAATGCTAAACGAACTGAATTCTGATCAGGCGTTTCGATACCTGCAATAGATTTTAGTTCCATTCCAGGCGTTAATTTTGCTTGTTCTGCAATAGAATTCGGACGAATATCTGCAATTATTGGTTTTAATGCAGGAACACCTATCATAAAAACAATCCAATAGGCGACGATTGCTAACAAAAAGTTGGCAATTGGTCCGGCAGCAACAACGGCGGCTCGTTGTCCAACTGTTTTATTATTAAATGCCAGATGACGACGTTCAGGTGAAACCTCACCAACGCGTTCATCTAACATTTTTACATAGCCACCCAAAGGTATCCATGCGATAACAAATTCAGTACCATGTTTATCTATTTTGCGCCAAATAGCTTTTCCAAAACCTATAGAAAAACGCTCAACGTAGATCCCACAGCGCCTAGCTACCCAAAAATGCCCAAACTCATGTACCGTAATCAGAATACCTAAAACGATAATAAATGCGGCAAGATTCCACAGGATACCCATTGCTTACCTTTATAGTTTAAAGCCAGAAGAAATCAGAAAGACCAATCCTGCAAAAACTGGAATAGCCGCAGTTAAACTATCAATTCTATCAAGCACACCACCATGCCCTGGTATTAATTGACTACTGTCTTTAATGCCTGAAACCCGTTTAAACATACTTTCAGCCAAATCACCAAATACAGATACTATGACAACAACACCTGATATTAATAATAAATTATTAGGAACTTCGATGACTGGTGCGAAATAGGTAAATAACCATGAGGCCACGCCAGCGGTAATCAATCCGCCAACTAACCCTTCAAGAGTTTTACCCGGAGACACTTTAGGAGCCATTTTATGTTTTCCCCATCAAGCGTCCAAACGCATAAGCACCAGAATCAGCAGCCCAAACTAATATCATGACATACAGTAACCACCATGCGCCGGTGTAAGTGTCAGTGCTATACCCCAACATACGCAATGCCATCATGCCACAATAAAAAGGAACAATCGTCAATATACCGAACAATAGCTTAATAAAAACTGAATTTTTCCACATATTGGCTGAATTAGGATAACTTACAACTAATAAAATTGCGGCTACCCACCAAATTAAACCAGCCCACAAACCATTTTTTATCATTGGAGTGTCGAGTAGGTGGTCAAAATTGGGTAAAGAAAACTGCATAACGAGCAACAATGCAGCAAAACCCACCCCTGTTGCAATACGTTTACCTTGAGAATGCCAACCAATAAATTGAGCCCATTCCCAACCCGCTAAGCCTGATATAGCAATAATCACTAACCCAAAACTCACCGGAGGCAGTAGAAATAGAGCGGCAATAACAATAGGGATTAAAATTAATGCGGTGATGACACGATACTTAAGCAAATTATCCTCCCAGATTTATAGTGTCTGTTTCTGATGTAGTACCACCGAAACGTCTTTCCCGTTTAGCAAAAGCATCAAGTGCATTCTGAAAAACTTGTTCATCAAAATCAGGCCATAAAACCTGTGTAAAATAAAGCTCAGCATAAGCTATTTGCCAAATAAGAAAATTACTTATGCGGTGTTCACCACCAGTCCGGATCACTAGATCAACACCAGGCTGATTATGCAAGCAAAGATGTGAAGATATGGCATTTTCATTAATATCTTCGAGATTAATTTCTCCTTTTGAGAGGGATGTCGCTAATTGTCTTACGCTTTGAGTAATATCCCATCGTCCGCCGTAATTAGCTGCAATATTTAAATTAAGTCCTGTATTATTCGCAGTGAGTGCGACAGAATTTTTTATTCTGTCTTGTAGGCGACGGCTAAAGCGACTGATATCGCCAATCACCGTAAGTTTAACATTATGTTTATGTAAGTTTTTCACTTCATTGTCTAAGGCGAAGACAAATAATTCCATGAGAGAACTGACTTCTTGCTCAGGCCTATTCCAGTTTTCGCTACTAAATGCGTATAACGTTAGTGATTCAATTTTGTGTTTTACGGAAAAGCTAACCGCATCCCGCACTGCTTTAATTCCCGCGCGATGCCCCGTTACTCGGAGTTTCCCTTGCTTTTTAGCCCAGCGTCCATTGCCATCCATGATGATAGCAACATGCTTTGGTTTTTGATGCGGATGAATCGTCACTGGATAAGTTCACTCAATTTAACCCTTTGCTAATCTGATACTGATACAGACAGTCCTCTTCGGATACCCCATGCACAAAAAAACCGTGTCACCCACGGCCTTTGGCAAAGCCTCAAAGTTGCTAAAGCAACAGCTTTAGTAATGAACTGTTAATTTTCATTATTGTCTTTAGTGATTCGGCAACTATACCATTAGCCAGAAAGACGAACAAACACCCTATATTAAATATAATCACCATTATACAAATTGGGTGATTATCTGATGAGTTTCTAATCTGGCTAATTTATCAATTTCTAGAACATCATTAATACTTTGAGGCTCTGATAGGTCAAAATGTTCAACGACTTTGCGATTAATTTTAGCAATATCAGTAAACTTCACTTTTTCGTGTAAAAAAGCATCAACAACCACTTCGTTAGCGGCATTTAACACAGTTGTTGCCGCTTGACCACGTTTAGAAGCCTCAATGGCAAGTGCTAAACAAGGGTAACGTTGGTAATCAGGACGAATAAATTCTAGCGATTGAATCTCAAAAAAATCTAATGCTTTTGCACCTGACTGAGTGCGATGAGGATAAGCCATTGAGTACGCAATAGGTGTTCTCATATCTGGCTCGCCAATTTGAGCAATAATACTGCCATCACGGTAGCGAACCATTGAATGAATAACAGATTGAGGATGAATAATTACTTCCATTTCTTCTTCTGATGCATTAAAGAAATAGCGAGCTTCAATATATTCTAGCCCTTTATTCATCATTGTTGCAGAATCAACCGATATTTTACGTCCCATTGACCAATTTGGATGTGCACAAGCTTGGTCTGGCGTCATTGCCTCAAGTTCATCTAACGGGGTATAGCGAAAAGGTCCACCAGATCCCGTTAGTAAAATACTGGTCACGCCTTCATCAGCTAAAGATGCATGGCCTAAATTTTCTTGGATAGTTTTAGGTAAACTTTGATAAATCGCGTTATGTTCACTATCAATCGGCAATACAGTTGCGCCATACTTAGCCACCGCATCAAAAAAAAGACGCCCACTGGTTATCAGTGATTCTTTATTGGCTAATAAAATTCTTTTACCCTTTTCTATGGCTGCAAGTGTTGGTTTGAGTCCGGCAACACCGGTTATCGCAGACATAACTTGATCAGCTTCGTCAAGCGCTGCTATTTCATTAATTGCATGGGAGCCTGATAAGACTTCTGTTTTACAAGATGTATTTGCGAGTAACTGTTTAAGCTGATTTGCGCTTTGTTCATCAGACATCACAGCATATTTAGGTTGGAAGGTGACACATTGTTGCGCCATTTTATTTGTATTTTTTCCTGCAACTAAAGCAAGAACCTGATACTTATCAGGGTTATTTTCAATAACGGAAAGTGTGCTTGTTCCGATAGACCCTGTTGAGCCTAATATAGTTATTTGTTTCATTTATTAATCAATCAGTATGTCTACAACGTTTTTAATTAAAGAGAATTATATCAGTATGACAAGATAAATGAGGGAGAAAGATGAAAACTTTAATAAATAATGTGACTAAAAGAAGGTATTAAGCACGAATTTTCAAATAAATAACCAAAAATAATGCCGCTAAAAGCGGCATTATCAAAAAAAGATATAAAAATTAGAATTCCATTAACTCTGCTTCTTTCAGCGCTAATGCATCATCAATTTTTTTAATGAACATATCAGTTAATTTCTGAATGTCATCTTGTGAACGGCGTTCATCATCTTCGCTGATTTCTTTATCTTTCAGTAAGGCTTTTATTTTATCGTTAGCATCACGACGGATATTACGAACAGAAACGCGACCTTGCTCTGCATCACCACGAACAACTTTGATTAAGTCTTTACGACGTTCTTCAGTCAATGGAGGTAGCGGAACACGAATAATTGCCCCAGCAGATGAAGGATTTAAACCTAAATCTGATGCCATAATCGCTTTTTCAACAGCTGGTGCTAAAGTACGGTCAAATACAGTGATTGCCAGTGTACGACCATCTTCTGCAACAACGTTAGCAACTTGATTTAATGGTGTTGGCGCTCCGTAGTATTCCACTACAATACCATCTAAAAGGCTTGGAGACGCACGACCAGTACGAACTTTGTTAATCTGGCTTTTTAGTGCTTCAACGCTTTTATCCATGCGTTCTTGAGCATCTTTTTTGATTTCATTAATCACGTTATAAACCCTTGGGAACTGGTTATCTTCCAGTCGATATAAAATGATATCGACATAAATGAATTGACGTACTCTAGATGTTAACGCCAAATTATACCGTTGTCTCTGTGTATTAAGCGTGAGAAATCAAAGTTCCTTCACTTTCACCCATTACAACCCGACGTAATGCACCCGGTTTATTCATATTGAATACGCGGATAGGTAAATTATGATCTCGGGCTAATGTGAATGCAGCAAGATCCATGACTTTCAATTCACGTTCTAATACATCCTGATAAGTCAGTTTCTCATAAAGTACTGCATCAGGATCTTTGGTTGGATCGGCTGAATAAACGCCATCCACTTTCGTTGCTTTTAATACAACGTCAGCTTCAATTTCAATACCGCGTAAACACGCAGCTGAATCGGTAGTAAAGAATGGATTGCCTGTACCCGCCGAGAAAATAACCACACGGCCATGGCGTAATAAGCTAATTGCTTCCGCCCAACTGTAGTTATCACAGACACCATTTAGTGGAAAGGCTGACATAAGGCGAGCATTAACATAAGCACGATGCAGTGCATCACGCATTGCTAAACCATTCATTACTGTTGCGAGCATTCCCATGTGGTCACCCACAACACGGTTCATACCTGCCGCCGCAAGACCTGCGCCACGGAACAAGTTACCACCGCCAATTACGACACCGACTTGTATACCCAATTCAACGAGTTCTTTGATTTCTTGAGCCATGCGATCAAGTACGCTCGCATCGATACCGAAACCTTCTGCGCCTTGTAGAGCTTCGCCACTCAGCTTTAATAAAATTCGCTGGTATACGGGTTTTGCATTGGTTGCCATGGTGTTCTGTCCTAAGCAGATTAGTCAATTGGAGGTTTTAGATAGCTTCTCTTTTTAACAAAAAAAAGCAAACGGTCAGTGGAGATTGTAACAAAATAGAACCGCCATAAGGCGGCTCTGTTAACGCATAGCGTTATTATTTGCTCATTGCAGCAACTTCAGCTGCGAAATCAGCTTCAACTTTCTCAATACCTTCACCCACTTCGAAACGAACGAAGTTGATAACATCAGCATTGTTTTCTTTCAGCAGTTCACCAACAGTTTTGCTTGGATCCATTACGAAATGCTGGCCAGTCAGAGAAATCTCACCGGTGAATTTGTTCATGCGACCAATAACCATTTTTTCTGCGATTTCGCGTGGTTTACCTGATTGCATTGCGATATCCATCTGAATTTGGTGTTCATGCTCAACAACGTCAGCAGGAACATCTTCAGGACGAACATATTCTGGTTTGCTTGCAGCAACGTGCATAGCAATGTGTTTGATCAGTTCTTCGTTAGCGCCTTTAGCTGAAACTAAAACACCGATACGAGCACCGTGCAGATAAGTACCTAATTCTTCAGCTTCTAATACAGCAACACGACGAATGTTGATGTTTTCACCGATTTTAGCAACTAATGCAGTACGTGCTTCTTCGAATTTAGCTTTCAGAGCTTCGATATCATCAGTTTTGTCTGCTAATACAGTAGCCATAACTTCTTTACCGAAAGCGATGAAACCAGCATCTTTAGCAACGAAGTCTGTTTCACAGTTCAATTCAACCAGCGCACCGAATTTACCATCAGTAGCAACTTCTGCAAGGATGATACCTTCAGCTGCAACACGGCCTGCTTTTTTAGCCGCTTTTGCTTGACCTGATTTACGCATGTTGTCAATTGCTAATTCGATATCACCATTAGCTTCAACTAGCGCTTTTTTACATTCCATCATGCCTGCGCCAGTACGTTCACGCAGTTCTTTTACCAATGCAGCGGTAATTCCAGACATTTGTTTCTTCCTCGACTTTTCTATGGACTCGCCATAGATGTTCTCATAGCAGATGTGTAAAGGGGGCCTATTGAGGCCCCCTAACCAATATATAGCAATACCTGGTTAAATAAGGGCTCTTACGAGCATGCCTTATTATTCAGCTTCGACTAAGCCTTCTTCAGCCTGAACAGCCAGATCTTGAGAACGACCTTCACGAACAGCTGTAGCTGCAGCGGTCAGATATAATTTAACCGCACGGATTGCATCGTCATTACCAGGGATAATGAAGTCGATACCATCTGGATCAGAGTTAGTATCTACGATAGCAAATACTGGGATACCCAGGTTGTTTGCTTCTTTGATAGCAATGTGTTCGTGTTCAGCATCGATAACAAACAGAGCGTCAGGTAAACCGCCCATGTCTTTGATACCACCCAGGCTGTTTTCTAACTTACCAAGTTCACGAGAACGCATTAACGCTTCTTTCTTGGTCAGTTTGTCAAAAGTACCGTCCTGAGACTGAGATTCTAAATCTTTCAGGCGTTTGATTGACTGACGAACTGTTTTCCAGTTAGTCAGCATACCGCCTAACCAGCGGTGGTTTACAAAAAACTGGTCACAGCTTTCAGCTGCTTCTTTAACAGCTTCAACGGCAGAGCGCTTAGTACCAACAAACAGGATTTTGCCTTTACGAGAAGCAATTTTGTTCAGTTCAACCAGAGCTTCATTGAACATTGGAACCGTTTTTTCCAAGTTAATGATATGAACTTTGTTACGCGCACCAAAGATGAAAGGTTTCATTTTTGGATTCCAGTAACGAGTTTGGTGACCGAAGTGAACACCGGCTTGCAGCATATCGCGCATTGAAACAGTTGCCATTTTAGACCTCTATAAATTTAAATTTGGGGTTATTTCGTCCACAAATCCCATACGACCGACTCATCAGCTGTAAAGGTTTAAACCTTTACATAAGAGCACCCCGGCGTTATGTGTCGATTTGTGTGTGTAATTAACACAATTGAATATTCAGATTTACTGTTACTACTCTGGATGTGATGCAATAACAGAACTCCGGCGCGCTTTATACCATAAATAACCTTAAGAAACCACTATTACTTGTGTTTGATAACGGCTTATTTGAGATAAAGTTAGGGATATTAACCAAAGAAAAAAGAGATTATTAAAACAATTACGGTGGATCTTGTTCTACTATCAAATCGCTAAGAAACACCAGAGAGAAAAGCGCAATAAGGAAAGACAACAAGATAAAGAAGGCGTAATGTGCGTGATTATTCTCGATATCAGACAGATTGCAAGCACCCTCTTTATTGGCATGCCTACTTTCTACTGATATCATAAATAGTAATCAGAATTATTTCTCATCATCATTCATTTAACCTGCAATACAAAATATGAAGCAACCCAATTGTGTTATCTCATACGTATTGTGGTTTTTAATCTAGACGAAGAACTCAAATGGCTATTGTAATCAAGACAGAAGAAGATATTCAAAAAATGCGCGTCGCGGGTCGTCTTGCGGCAGAAGTTCTTGAAATTATCGCACCTTTCGTAAAACCTGGCGTAAATACCGCTGAATTAGACCGTATTTGTCATGAACATATTGTTAATGTACAACAGGCAATCCCTGCTTGTCTAAACTATCACGGTTTCCCTAAATCAGTCTGTATTTCTGTTAACGATGTTATTTGCCACGGTATTCCTAGCGAAGAAAAAATCCTTAAAGATGGCGATATTGTTAATATTGATGTCACTGTCATTAAAGAAGGTTTTCATGGTGATACCTCAAAAATGTTTATCGTAGGGAAACCAACCATTCAAGGTGAGCGTTTGTGTCGTATCACCCAAGAAAGCCTATATTTTATAGCAATTAAAATGGTTAAACCAGGCATCCGTTTACGTGAATTAGGTAAAGCGATTCAAAAATTTGTTGAAGGCCATGATTTCTCTGTTGTTCGTGAATACTGTGGCCATGGTATCGGCGAAGGATTCCATGAAGAGCCACAAGTTCTGCACTACGATGCAGATGATAGCGGTGTTGTGTTACAAAAAGGCATGGCATTCACTATTGAACCTATGGTCAACACAGGCGATTACCGGTATTCGCACAATGAAAGATGGCTGGACTGTTAAAACCAAAGACAGAGGCTGGTCTGCGCAATATGAACACACCTTGGTGGTTACTGATAACGGCTGTGAAATCATGACGTTACGTAAAGAAGAAGAGCCGTTTATTTCGGCGGTATTAATTAACGAATAACGCACTTCAATTTACAATGTAAAAGCGACATATTTTTTCGAGATATGTCGCTTTTTTTATTTTATTTGCAATGAAATAACAGAATTGCTAGTCAGGTTATCGTTTTAACATTAGTCTTACTATCATAGGCAAACATTGAGTAAGAAGATGAATGATGACTACTAAAAACGCATTTCAAACACAGCCCCCTTCCCCTTTTTTGCTGACGAAAAACACACAAAATCACACTGAATTAAAACAATCTATCGAACAATTTCAGTCTTGGTTAGCGGATGCTTTTTACCACGATGTTGATGTAACTTTATTACTTCAAGCGCGTAGTCATTTTATCGACCAACTCTTAACTCAATTATGGCGTTACACTCAATTATCTGATTATCCTGATCTTAGTATTATTGCTGTGGGGGGCTATGGTAGACAAGAATTACATCCCCTTTCTGATATTGATCTTCTTTTTTTAAGTGATTCGCCTTTATCACCAGAAGTCTCTGATAAAGTGAGTAAATTAATTACCTTACTTTGGGATGTACGCCTTGAAATCGGTGCCAGCGTTAGAACAATGGAAGAGTGCCTTTTAGAAGGTCTCTCTGATTTAACAGTAGCGACAAATTTACTAGAAGCTCGTCTTGTTTGCGGTAATCAGTCACTTTATCAACAATTAATCAATCATATTTTCAGCCCAAGGATTTTGGCCATCACCTGATTTTTTTTGCTGCCAAAATCGAAGAACAAAAACAGAGACATCAACGATTTCATAGCACCAGTTATAATCTTGAACCTGATATTAAAAATAGCCCTGGCGGCCTTCGCGATATTCACACTTTAATTTGGGTTGCTCATCGTCATTTTGGTGCAGCTTCTGTCTCTGAGATGGTAAATTTTGGCTTTTTAACTCCTGCAGAAGGGCAAGAACTACTGGAATGCCAATACACACTATGGAAAATTCGCTTTGCATTACACCTCGTACTTTCTCGCTACGATAATCGCCTACTGTTTGATAGACAACTTAACGTTGCTCAATGTTTAAATTATCAAGGAGAAGCTAATCAGCCAGTTGAAAAAATGATGAAGGATTATTATCGGGTCACTCGCCGTGTCAGTGAGTTAAACGATATGCTACTTCAATTATTTGATGAAGCTATTCTTGCTTTACAACCTAATGTAAAACCTCGACCATTAGACAATGAATTTCAGCTAAGAGGCTCGCTAATTGATGTTGTCGACGATAGCTGCTTTCTTGATGATCCTATCGCTATTATGCGTCTATTTTTACGTATGGCAGAACATAAAGAGATCACGGGAATTTATTCTACAACACTACGTCATTTACGTTATGCACGTCGTCATTTAGTCCAACCTTTATGTGAGTACCCACTAGCACGCAAAATTTTTATGCAGATCTTGCGTCATCCTCACGCCGTTTCCGGTGCGTTCGTTCCTATGCACAAACACAGTGTCTTAGCAGCTTATTTCCCGCAATGGAACAATATTGTCGGTCAAATGCAGTTTGATTTATTCCATGCCTATACCGTTGATGAACACACTATTCGTGTTTTGCAAAAGCTGGAAAGCTTTGGTTTCTCTGAGAATCATGAAAAACACCCACTTTGTGTTGAAATTTACCCAACACTTCCACAACTTGAATTACTTCGTTTAGCTGCACTTTTTCATGACATTGCTAAAGGTCGCCATGGTGATCACTCAGAGCTAGGAGCACAAGATGTTGTTCTCTTTGCTCAACAACATGGTTTAAATAAGAGAGAATCTGCTTTAGTTGAATGGCTGGTTAGTCATCACTTACTTATGTCTGTCACAGCACAACGACGAGATATTCAAGATCCCGACATCATTTTTCAGTTTGCATCAGAAGTCAAAAATGAAAGCCGATTACGCTACCTTTTATGTTTAACTGTTGCTGATATCTGCGCGACCAACAGTAGTCTATGGAATAGTTGGAAACAGAGCTTATTACGTGAGCTTTTTCTATCGACAGAAACTCAATTACGCCAAGGTATGCATTCTATTCCTGATTTACGTGAACGCATCCGTCATCATCGTTTGCAAGCACTAACTATTTTACGTACAGAGCATGTTGATGAAGAAAAATTACAAGCAATTTGGGGGCGTTGTCACGCCGATTACTTTTTACGGCACACACCAGAAAAAATTGCATGGCATGCCCTTGCTTTAATTGAACATAATAGTGCTGATCCCATGGTATTAATCAGCCAACAAACAGAACATGGTGGCACGGAAATATTTATTTGGTGCGCAGATAGGCCCTCTCTTTTTGCTTCCGTGGCAGGTGAGCTTGATAGACGTAATTTAAATATTCATAACGCACAGATATTTACCAATCGCGATAATATGGCTATGGATACCTTTATTGTACTTGAGCCTAATGGCAAGCCCCTTGCTCTTGATAGGTATAATGCTATCCGCAAAGCACTCATTCAAGTTGTATCAGCACCTTATAACGCCAATGCAAAAACACGTTTATTACCTGCAAAATTACGCCATTTTGACGTTCCGACAAAAATTAATTTTGTCGCTTCTAATCATAATAAACGTACTTATATGGAATTATTTGCGCGTGACCGCCCAGGATTACTAGCGATTATTGGTAAAGTTTTTGCTGATCTTTCATTGTCATTACATGGTGCAAGAATAACCACAATAGGTGAGCGTGTTGAAGACTTTTTCGTATTAACCGATAGCGAAAATAAGGCGTTAAACCAAAAAATGAAGGATGAAGTCGTAGAAAGGTTGACAAAAGCCCTAGTTTCAAAGGATAAAATATAGGAACCCACGACAATACATATAGGAAATACTATTGATGCAAGCATTACAATCTATTATTGATAACGCCTTTGAACATCGTGCAGATATCACCCCAAACAACGTTGAGCCTCATATCCGTGATGCGATTAATAACGTTATTGAACAGCTAGACAGCGGAAAATTGCGGGTGGCAGAAAAAATTGACGGTCAGTGGGGTGACCCATCAATGGTTAAAAAAAGCGGTTCTACTCTCTTTTCGTATTAATCACAATCAAGTGATGGACGGCGGTGAAAGTCGCTATTTTGATAAAGTACCTATGAAATTTGCTGATTATGATCAAGCACGTTTTGAAAAAGAAGGCTTTCGTGTTGTCCCACCTGCAGCCGTTAGACAAGGTGCTTATATCGCTCGTAATACTGTTTTAATGCCTTCTTACGTTAATATCGGTGCTTACGTTGATGAAGGTAGCATGGTTGATACATGGGCAACGGTAGGCTCATGTGCCCAAATAGGCAAAAATGTTCACCTCTCTGGCGGTGTAGGAATTGGCGGTGTCTTAGAACCACTACAAGCAAACCCTACGATTATTGAAGATAACTGTTTTATTGGTGCTCGTTCTGAAATTGTTGAAGGTGTTATTGTTGAAGAAGGCGCAGTTATTTCAATGGGCGTTTATATTGGTCAAAGTACCAAGATTTATGACAGAGAAACAGGCGAAGTGCATTATGGTCGAGTTCCCGCAGGTTCTGTTGTTGTATCTGGTAATTTACCGTCGAAAGATGGACGCTACAGTCTTTACTGTGCCGTGATCGTGAAAAAAGTTGATGCTAAAACACGTGGAAAAGTTGGTATTAATGAATTGTTAAGAACTATCGACTAATATAAGAACAGCGGATAGAATTAATTCTGTTCGCTATTCTTTCATTCATCTTTCTATCAGGTGCCAATATATGTACGATAATTTAAAAAATTTAGGGATCCCGCATCCTGAAGATATTGACCGCTATACCCTACGCCAAGAAGCTAACAACGATATTTTAAAAATCTATTTCCGCAAAGACAAAGGTGAATTCTTTGCAAAAAGCGTAAAATTTAAATATCCACGCCAACGTAAAACAATTTCTGATGGTCAATCAGGACAAGGTTTTAAAGAAGTAAATGAAATCAATACTAACTTACGTTATGTAATTGAAGAATTAGATCAAATTTGCCAACAAGACCAAGTAGAAGTCGATTTAAAACATAAAATCCTAGATGACTTGCGCCACCTTGAACATGTTGTAGCAAATAAAATTGCTGAAATTGAAGCTGATTTAGAAAAGCTGACTCGCCGTTAATAACAGGCAATTTTAGCCCAATATAGGTTAGATTTATAAAAAACACCGCTTACTTACTGTATAAAGCAGAAACAAGCGGTGTTTTAAAATCAAAAATATTATTCATTATTTTGTTAACCAACTAATTATTGGGTTATTTTTTATTTAATCTAATAGATTGACCCAGTTTTCAAGCCAATCTATTGCAAATACTTCTGGCTCTGCGACATCCATTCCGTCTATTTTCAATATTTCACCGATACGTTTTGCTTGGTGCTCCTGTAACAACTCATCAAACTTCATCCCCGCACCACAAAAGTAGTCATAGCTACTGTCACCTAACGCAATTAGACCGTAACTTAGGTTTGGCTGATATCCCACATTATCACGTAATTCATGAAATAAAGATGCGATAGTATCAGGTAAATCCCCTTGCCCTGTACTCGACGTTATCACTAATACGGTCGAATATTTTTTTCCAATCCACAAGAGTTCCTTCTTCATAAACATTAGCTTGGTGTTTATGCTCAAGTAAAATACGTTGAGCCTCTTCAGCAACCGCTAATGCATTTCCGTAAACTGTACCTACAAAAAATACCAATTTTAGCCATAATGATTACCTACTTTATGCGGTTTAAAATTCAATAAACTTAGTTTGCCTAACATATAGAAATTTAATCTTTATCTCAAGCTTCAGTGTCTTTAATTACTTAATCTCATCCTTAAACTCATTAGAATAAATAAAATACTTATTATATTTTCATTAACAACATCTTAGTTATCAATAACTCCTTTATGCCTTTATTTAACAATAAGCATGTTGAAAATTTTATTCCATTCTTTTCTTTCTTTTGAAAAAAGCCAAAGAATATCATTTTTAGGTTTTGATTCTTTTAAAGTTTTTGTTATTAGTTTATTAGCCCACTCAGGTAGTTTTTCCATCTTTAAAATTATCGCTATTCAATATGACATTTAAAATTCTCGTGCATTAGCATTATATTACCATGCGCTTTATTATTGATATCTAGTCGTTTTTGATATGATTTAGGAAAAAGAATCTTATATATTTTAGAAAAAAAACCATTATAATTCTCTCGATCATTATTATTAATAAAAAGTACTGAAGCAATTTTATTAATATCCAATAAAATATTTTCTTTTGGTATTTTACTATTAATCCCAGCAGTGTATTTTTTCAATTTATTATCTAAACTTCTTAATAGTGAAATTTGTCTACCATTAACCGATTCAACAAAAATAAAAATATTTATTTTTATACATTTTATTTTTTCCAAGCTAGATTTTAATTCCTTTAATTTATCAACCCCATCTATTTTCTCCATTAAATTTAATCTACTAACAATAATCACCTCATTATTAAATTCCTCTTCCTTTGCAATTAATATATCAACATTTATTTTAGATAAATCATTATATTCTAAAAGATCAACAAGTTTATTTATTGCTAAGGTTGTATCAATTATTTTTTATTATTAATTCTTATTTTAGAAGATAATTCATTTTCAAGTAATTTAATTTCATCTTGAATTTCTTTAATTTCATCTTGAATTTCTTTAATTTCCTCTTCCATTTTCATAATAGACATATTACATCCATAAAAACCAACATTATTATTTTTAGATGAAGATAACTTAACCTTATGATTTATGAAACTATTTATAATTGGATTTTTATCATTGAAGACCACTCCCTCAAAAGAGTTCGTATTATAAATACTCTTTCTCACTTTAGTACAAACACTTTCCTCTTTTTTATAAGAAAGTAATCCATCAAATATTTTTCTAACATCACCAATATCATTAATGTTTTTCACACTAATTATTTTATCTTTATTATCAAAAAAAAACTTAACACCTCCTAAGTTAATCCTTTTTTTTAGTTTTTCTATACGATTTTTATTTTCACCGTGATTAGTATATTTATCAATTGAATTGTCTAATTCTTTTTTTATATTGCTTAATAAGAACTTTTTATCTTTATTGGCAATAAAAACATCATCATTTCCTTTTTTTAAAAAAAGTGAAATACTATTTTTATCAAACTCAATACTCTTTCTATCTGTTTTATCATTTATATCTGTTATGGATAATAAAAAACTTCTATGACTATCTATGAAGGTTGGCATGATATCTCTCCATTCTGTTTAATACTTAACAGAATGCCATACCCAGTATCAATATTATTGCAATAAAAAAGCACTCCCTATTTTTATATGGGAGTGCTTTATGATTTGATATTACAATCAATAAGTTATTTATTCAGCACTATCCAAAGACCGAATATATTCATCCATTTCAGTTTTTAGATTATCTGACTTAGGACCAAAAATCGCTTGGATACCCGAGCCGACAACGACTACACCAGCAGCGCCCAATCTTTTCAATTCATCACGATCAACTTTATCAATCTCTTTTACACCAATACGTAAACGTGTGATACAGGCATCTAAACTACTGATATTGTCTTTACCACCAAACGCAGCGACTAAAGATTGTCCCATGGCACTTTTATCAGCTTGTTTCGCGTTTTTATCTTCCACTTCGCGGCCTGGAGTTTTCAGGTTTAGTTTCACGATTAAGAAACGGAAAATAGAGTAATATGTTATCGCATACAGTAAGCCAATAATTGGGAACAGATACAGCTTGCTACTATTACCACTTAATACGATAAAGTCGATCAAACCATGAGAGAAACTTGTACCATCACGCATTCCTAACAAAATACAAATGACAAATGCTAAGCCTGCCAAAATAGCGTGAATGACATAAAGGATTGGTGCGACGAACATAAATGAGAATTCAATAGGTTCAGTGATCCCTGTTAAGAAGGCTGTTAATGCCGCAGAAATCATGATACCACCCACTTTTACACGATTCTCAGGGCGTGCTGAATGCCAAATTGCAATTGCAGCAGCAGGCAAACCAAACATCTTAAATAGAAAACCACCCGATAACATACCCGCAGTTGGATCACCTGCCATATAGCGAGGAATATCACCGTGGAATACTTGCCCAGCACTATTGACATATTCACCCACTTGCATTTGGAACGGTACATTCCAGATATGGTGTAAACCAAATGGTACTAATGCACGCTCTACAACACCGTAAATACCAAAAGCAACAGCAGGGTTTTGATAGGCCGCCCATTCAGAAAAACGTTGGATAGCCGTACCGATAGGAGGCCAAATAAAAGATAAGATAATCCCAACAAAAATAGCAATTAAGCCTGAAATGATAGGAACAAAACGCTTACCCGCAAAGAATCCTAAATACTCAGGTAATTTAATACGATAAAAACGGTTAAACATAGAGGCTGCAATAATACCTGCAATAATTCCTCCTAGCACACCAGTATCAGTAAGGTGTTGAGCCTCAATTTCCGCAGTCGAGAGTCCTAAAACCCAAGGAGCAACCACTATCATGGTTTTAGACATGATACCGTAAGCGACTACAGAGGCCAGCGCAGATACCCCATCATTATTGGTAAAGCCTAACGCAACACCAATAGCAAAAATAAGTGGCATATTAGAGAAAACTGAACCCCCCGCTTCTGCCATTACTTGAGAAACAGAAGAAGGGATCCATGAAAGATCAGCGGAACCAACCCCTAATAAAATACCGGCAATAGGTAGTACAGATACCGGTAACATCAAGGACTTTCCGATTTTTTGTAAAACAACAAATAGGTTTTTAAACATCAAGCAGACTCCCGGAATGTGGGTTTTATATGTTGTAGGTTTTTTATTTGTTTAAAGTTATGTGGTTTTTTATTTCATAAACTTATCTAATGATAAGCCTTATTTATTTTACATCATAAAATAAATCGCCAAATGAATACATGATAGCTGTCACGTTTCAATACATGTGATCAGATCAATTTGTAGAATTATATATTTTACAAATAGTTAATAGAAACTATGAATTTGCGCAAACCATCAAGACTTAAGTAAAAAAGCCTTGATAGTCACATATTGAAAGCAATATTCAAATAAGAAAGGAATTAAAAATGATGAGCTAAATCGTCACCATACTGCTCTAATTCAGGTCTTAATCCACGCCAATCAAACTGATTAATAAGGTGTTGCCAAGGTAAATCCCACTTAGCCGTTAAACTAAGCGGTTGTAATGTTATTGGATGAATTAAGTTTAGATGGCTTGCATGTAACATCAAGCGATGAGATTGAAAATGATTTACCACACCGCGATTTTGACGTAAATCACCATGAGCAGTATCACCAATAATAGGATGACGAATATGAGACATATGGCGGCGTAATTGGTGTTTACGACCTGTTTCAGGACGCAATTCTAATAAGCTAAATCGAGATGTAGGATAACGCCCAATAGCAACCTCTTTTTCAACGGTTGCTAATGGCTGACAATGTGTTACACACGCTTGAATTTGTGGTGGCTGAGTTGCAAATTTATCAGCAATTTTATCTAACTCTTCCACTAAAGGGCTATCAATTACTAATGCTTCTTCAACATACCCTCTTACTACAGCATGGTAAATTTTTTCTGTTTTATGTTGTTCAAAAGATTGGGAAAGGGCTCTTGCAACATCAGAGGAAAGCGCCATTAATAAAACCCCTGATGTAGGTCTATCTAAGCGGTGTACAGGAAAAACATGTTGCCCTATTTGGTCTCTTAGTGTTTGCATAACAAACACAGTTTCATGCCTATCAAGCCAACTACGGTGAACAAGCCAACCTGCCGGTTTATTCACCGCAACAAGATATTCATCTTGATAAATAATATCTAGCATGATCGGCCTTATGATTTAAACATTGCGTCAAGTTCACGCAAATGGTTGAGTAAATCAGTAAAGTCGCGACTTTCATCATCTTTAAATGCTTCTTCGTAATAAGGAGCGATTGAGAATGCATGAGGTAATGGCATATTGTTTTCAATCATTGATGACAATCGTGGAATTAATACCCACTGTAACCATTCGTGTGCACTCATTGTGTCAATACAAAAAGGTTCAATGCTTTCAAATGCCTGTTCAGTTGGTGACCCTAATTGCCATAGCTCAATGTTCTTCATCTCTTCTTCGATTAAGAGTAATTTCGCTAAAATGCGTTGTTCTGGTGTCATCATATATTCCTTATATAAAACCTACGAATAAGGATAACATTGGGATGGAATAGCAGAAAACAAATAAAAAAATAAAAGGAGCCGAAACTCCTTTTAGACAAGAAAAATAACTGTCTGTACAACACATGCATCCAAGCAAGACCGTTTTATCTATCCCTGTGATTAAGTCTGTATCCACATTAATGGAAATATCCTATTTCCTGTGCCCTTGATTACTTTACATTATATCGGTCACCAAACAGTCCCTTCGTTGGTGGACGTAGAATGCCAATAATTGATTAGTTAAACAACCCACAAAATAAATGTAATTAAATAGATATAACCATAAGCAAAAACAATAGGTTAATAAGTTATTGCTCTACTTAAATAAATTAAATTTACTCTTATACAAGAGCCTATTTACTAAAAAAACAGACTCTTTTTTGTAAGATATATCTCACACAGAAAATAGTTTAAAGACTACATCAGTCACTATACACCACGGCTAATTCTGATAAAAAAACAGATAAGTTTTCAGCTAGAACTTCTCTTTTCTTTTGGCCAAACGTTTCAAGAATAACTTCACCAGAAACATTACAGACAGAAATGATCTCATTTTCTGAATCCGTTGTGCCAATAAATAAAGTTGGCGTTAATTTCAGTCTCTTTTGCGTCACTAAATGCCCAATAATATTTTCTTGTAGGCGAATAAAATCTTCTTCACTCCAGACTTGGATCAAACTTAGATGAGTATTTCTAAAGCGAACTTGCATATCCCCCGCATACTGAGTAGTAAAGTAATTATGCAATTCAGGGCGAATGATAATCCCCATCGCTTTTTCAACTTTTTCCAGTTTGTCCGTTCCTACAAAAGGTTGAGGTAACCAATAAACGACTTCATCACCCGTTCTTGATATGCAAACTGAAGGAACACCATAGAGCTCTTCACTCGCAGGAGGTAAACCTGATTTTTCTTGCCACAAGTCAACATATTTTTGCGTGAAAGCTTTTAATTCAGAGGAGATGTTTTCAATCATGGTTATTAACTTTATTATTAAATAAAAATTAGCCCTTATGTTACCTGATTATGTTACCTGATTATGTTACCTGATTATGTTACTAATTCAGAGTATCAAAAATAAAGCATTCGTATACTATTGATGTTTCAATAGTATAATTAGCCTTCTTTTATTCTCAGTTAAAGTTAGGATGTAAGTTATGTCTTTATATCAAGGTGATAAATCTCTTGAAACATTATCTTTAGGCAAAGAGACTCAATATCATACGCAATATGATGCTAAATTATTGCAGGGTGTACCACGTAGCCTAAATCGAGATTCACTCTCTTTAACTGCTGAAAATTTACCTTTTCATGGTGGCGACATTTGGACTATGTATGAGCTCTCATGGCTTAATAGCAAAGGACTACCGCAAGTCGCGATTGGCCATGTTGAATTAGATGCAACCACTGAAAACCTCATTGAATCTAAAAGCTTTAAACTGTACCTCAACAGCTTTAATCAAACTCGCTTTGAAAACTGGGATATCGTTGAAAAAACCTTACTTAAAGATTTAACCTCTTGTGCTAAAGGTAAAGTGAATCTAACTATCTATCCACTTTCGCATTTTACATCACAACCTATTGTTGATTTTGCTGGAGAGTGTATTGATGAACAAGATATTGAAATTGATAATTATCAGTTTGATGCACAATGGTTAAACGGATCGACAACCGATACACGGGTTGAAGAAACGCTGGTCAGTCATCTGTTAAAATCAAACTGCCTTATTACCCATCAACCCGATTGGGGATCTGTCGCTATCCAATATAAAGGTAAAAAAATTGATCGTGAAAAATTGCTACGTTATTTAGTCTCATTTAGGCAACATAATGAATTTCATGAACAATGTGTTGAGCGAATTTTCCACGATATCATGCAATTTTGTACGCCAGAAACATTAACTGTTTACGCAAGATATACACGAAGGGGGGGATTAGATATCAATCCTTGGCGTAGTAATTGTGAGTTTGTTCCAAAAATCAGTCGATTAGCCAGACAATAATAGGAATAATGCCTGTATGTTAATATGATCTGTGTTATACCAAGATCAATTGCACTTCAGTTTGTTATTTCAGGAGAAAAAGGAGTCCTACGTGATAACTCATGTCAGCCCATTAGGTTCCATGGATCTGCTTTCACAGCTAGAAGTTGATATGCTTAAAAGAACCGCAAGCAGTGATCTTTACCAGCTGTTTCGCAATTGTTCTCTTGCTGTCCTCAACTCTGGTAGCCTTACTGATAGTAGTAAAGAACTGTTATCTAAATACCAAGATTTTGATATTAACGTACTGCGCCGTGAACGTGGCGTGAAATTAGAGTTAGTCAATCCTCCTGAAGACGCCTTTGTTGACGGAAAAATTATTCGTTCACTACAAGCTAACTTATTCGCTGTACTTCGTGACATTTTGTTTGTTCATGGACAGATCACTACAGCCAAACGTGACCTCCACCTTAATTTAGAAAATAGCTCTCACATCACTAACACCATATTCTCCATTTTACGTAATGCAAGAGCCCTTCATATTGATGAAGATCCTAATATGATTGTGTGCTGGGGAGGCCACTCTATCAATGAAACTGAGTATCTTTATGGCCGAAAAGTGGGTAACGAATTAGGGCTACGAGAACTTAATATTTGTACAGGTTGTGGCCCGGGTGCGATGGAAGCGCCAATGAAAGGTGCCGCGGTTGGTCATGCTCAACAACGTTATAAAAATAGCCGTTTTATTGGCATGACAG